>JAHIPV010000005.1 GCA_018902845.1 Patescibacteria group bacterium
AAGGTGTAACTGAATCACAAGAACAAAAAAATTATCTTATTAAACACAAAGTATTGGCAAAAATAATTTTTTCTGAAAATAAATCTACCAATACAAAAGAAAATGCCGTTTATGCCAAAAAAATAATTAAGAGATATAAACTGGATGACCGAGTTTTGATTTTGATTGGTAAAACTTACCATGCTCGAAGATTGTATATGACTTTTAAGAAACAATTTCCAAATTCAGACATTAGAATAATTTCAACAATTGATGATCGCAATATTACGAGAAACAATTGGTATAAAGACAAGAATAAAACAAGAAAAGTTTTTGAGGTTGTGAGAAGTTGATTAGTTGGTATTTGAGCTGTTTCTGATCTTTTTTATTTTTTTCTGAAAAACTTTTAGCTTTGTTTTTAAATACATTGAACTAGTGGAGGAATAGTTCAAAAACTGTTGGTTCGGATTAGAAAACACAAAAATTTAATTACATAATAAAAGGTTAATTATCAAAGACAAAGAGGTATAAATTGTAGTTATTTCTAGAACTCGGGTAATGTTTTTTCGTGTCTTTCAAATGATATAATTCTACAGAAAGTAGTAAAGAAACATTCTTGTTTTATTCTTGATAATTACAACAAATTTTTAATTATGGCACAAGAAAATAAATATTGTTGGCAATTAACGGAACATGAACAAAATCGGATGGCTGATGATTTAAAAATTGCGACAACTATTTCTTCAACTCTTCGCAAAAGTAAGTATATTGCAATTTTGGATGGAGGATACGGTGTAGATTCTGTAATTGGTAATAAAATTACACGCTTCCATCACGATGTTGATTTTATCGTTTTACATAAAACTCAAAATATAAATAATTTAAGAAAAATAATAATCGCTAGTTTATGTGGGATCTTTGATGAAGATAGTTGGATAGAAAATAATACTACTAATGGCTGGCTTTGGTTTACAAAAAAAGATCCTTTAGCGCCAAACCTGCCAAGACAATTAAACATACATTTAATAAGATTTTTGCAAGATCATTCTTCAGAAGGATTTTTGAAGGTTGCCTCACGAAAAGGAAAAGAGTATCGTATCGATATCACTCAATCTCTAATCACTGATACTATTGGCAATAAACATGAATTTTTCACTCTCATACCCGAAGAATACGTAGCTACTAAATTGAGATTGATACCAGTATATGCATCTGACTGGAGAATTAGAGATTGTGACCAGCATGACTTAAGGTTATTATTTCAATTTCAAGAATTTGATATTGAAAAATGTATTTCTATTTTGAACTTTTACTACCAAGTGGTATGCGGTGGTGATCAAAATAATGCAAGGGGTTGTTCACCAAAAGAGTTGTTTACCCAACTGATTACGAAGTATCCAAGTGTCCTGTTAAATGCACAAGTAAACGCAGTAAACAATTTATTAGGAACTTAATATTTTATTAAAATGTATTTATTTGGAATTAATTTTAAAGTAGATGCGTGGAGCATCGGAAGTACTTTATAATTATTATAAGACTTAACATTTTTTCTTTTAATAATTACTTTTTTAACATATTTAACATATTCATTGTTAGACAAGTTGTACGTTTCTTTATCTATCTGTCTAATCAATTTATTAACGGTTTGCTGAGGGGACAAACTATTCTTAGATTTATATGGCTGTATGTATCCTCTTTTTCTAATACACTTCAGTCTGCTAGGGCTGACAATTCCCTCAGAGTTGGTAAAGGAACGACTAGATGTGATTACGGCTTGTTCTTTAACAAATCTTATTTGATCTTCTGATATATGTTGCTGTATTCGAATTGAGATAACTATCGACTCCCAGCTTTTATTTTGTGGAAAACTGACATTTTTCAGCTTGAATACATCTGCTCTATATGTGGTATTTCCACCAGTAAAAAATTTATGATTACTAGCTGGTATAAGATAGTTGTTTATATCTCTCCCAAAATCAGCAAATAACTCAGCTAGAGTTTTTACATAAAATATTTTTCTAAATTGCTTACCTGTTTCAACAACCCTTTTTTGATGTTTTTTTAAATTAATTTCATAATGAACAGGACCTGTCGTTACAATTAAATTCTTATCACTTTTATATGCTTCTACAACTTTAGCGATATAATCCGAGCGAATAATTAGTTCATCACAATCCAGCTGGATAATTATAGTTTTATCTAAATAATTTTTATATTTATTTAGTACATAATCTACCCCAACTGATCTAGCTGGCCCTATACCCTTCTTCTTGCAATACAAAACAACACATAAATTCTTTTTAGCCAGTTCAGCTGTTTTATCTATACTGCCATTATTGACAACAACAATTTCAGTTGGCTTTATTGTTTGTTTGACAATTGACTTAATAAAATTAAGAAGATAATTTTCCTCATTCAAGACTGGTACAACAATTATTATATTATATTTAGAATCCATAATTCTATGGATATTATAATTTATAAAGTTAAAAATACTATTTACCCGTATTCTATTTCTTAATCTTAAATTTTTGATATGATACTGATTATTAAGCAAATGAGAAATAATATAAAAAACAAACTTGAAAAAATATACTGCCTATCAGTCTTGATGGGAATAAAAAACCTGCAAACCATACATCCATATGTAATAAAAAACCATCGTCTATTTGCCAAAGAGATCCAAAATCAGCTCAAATTAAATGAGTGTGTGATACTAAGCAAGTGTAATTGTATCGAGATTTATTATGTATCGTCAATGGATCATAGGGCTGAAATAGTAAATTTATGGAAAAAGAGATCTGGGAAATCTACGTCATTTAAATCGAAAAATATCTTTGAATATTCAGGCAAAAAAGTAATCAAGCACTTGTTTGAAACGGCATGTGGGCTTAAGAGTGTGACCTTAGGTGATAATCAGGTTGTTGGACAAGTACGTCAAGCAATTAATGTTGCTTTGGAAGACAAAACCGCGGGAACCATTCTTAAAATTATTTTTAACAATGCTCGAAAAGTATCTAACACAGTAAGAAATACTACAAATATTGGTAAGGGAAATGTTTCTACAGAACGTACAGCAGTAGACATGATGCTTGAGAAATCAATTCCAAAAGATTCATGTATTTTAATCATTGGTGCGGGTTCAACGGGAAACTTATTGTGCAAGATACTTAATGAAAATGGATATATAAATTTAGTTATGGTAAACAGAACAATTGCCAAAGCTAAAAAACTTTTAAAAAATAAGCTTATTAAGAAAATTTTTGCCTTAAACTCTATCCAAAAATTAGCTATTAAGCCCACTGTTGTTTTTTTTGCTACACCAAAAATATTTAAGAAATCGCAACTAAAATTTTTAAATAATAGTAAACATGCTCTCATTTTTGATTTAGGTATTCCTCAAAATACACTTTTAGTAAAAACTCTTTATGAAATTTACAATCTCAAATCCATAAACGAATTTTCCTTACATAATAAGAAACTAAGAAAAGACAGTATTTTAATTGCAAAAGATATTATTTCTATACACATTACAAAGACTATTGATGCAATGATTTTTCGATTAAAAGAAGACACCAGACGAAAACATTTTCACACAAATAATGAAGTTTATAAGTCCAAGATTCCGAATATCAAAATTAAAAGTAATGTTTATTTTGTTGTTCGACAAACATTAATAAATCTCGGTTTTACTGAAGTTCATACACCCATGATTACGGCAGTTGCAACCGATCCAGTAAGAAATGACCCCGAAGAAGAGATTTTTTCAGTAAATTGGTATGGAAAAAAAATGTTTTTAAGACAGTCCAACCAATTATACAAGCAGATATTAGTTCTTTCGGGAGTAGACAAGCTTTTTGAATTAGGTCCGTTTTGGAGGGCAGAGCAAAACCCGACCCCGAGGCATCTTTCTGAAGCATATGGATTAGACATTGAAATAGCCGGTGTTAAAAATTTAAATGAGCTAATTTTTTTGTTGCAAAAATTGTTACATGAAATAACTGAAAACCTTTTCCAAGATGGAAAAATATCCAAAAACCATGTAATTTCCAATGAAATCAAAATAATAACTTACAACGAGGCACTTGATATTTTGAACAGTAAATATCCAAAAAATAAAATTGGTTATGGTGTAAATTTTGGGTATAAGCTAGAACAAAAACTTGGTAAAATTATTTTTGACGAATATAAAACGGATTTATTTGCGATTACCAAATATCCTCGTTCTATAAAGAAATTTTATACAAAGCGAACTAAGGAGGATAAAACTTTAAGTTTTGATGTTATATATAAAGGCTGGGAAATTGTGTCTGGTGCTATCCGCGAGACTAACTATAAAAAACTTTTAAAAGGCATAAAAGAAACGGGATTGCGGTATAAAAAATACCAGTTTTATTTGGATGCGTTTAAAAATCCAGTGCCTCATGGAGGGTTTTGTTTGGGGATAGATAGATTTTTGGTTAAATTGCTAAATCTAAATGGTTTGAGTGATATATTTAGTCTTAACTAATTGAAAAATGATGGTGAAATTTAACTTTGGCTTTTTTGGTGCAAATCAAATTTTTTGTTAAATTTTTCTAAACTATTAAACAATATTCTTTCTTTTTCTCTCATTAATTTAGCAAACTCGTTATCAGA
>JAHIPV010000006.1 GCA_018902845.1 Patescibacteria group bacterium
GTCCGCCGAAAAGTTTTGGGGGCGAAGCCCAAGCAGGCGGGCAAAAAGGAAGGGGGTTGGGGGGAAGGAATTTTTGCCCGCCTGCTTCCGTTCCCGTTCCGTTTGAGAAAAGGAAAGGCGGAAGGGGGGTTTGGGGGGAATTCCGCTTTTCCTTTGCGAAATCAAATTGAGGCCAGCCCCGCCACCTGCCCGAATACTTGGAGGGCAGAACACCGCAGAAAAATACTCTTCTCATTAGAAGAAAAAGAAATCCGGCGCGCGCAAAATGAAAAGAGCAAAGAGTATTTTTCTGTGGTGTGGCGATCTTGTCGAGCAGTGGCGGGGCTGGCCTCCTTATTGGGGGTTTTGCTCAAAAAATGTTCGAACATCAATCAAAAAACACCGCCTTCGCCCTCCGAAGTTATAACGTAGGAGGGTTGCCGATAGACACACCTTACCATTGAAAAGGTATTACTGTTCCCTGCTTCGGCGGACTATGTCCGCTAAAATGTATAATTATTTGTGTATTTTGTTTATATTCTCAGGTGTAGCAATGGGCAGATTTATACAGGATGCACGAGTGATCTGAAAGAAAGACTTGACCGACACAAAAATGGTCAGGTTCCAGCAACAAAGTCAATATTACCCGTGAAATTAATTTGGTACGGATATTTTGTTGATAAATATAAGGCGTTTCATTTTGAGAGATATTTAAAATCAGGATCCGGAAAGGCATTGGCACAAAAAAGACTTACTTAATTTGTTTTCCCGACCAAAGATGAAAATGAATCTGGCTAACTTCTTGATGAATGCCACCATTAACTAAAATAGTGTAGCCACTTTTATCCCAGTTTAATTCCTTAATCATTTTTTCGGCCCAATTATCACTTAAAGAAACTTTTTTGATGATGTTTTTGAGTTGATCAATTAGGTCTTGTTGGCGAAGGTATTTTTGGTGACAAACTGCTTTTTTTTTGGTGCAGTGATAATAGATGTAATCTTTTTGTTTTTCGGCAGTGATACTACAACCACACTGGCCACATTTCATAAAACCCATGAAAGGATAATTGTGAGTAAGGCGTTTTTGCCTGACATTGGTGCGAGCCTGAAAAACAGTTTGAACCTGATCAAAAAGTTTCTTGGTGATTATGGGCTGATGGACACCCTGATAAATTTGTTTGTTAAAACGAATAGCGCCGTAGTAAATAGGATTTTTTAAAAGCCGATGGAGACAGGAGGTGGAAACAACAGCGCCTTTGTAACTAGTGAAACCTTGCTTTTCTAGAATACTGGCTATTAAGTCAAGCGAATGGTTAGCGCCGGCATAAAGCTTAAAAGCCAATCGAATAAAACCGGCTTTGGCAGGGTCGGGATCAATACCTCTGGTTTGACGGTTATTAAGAAAACCCAAAGGAGCAAATGAGGGATATAAACCTTTGCGCAGTTTTTCCCGATAGCCTCGTTTGATGTTTTCGGATAAATTGTCTATGTAATATTTGCTCTGACCAAAAGCCATGTTTAAAGAAAACTTGCCTTGGGGTGTGTTTTCAAACCAGAAGTTAGGGGGCGGTAAATGAGCTGACCACCGTCAACTGAGTTTCGGGATAGACGATCAGGGTGCCAGGCCAAAATTCCATCAGCTATGCCATTTTCAATTTGTTTCACCATCCGGGAGAAGGCAGTTCGACCAGGTTGTTTGGCGGTTTTGGACTCCTGAAAGGAGTCGATGATTTCAAGTTTTTCTTTAGCGGCAAATTCTTTCAATTCTGAAATTTGAGCGGGAATAGATAGCTTTTGTCTTTCTTCTGATTCAGTAGATTTTCGGGCGTAGGTAAAATATTTCATTTGGTTCCCCCTGCGGGTGACTGCGCTTTTGCTTGTTTTCTCTGTTTTAAAATTTTGCTTAAGGCCAGTGGCGCTAAGCGGGTAGAAGATCGAAAATTCCGATTTTTCGGAATTTATTTCGTTGCGAAGCTTATATCTGAAAATCTATATCCGCCTCTGGTGGGCTAACGGATTTTCTTCATTAATTGATAATTTTATTGGATCCCGATACTACGCTCGGGACTAAATGTCCTCGGCGAGGGCTGTTAGTTTATCCGCCAGCTGGCGGGCCACCAGCCCCGCCGAAGGATTTATTTTTAAAAACCGCCAAATGTTTTATTGGATCGAACTTTATTCTGGCCGAAAGCAAAATTTTTTCAAAAGTACGAACAGTTTTGAGGTATAATAGTAATAATTGATAGTAATTTTGTGTCACAATTTAATGTTATCAAAATATGGAAAGTAATCAAGGAAATAAATTAGGTAAAAAAATTAAAAAGCTACGCAATGGCTTGGGTTTGTCGCAAGATCGATTGGCAAGAAAGGCTGATGTCCCCTACACCACTCTGACAAAAATCGAAACGAGTGTGATAAAAAAACCATCTGTTTTTGTAGTGGTAAAAATCGCAAAAGCTCTTGGTGTTACTGTTGATAGTTTAATGAAATAAGAAATATGAACATGGATTTTAAAAAAGAAGCAAAAGAAAAGATATTGAGTTTAGTGAAAAAATTTGATGCTTTGTCTCTATCACAGAGAAAAAAATATAACGAAGCCAATACTAGGAAAAATTTTATCTTGCCTCTTTTTGAAGCCTTAGGTTGGGATATTAGAGAAGATGTTATGGAGGAAGATCCTGTAATTTCCGGTCGTGTTGATTATTCTTTTCGGTTAAATCATATAACTCAGTTTTTGTTAGAAGCAAAGTCTATTCCAGTAAATTTAGATAAAGACGAGTGGGCCAAGCAAACGGTTGAGTATGGTTGGAACCGAGGAGTGCCTTGGGTAGTTTTATCTGATTTCGAGGGTCTTAAGCTTTTTAACTCTGAAGAAAGTGTTAAAAAACCGAAAGCCATTTTTGATTTTAAACATGATCAGTATTTAGAAAACTTTGACAAATTGTGGCTGTTGTCAAAAGAGTCTTTTGAGAATAATTTACTAGACAAAACTTTAACGAGTTTTGGTATAGGACAGAAGCGAGTGAAAGTAAACGAGTTGTTAGCAAGTGATTTGGTTAGATGGCGAGACACACTGACTCAAAATTTTAAATCTTGGAATTCTAATATTGACAAAGAGATTTTAAACGAATCGGTACAGCGGATTCTTGATAGGTTGATATTTATTCGTGTTATTGAAGATAAAGGGCTAGAAGATAAATTTTTGTGGCAGACTTTTCAAAAGTGGAAAATTAATGCTTTTAAACCATATAATTTTGTTGAATTATTAATCCCCTTGTTCAGGAAATTTGACAAAATATACAATAGTAATTTATTTCTAGAACATCAGTGTGAAAAGTTAGATACCGAAGGAGTACCGTTTAAAAAAATAATTCCGAGTTTATATTCTAATCAACAAGAGCAGGTTAGTTATAGATTTGATGCTATAAATGCGGATGTATTAGGTAAAGTCTATGAGCAATATTTAGGACATCTTCAAAAAGGCAAAGAAGATAAGGGTAAACGAAAAAAACAAGGTATTTATTACACACCTACTTATATTGTTGATTATATTACTAGGAACACGGTTGGAAAGAAAATTGAGGAACTTGAAGGATTAGCAAAGAAGCAGTCAATTAAAATTTTAGATCCTGCTTGTGGTAGTGGCTCTTTTTTAATTAATGCTTTTGATTATTTGAACCAATATTTTCGAAAAATAAACAATGAAAAGGTTGGGAATGATGGATCAACCGCGTTGAGAAAATTCAGAATCTTAAATGAAAACATTTTTGGCGTAGATTTAGATGATCAGGCAATAGAAATCGCGAGATTGAATTTATTGTTACAGGCTGTTGTTCCTAATTTTAAATTACCCTTGCTTACCGAACATATTAGGATAGGAAATTCGTTGATAGAAGATAAAAATAAAACTGATAAAGCTTTTGATTGGAAAGAGGAATATTCTGAAGTTTTTGAAAGAAAAAATCCTGGTTTTGATGTGATCATTGGTAATCCTCCATATATAAAAGAATTTGTAAACCGTCAAGCTTTTGATGGGCTAAGAAACAGTCCTTATTATCAGGGCAAAATGGATCTTTGGACTCTTTTTGCTTGTAAAGCGATTGACTTGTTGCGGGATGGTGGTTATTTAGGTTTCATTGCACCAAATAATTGGATAACAAATGCTGGAGCCAGTGTCATGAGAGACAAGATTTTAAAAGATGGCGAGATAGTAAGTTTTATTGATTTTGGGGATTATAAAGTTTTTGGAGACGCTGGTATCCAGACGATGATATTAATCTTTAGGAAGAAAACTCCGAGAAAGAAATACAGTATCGGTTATACAAAAATAAATGACTTACAAATTCAAGAAGTTGAGCTTATTAAAAAGTTAGGAAATCTAGAAAAAATTGAAGTGAAACCAAAAAAATATGAAGATGAAACTATTAGTTTTGTATCGAAAAACACGGGAAGCTTGTTAGACAAGATACAAAATGCTGGAAACTTTATTTTGACACCCAAAGAAGTAGCACAAGGAATCGTATCTCCTCAAGAAACTGTTTTAAAAAGTCACTTGAGTCAAATTTCTAATGGAAGTATTGGTGATGGGATTTTTGTAATTGATTCTGAAGAACTAAAAAGTTTAGGTTTGTCTAAAGAAGAAAGGAAGTTGATCAAACCTTATTACAGCACTAATCAAATAGAGCGATACTATTCAAATAAAAAGAATGAAAAATGGATAATTTATACAAAATCAAATATTAATAAAAATATTTCAAACTTTTCTAATATCAAAAAACATTTAGTTAAATATAAAAATATAATTACTTCTTCTTTTGGTCCATATGGACTTCACAGAGCAAGGGATGAAAGATTTTTTGTTGGAGAGAAAATTATTTCAGTTCGAAAAACTGATTATCCAAAATTTTCATATAGTGATTTTTCTTGTTATGTTTCGCAAACTTTCTTTGTAATAAAGACTGATCGTGTAGATCTGAAATACTTGTTGGCAATATTAAATTCAAATGTGGTCTTCTATTGGTTATTAAAGAAAGGGAAGCGACAAGGTAAGATGCTTCAAATAGACAAAGCTCCGTTGTTAAAAATTCCTATTAAGATTAGTGATAAAAAAACACAAAAAGAATTGATTTTGTTAGTGGATAAAATTTTAGAATTAAAATCTAAAATTAAAGGTATGTTAAAGATTGAGAAGAAACGAATAGTTGAAGAAAAGATGAAAGATATTGAATGTAAAATAAATTCAAAAGTTTATAAGATTTATGGATTGAATAGAGAAGAGGTAAAAACTGTTGAAAATGCATGCTCTGATTAATTATGTCCTGTGGGGTAAGTATTTAGAATTTTGATTTTAATTCTAATTTTTTTTATTAAAAATTTTTATGAAAATAAACAGACTAGAAAACAACCAGGTCAAAACAAAACTAAAACAAAATTTAGAATTGGATAACAAAATAATTAACGAGATAATCCAAGAGTTTTGGAGACTAGATGCTTATAACAGTCTGGTCTCAATCCCCCGTTTTTTGGACATTTTGGTTACTTACTTAAAAGAAACGAAACTAGAGGGCTTATTCGAGAAATACGATTTTTATAGATATTTATTTAGCAAGGTATCCGGTGGTGGTAAATTTTTAGATAAGCTAACACGACTTGCTCTGGTTATGGAATTGCACCAAGTAAATGAATTCAATTCCATTGAATTTATGGAAATTCTAAACAGACTTGAAATTGACGTAAAAAGTTTGGAACAGACTGGTTTAACAGAAAAATACGAGAAGGAAGGAGAAGATGTAGCCGGTTTTTGCCATCATACGATTTCTGAATTTTTAGTGGCTGATTTTTTATCTAGGCAGGACAATTTTATCGACAGACTTGAACAATTCACCTTAGTAAAAGATGATAGTGATGTGTTAGCAATTGCTTTTTCTTGGTACGGAGTAATTAGATTTTTATTGAAAAGCGATAAAAGTAATGAAGTTCGGGAATGGTTGCTGAAGTTAATAGAAAACAATAACGAATTAGTGGATGATGGTTTTTGTGACGCGATTACTTCTGTGGATTCTGGTAGCTTATCGCCAAAAAAAAGACAGCAAATTTTTAACTTAATTTATAACACTTACCAAAGAAAAAAAATATGGTTGCCAATTTGGACAAGAGCCAGACTATTCGACTTCTGTCAAAAAGATGATTACGAAAAACTCAAGACTGATATTCAAAATGATAATGGAACGAAAAGTGATATTTTGGTCAGAAGAGGAATAATTGTAGATATAGTAGCTCGACTAATGAAGAATAATTCCTCTCTTACTGCCGGCAGTGAAAAAGATTGGTGGAAAGAAAGGCTGGTTAATTTTGCAAATAATAATGATGAAAATGGGGTGGTTCAAAGACATTCTTTAGTGGCGTTAGCGACCTATCATGATACGAAATTAATATCACAAGTGAGTGGCTGTCTTAATCATCAAGACAGTTTAGTAAGAGAAGCCTTTATCCAGTTTTGTTATGAAACTGATCCTAATAATGAAACTGTCATTGAAATGTTAATTAAAGGAATAATAAAGGAAAAGACTGATATTTATTCCCGTCACGGTTTTTACCAAATCACATCAAAAGAAGGGATAAAGATATTTTTAAAACACTTGGTCAATAATCCTGATTTCTTAAAAAAATTCTTGGACAAGGAGAGTATTTTTAACAGCAAGGACAAAAATGGGGATGAGGTAATTATCAAAAAAATTGAGAAATTTATAGATGCAGAGATCATTGAATGGCTCAAACAAATTATCAAAAACTTATTTGAACGGAATGATATACACGATCAAAAGAGGTCGTATTTTCTTAAAAAATTGGCGACGATTATTGAAAGAAAATGTTCGGGGTATATTTTTGAACTAGTTGAAGGAATTAAGAAAAGCGACGAAGACAAAGAGAGAAAAGAGAGATTAGTATATAACTACATAGCTCTTTTTTCTTGGTTGATAACTACCGAAAACGTAACAGGATTTCACAAACAACTTAGTGGTATCAGTGAGAGATGTGGAAGGTTCGCTGACCAGGTGATATATGGTACTAGATACGAAAACGAATCCGTCTACAAATTAGCCGTTGAAAAAAGATTAGTAACTAAAATAGAAAACCTTAGTGATTATCAACAGGATTACGATCGAGATGGAGAAGTTGTTAAGGAATTTCGGCGACAGTTAGGAACCGACAGGGAGAAAAAGTATTTTCCGTCAGTGTTTGAATTTTTTAATCAAAATGAAAAGCTAATTATATCGAAATGGACGAAACAGGAAAAAGAACGATTAAGAAAACTAGTGATCGATGAAGGACTAGAGAAGATCGAACCGAGAAATATTGTAGTAAAAATCCAAAAAAATGAAGGTGGTCGGATCAATCAATACAACATATCGACAATAGCTTCATATTTTGGACACGTGATCAGAACGGCAAAACACTTAGGGATAGAGTTAGAGGAATATAGACAAAAGATTGTTGACTTTCTCCCCTTCGCATATTCCGAAGATAGGCAGATGATACGTGAAACTATTGACCAAATCAAAGATAAAGATTTGATTTGGGTTAACAAGGTCTACATGGATAAAACTGGTGATATTAGATATTTTTTGCCAGATTCATATATATATTTAGTTCGAAACTATTGGGAAAAGGGTTATAAATTAAATTCAGCAAGAAGGGTACTGTTGTCTTTTATCACTGACAAGGAGTTAAGTAGCCAGGATAGAAAATATGCCGTTGAAACACTGGGGAGATCAATAGGTTCAGAAAACCTTGAAGTTAGAGATGAGATTAAAAAAGATTTGGGATCAGTAGAGGCGAATAAGGCGGCAACAGATGTACTAATTGCAGTGTTTAAAAACGAAGAGGCGATTAAAGGAAGAATTAAGCAAATTAAAAAATGGGCAAAAGAAGCTGGAAAATATAAATTACCAGAAATTGATGTTGAGCATTGGGTATCCCATGTTGAACTAGAAACAGACGGAATGTCCTTAGCTCAGCCACTTATGAAAATTGGTAACGACAAGTACAAAAATGATTTTATTGATCTTTTGAATTATTCGGCCAAAATATTAAAAGACAAGAAGAGAAAAGACGTATTGTGGACTTATGTAAATTACTTATGGAAAACCGTTGTCGGATATTTTAATGGACTGGAAAATAAAGATTTTGGAATTATCAGGGAATTAGAAAATTGGTTAGACGAGAACAGAAGCATAGATAAAGTTAACTGGTTCGAAGGACGATTAAATACACTACGGCAAGTATATATCGAAGAAGGTAGCAGGAAAAATATTGAAGATGCTCTTAGGATTGCTGGAGGGCAATATGACTAGGAATAATTTAGACATAATCGATCGATCCGATGAACAGCAACCTAGAGAATTTACACTCGAAAATGCTCTCGTGGAAATCGAACAGTCAACACCTGGTCCTGAAAAGGTAAGAAAAATTATAAAGTGTTCCATCGAACCAAATTTTGATATATTTTCCACAGAAACTTTCAAAAATACCGTTGACTTTTTTACGATTCCCTTAATTGTAAACCGATACAATTTTACCCAACTTGGGAGAGATATATTGGCTGGAAATATTAGTGACAGTCATTGGAAGGCAACGTGTGTTAAGTTGATATCAGATATTTTAAGTACTGATCTTAATAAAGGAAATATTCTTACTCAATTAGTTGATGACGGTATACAAAACAAGTTCTATTATTGCGGAAGCTGCGAAGATGATCTTATAAACCGTTTTACTAGTTTCTTAATAGTTCTCGGTATTGTTGACCAGAAAAGAAAGGATCCCGACAAATTCGATCTCCGAAATGGTGGTTTAATGTCTAAGTGTACTTTCGCTAATAACCAATACTGGAACGGTCATGCCGTTTTTCAAGATATTTTAGCCGAACTTGATAAAAGAAAAACAGTAGATAAACCGATGGTAGAGGATAGTAGATTGCAAAAATAGTCTTAACTAATTGAAAAATGATGGTGAAATTTAACTTTGGCTTTTTTGGTGCAAATCAAATTTTTTGTTAAATTTTTCTAAACTATTAAACAATATTCTTTCTTTTTCTCTCATTAATTTAGCAAACTCGTTATCAGA
>JAHIPV010000007.1 GCA_018902845.1 Patescibacteria group bacterium
AAGGTGTAACTGAATCACAAGAACAAAAAAATTATCTTATTAAACACAAAGTATTGGCAAAAATAATTTTTTCTGAAAATAAATCTACCAATACAAAAGAAAATGCCGTTTATGCCAAAAAAATAATTAAGAGATATAAACCGGATGACCGAGTTTTGATTTTGATTGGTAAAACTTACCATGCTCGAAGATTGTATATGACTTTTAAGAAACAATTTCCAAATTCAGACATTAGAATAATTCCAACAATTGATGATCGCAATATTACGAGAAACAATTGGTTTAAAGACAAGAATAAAACAAGAAAAGTTTTTGAGGTTGTGAGAAGTTGATTAGTTGGTATTTGAGCTGTTTCTGATCTTTTTTATTTTTTTCTGAAAAACTTTTAGCTTTGTTTTTAATAATGATTTTGTGAGATTTTTTGGCGAATCACTAAAGGGTAAAAGATTTTGTTGTATTTGCTTCCAAAGTTGTAGTAATTCTGAAAAAAGTTGTTTTTTTTCTAAATAATGACTGCCAACAAAAATTTGTTGGTGATTAAGTTTGTCCAGATTTGAGAATTTGGAAGGAATTAATTTGGTAAATTTTTCACTAAAAGTTTTGAAAGATTTTTTTAGATTTTCTTTTTCTAGTTGGTCAAGAGTTAGGTTAATAAGTCGATCAAGACGGTCTAAAAGTCGATTGTCGGATTTGTTTTGTTTGTTCACTAGATAATACGAGCCTTTGTTCTCTATAGAATAATCTACAAAACCAATGCCTTCATTCATGCAGTAATGCCTTTCTTCTATCCAATCCTTTCTGACTAAATAAAGTAAATGGTTTTCAATTTTTATGGGGTCAACATCAGAAAACTTTTTCTTTATTTTTACTAGAGTGCTTTCTTTTTCGGGATAATTGTCATTTGGGTAAATGTAATCGAGATAATGCAAAATTTTATCTATTAATTTTTTATCTATTTCTATTTTTAGTTTGTAAATGATGTATTTAGTTGAACAATTGCTGTTTTGTATGTATTGAAGACCACGGTTGGTTAAAGAGTAATCGACAAAACCAAGAGATTCCCCTTTGGTGTAGTGTTTTTCTTTAATAAACTTTTCTCTGGTTAGATAAAGTAAATGATTAGCGGTTTTGGCAAAATTGTTATTGTTTTTGAAGAGTTTTTCATGCATTTTGGTGCAGGTGTTTTTTGTGTTTGGGTAACCCTTTGAGTCTGTTTTAGTGAGGTAGCGCAGGATTTTATCTACTAATTTTTTGTCTATTTTTATTTTGTAAATCATATGTTTAGTTTTTGCCAATACTACTTATTGGAAAATACCTGACATTGAGCTATTGCGTAAGGTAGAGAAGAAAAAGGTCTAAAAACAATGCGTTCATCTAAGATATAAAGTGGATTGGTTTTTTGTTTTGCTTTTTTAAAACATTGATTAAATGTTAAAGCATAAAGTTGTCTTAAATTTTGGTTGGGATTAGTATAAAGCTCGATTTCGAATAATGTTCTTCTAAAAACCAACAGTGCTTCGGTAAAAGTACTTTCTAAAAGTGATGGGGCTAATTTTTTTAAAATTGCAATTTCAATTTTTAGAGCTTTTTTTTCGTTTTGATAAGAACCTTTTTTCATGGGGCTGATTTTTTTACTAAAATCGTTAAGATAGTCAATGGTATGAGCCAGTTCATGAATTAGATCCATTATTTGGTGGCGAGTGTTAAGATTTTTGTCAAGTACAATCTCAAAATGGTCTGTTTCTTCTTTATAAAACATACTTGATTCTTTGCCTTGTTTAATGTCTATTTTATTTTTAAATTTGTTTAGGATTTGATACTCCTTTGTGACAGAATTAAACGCTTCTTCTAAATTTTTGAAAGGGAAAGAGGTGGTTTTACATATAAAGCAAGGTAAATTAAATTTTGAGTAAAACCAACTCGGTAAATTATTGGTTTTAGGTAATTGCTGATTACAGTATTTAATGGTTTTGTTGATGTTTTCGGTAAAATATTTATAATCTGATTTGGGTATTTTATATTTATCAAAAAACATGTCGATGTAATGAGGATATTCTTTTTTTTGGGCAAATTTGGTTTTTTCGATCACCATTCTTTTAAACCGTTTTTCTATTTTTTCAATTGGCAATTTAAAACCTTTCCAAACTTTCTTTCGTTTTTCTATCTCAACGTTAAAAAGTTTTTTTCTTAATTTTTCATGTAATTCATATGGAAAAAGTGAAAAATATTCAACCAAGGATTTGGATGATGAAGGAGGATTATCGATTGAAATTTCTTTTATGCTTTTGGATGCTATATCTTTAACAATAATTTTTCTTACCCAAATATCGATGTAAACACCAATTGAGCTTATTTTGGGTTCTTTTAGTTTTTTATAATTTTTTTTTGCTTGGGATACGGCCTTTATGATTTTATTGCGAAGTTTTTTGGCTGAAATTGATATTCCTTTTGTATTATAGATACGAAGGTATTTATTTAAAAAAAAACTGGAATTTTTCATTCTATATTTATGACTGTAACACTTTTTAAGTTTAATTTTAAATTTAGTCACGGTTCTGGTTTTAAGTCCCAAAGGGGCAAGAAAGAGCGGAAACTGTGCGTTTCCTAGCATTGCGCCAAATGCATACCCTCTAAAAGGGGCTCTTTCTTGAAATATTACAGCGCGTATTTACTTGACAGAATTACCTGCCACCTCTGTCGCCACACGGTGCCTTTCGTGACGCATTATCCATATCTTTTTTGTACGCGACTTTGCGGGTTTCGCCCGACTTTGATGATAAAATCAAACCAATGAATAACAAAAACATTGCCTTTGAATTTGATCCTGAGATAGACTCAAAACTAAATTTAAAAAAAATAGTTGACAAAGACTATCTTAAAAACAAAAAATTTTTTAACAAAAACATCTCTGATATTAAAATTACTTTCCTTTACACTCGCTCCCAGATGGACAAAATTTGTAATCAAAAAACTCCAAACTGGCTGGTTGGCTATACTAAAGACAAACAAATTTACATTTTCAGTCCTTCTGTTTTTGACAAAGTCTCCAATCACCCCGCCACTGACTTTTCTTATATCCTCACTCACGAAATCGCTCACATTTTCAGTAACAATCTTCTTGGTTTTTATTACCCCAAATGGTTACACGAAGGCATTGCCGGTTATGTAGCCGAACAATATAAAATTCGTAAAATTAGAAAAATAGATAAATTTTCCAAATTACATGATTCCAAAAATTGGAATAAATTAATCAACTACCCTCAAGCATTTCTATTCACCAAGTATCTAGTCAATACATTTGGAAAAGAAAAAATACTTGAGTTTCTCAAACAACTTTCCAAAAATGTTGGTCGTCACCACTATCCAAAAGATTTCTTTAGATTTTTCAAAAAATTTTTTAAAATCAAATTCAATCAAGCTGTTCTTGGGTGGAAAAAAACAATCAAAATTAAACAATGCTAAAAACAAAATTCATTCAAACTAAAATAAACAAAACAAAAGTTGCTATCTATCCAATCAAAGGAGTTAGAACTGTCACCATATCTGTTCTTGTCAGAGCCGGTTCTTGGTATGAAAAAGGGCCAAATTGGGGAGCATTTCATTTATTAGAACACCTAGTCTCGCAAGGAACCAATGAATTTACCACCAAAGACAAAGTTGAACTTTACAAAGAAAAATATGGTATCAGTAGCGATGCTTGGACTAGCGGGAAACAAATTGGTTTTAATTTAAGGCTACCAGACATTCATATTGCAAAAGGTCTATATTTTTTAAATCAAATTCTTTTTCATCCAACAATTCCCCCAAAAAGAATTCCAACAGAAATTTCTATTATTACTCAAGAATATCAAGATAAATGGAACCAACCGTACGACAAATTTACTCAACAAGTAAACGAACAATTGGCCGGAAGAAAACACATTTTTACCAGAGATGCTCTTGGACAACCTGAATATTTAAAAAGTCTTAGTAGAGATTTGCTTTTAAAATTACATCAGCAATTTTTCCAACCGCAAAACATAACTATAGCAATAGCAGGAAATATAAAACCAAGCCTTGTGAAACAAGAATTAAAAAATCTTTTAAAACAACACAAAAATACTCAAACAATTCCTATTTTAAATCCGCCAAAAATAAAACCAAAAAATCATCTTATTAAATACAAAAGCCATGATAATCAAGCTCAAATTTTAATTAACTGGTTTTTGCCAAACAGAAAAAAAATGAGCTATGTTGATAAACTGACTATTAATGTGGCCAACAACATTATTGGTGTTGGAAGCAACTCATTGTTGTCAAAAAAAATCAGAGAAGAGTTGGGATTGGTCTACTACATAAAAAGTAGATTATGGACATGGTTAGATATTTCCGGCTTGGAAATTCAATCATCCGTTGACACAAAAAATATAAATAAGTTAATCAAAAACGCAAAACTTATAGTAGAAGAATTTATTGACAAGGGAATAAGCAACAAAAAATTTAATCAACTCAATAAATTTATGGATATGCGAACACTCATGAATTACGATTCCGTAGATCGAATAGCTTTTGATTTAGCCTCTTGTCTTTTTTATTACAACAAAGTAATTATTCCCGAAGAACAAGTCCAAAAAGCCAGTCTTATCAAACAAAAAAGAATGATAAAACTTCTCAAAAATTATCTCAAACCTCAAAAAGCATACATATCAATAATGACGAAAGATTAACTCGCTAAATGGAAAACATGAAACTATTTTCCCATCAAACTTTTGGTGTTTTTAAAAAAAGATCTTAACCCATCTTCTACATTGGTCAAACCAAGTACCCTAGACTTTTGATATTCTAATTCAGAAGCATCTTCCAAAGCATTTGATAAAGCCAAGTTTTCTATTGACTTGCCTTTATCTAAAAAACACCCATAAAGTATTTCGTTAGCCAAAGCAGAAAAAAATCTTGAAGAAATTTGACCCAGTAAATATTCTTTTAGTTTTTTCAAAAAAACCTTCTTGGTTTTTTCTTCTGTAATATCATTATAAAAACCAATTTCTTTTAAATACTCTCTTGCTTTAGTTGTTGGTAAATAAATTTTTCTTTTTTTCATAGCAAATTAAAAATTTTAACGCTTCAAAATTTTTAATGAATAGAGATTTAGACTTTTGTTGTATTTTAGTCTTGTGCCACAGCTACAAGCTGTGGCCACTGCCTGCCAAGCAGAAATCTCTATTTAGCAAACTCTAGTTTTTGTAAACACAAATTTTATTTTGTTTTTCCAACCGTAGTAGTAAAAGAATCTTTTTTAACAAGCTTAATAAGCTGAAAACAAAATTTATAATAAAGAAGCCCTAGGTAAATTCCCTGTCATGGCGATCACATGACTTAACCGTCTAGACGGAGGGCTTCTTTATGTGGAGATGACTATTCTAAATCATCGTCTTGGATTACCGCGGTTGTCTGTGTCATGTTGAGTTACTCTACCACTTCCATGGTCAGTAGAGTGAACCCTTGACACGTCTCCACGGTTTTCATCCCACGAAGTGTGTCGTCCCCGACGCCAGTCTGTGTGATGTACGGATCCGTCTTGATTCAAACGACTACTTCCACCGTCACCATCTCCAGATTCATAGGGACCTGGCCGATCGCCTGGTCCTCGTCCGCGTTGAGCCATTCTTAACTCACCTCCTTTCTCCTAGAGTTTTAAGGTTCGAAATCTCGAAAGCATTTTCTCGAATTTCATAAAGATATTATCGTATTTTTAGGCAAAATACAATACCCATATTTATTACACAACCATTACATATCTAACTACCAATAAATTTTTTGAACCTATTATTTTTTTATAAAACTGATGTTTAAAGTTTGTGAAAATGCGTGATGAGAGTGGTTAGAGAGTGACTTAAAATTTCTAATTTTTAATTTCTAATTTTTAAACAAGGGAAGTTTTGATTTTTTGAGAAATTTTGTGGATTTGGGTAGCTTTATGGGATGTGTATAATGGGTGTGTATTAGTTTCTTATGGGGTGTGAGTAATTGTTGTGTATGTTTTTATATTTTACTTGCAAAGTAGGCAAAAGATGTTATAATCTTGGTGTCTTATAACAATGTTAATTATGGTTTTAAAGAATCAGGAATTAGCATTATAAAATATTTTAGAAATTAAAAGCAAGGAGCAAAAATGGATAAAAGGGAAGCAAAAAAACGATTAGTACAATTTGGATTTGCGACAGTTATGGCAACGGGAGCATATCTTGCTACTCCGGAGGTTGTTACAGCAATTAGATCTGGACGTGATGCTCAAACAGTTGAAGCTGAGTCTGACGCAAGGATTTCTAATGTTCCTGCCAGATTGCCGATTAGTAGAGTTATTAGATAACTAAAAGTTTAGAAAGAATAAGATGAAGACTGGAATAGAATTAAGCAGGAGACAAGTTTTGATAGGGATGGGATTGGGACTTGTTGATTTGCTTTTGACGCGTTGCGTGCCGACGACGCCGACGCCAGAAGAGGTTGTGGCTACTGCTGTTCCGACGGAAGGTGGTGGTGTTCCTGTGGCTGGAGCGGCTGGATTGCCGGATGCTGATCAGACAGTGGAAGCTGGGGCACGTCCTACTGATACACTCGAACCCGAGTCTACCGCAGTTCCTACTGAGGAAGTGAGACTGGCACAGGTGCCTGATAGTGTGGTTAAAGAGACGAGCTTTGGTTTTGAAACTGACGAAGTCGGTGAGGTTGATGGTTTGAGATTGCCGTTTAGTTTGCACACCGCTGGGGATCTTCCTATAGGTGCGGTGGTTATAAATACTTTGGCGGTAACTGAGGAACACCTTGCGGAATCTTCAGGAGTAAGTATTGATGTAAGAGGAAACCCGGGACAGGTTTTAAAGGAGCTGAGTAGTGGTGGTTTTGGTGAAGCATGGTTACCGATAGCTAAAGGTTTTCAAAGAGTTTTTGAAGAAGGTGAAGGTGATTTAGTTAATCCACGGGATATAATTACGAAGACTTTTTTGCAAGCGTGTGCTTTGAATCATTATGGATGGAGAGAAAGAGATAATATTGTGTGGGAGGATTTTTTGGCCGAAGTTCAGGCCGGTTTGGTAATTTGGTTGCCTAGTGGAATAGGTTTTAAGCCGGTTGATGGTTTTGATTTCTTTTTGGCCAGTTCAGATGTTAACAGTGACGGCAGTGAGGCTCAGAGGGTTTTGTTTGATCAGGTAGATTTTGGCGGTGAACTTCAAAAGGCCATGTTTATAGGTGGTGGTGGTGATGGTGCGCGTGATTCAGTAAGATGGATGATTGGATATTCTAAAACAAGTGGTAGGGTGGCGTTTGTAGGTGTGATGAATGATGTTTTTTCCCGAATGGTTAATGAAGCTGGACCGTTTATAACAAATGATAGGATTAGTACTTCTTTGGCTCTTTCTTTGGCTACACTAGCTCGTGGATGTAATATGGGAGATGGTCGCTATGATGCTACTCCGCAACGGGCGGTAAATAGAACGGTTTTGTGGGATGTGAGGTTTTCTGGTGGAAGTGATGAAACTTTGCGTGATTTAATTGAGCCAGTGCTTTTTGAGCAAGGAGGAAATACTTTTCGTACTTCAGTGATTTTTTATCAAGACAAGTGAAGGGTTTAGGTGAGGCTGGTTTGTTTTTGTAGTTTGGATTGTTGTATTATGATAAGTGATGTTGGGTTTTTTTAAAAGAAAAAGGATTGTTGGCGGTATTTTGGTTTTATTGGTAGTTTTGGCGTTGGGATTGATTTTGCTTTTTGATAAATTTGGCGGAAAAAGGGATGAATTGCGCTTGTCGGTTAAAAGCGGGATTGAAGATTTGGAAGTAGAGATGATTGATGAGGTTAGATTATTGTCATTGCTCAGAGAGAGAAATTTTGAAGACAGGGGGATTTTTCTTTATAGTGAAGAGGGAAATGCTTATGTGAAGCCAAAAGAAATAGAAATTGTTTTGACTGATAATTTGCAACCATTTTCTATTCGGAATGACAAAAATGGGAATATTGTTAGTTCTTTTGGTACATATTTAGCGGGAGATAAATATAGTTTATATATTTATTGGTCTGATATTTTGTGGAAAGATGCAAAGAAAGAAATTTTGTCTGTTTTTTTGACTAAAGATGTAGTTACTTTTTTGACTAGACTTACTAAAGATGTGAGTGTGATGGCAGAAGAATATTTAAGCGAGGATGATTATTCTTTTATAAATCGTTATATGGGTGATATGAAACCTGTGTTCAGGATTTTTAAGAGTGCTGAGAAGTTGTCGTTAAAAAGTATTTTAGTTAAGGAAGCGATGGCGGTGTGTCAGGGATGGTATGATTGTGGAACTTGGCATCCGGCCGGAGGTTGTACCTGTAGTGCCGGTTCGCAGTATGATTATTTATGTAATAATAATGGAGATGTATGTGGAGTTTACCCGTATACTGGTACTTGTAGTGGCTGTTCTCCTGAGTATTGTGGTTCGCCCACGACTCGTTCCGGACCTTGTGGTGGAACGACGGTCAGTACCTGTACTAATGTTTGTGGTTGGAGTGGAGAGTGTACGATTAATAATGGGTGTTATTGGGTTTATCCGACAAGTACTCCGCGACCGCCTACCAATACACCCATATCACCTCCGACGAACACTCCACCGCCAGGGTCAACAAATACGCCTATACCACCTCCAACAAATACTCCTCCACCTGGGTCAACAAGTACGCCAATACCTCCTCCGACAAATACTCCTCCGCCAGGGGCGACAAATACTCCTACTCCGCGACCGCCTACCAATACACCTACTTTGCGTCCTACACCGACAGGTACTTGCGCTCCTGACTGTTCTTGTGCTTCCAGTACTTGTGTGGGATCGAGTTGTCCTGATGGTTGTGGGGGTTGGTGTTCGGGGACCTTGCCACAGCTGGCCGGAACATGGAGTTCGTGGAGTTCCTGTTCTGCTTGTATTCAGACCAGAACTTGCACTTTAGGACAATGTGGTGGCGCTTGTGTCGGGTCGAGTAGCAGGGCCTGTGGTTTGGTTGATGGGGGCTGGAGTAGTTGGGATGATGATTGTTCCACCGCTTGTGGTCAAACCAGGTATCGCACTTGTACTAATCCGCCTCCGGCTTGTGGAGGAGCGGATTGTGTTGGTAGTAGCTCTGATGTTTGTTCTGATGCTGATGATGGGTCACCGGCAATAACAGTGATAAGTTCACCCAGCGGAACTCAATCTAATCCGACTAACTTAGGTCAAATTACGGTGGTTCCCTTGAATTGGAATCAGAATTCCAGTTCTTTGACTGATTATTATCAGGTTCGAGTTTATGACTCGTCTGATAATTTGGATTGGAGTGATAACTATGTTAGTGGCAGATCGACGACCAGTGTGACCACTGGAAGTTTGGCCTTGGGAGAGGTTTATCATTGGAGAGTCAGGGCGGTGAATAATGACTGTGGAATTGATTATGGGGCTTGGTCTTCTTATGGATACTTTAGATTAAATACAGAACCGGAGCTTGATGATTTTGAAGTCAGAAATGATGACGATGATATAGTTCCGGCTGATTCGGCTGATCCCGGTGACGGTGATGACAGGTATCAGATTTGTGATGTTGAGTTTATACAGGGAGGGAGTCATAGCAGGCAGGTTAGGTTTGTAATAGAAGTAACTGATGATGACGGTGTTAATGAAATAGAGGAAATTTCTTTGAGATTGGATGGGGCCGGTAGTGTAACTGTGAGCAATTTGACCACAAGTCCGGTTTCTTCTTTTACCGGTGGCGGTTGGAGTATTTATAGCGCTGTGGAGGTAAGTTTGGTTGGAGGAAATTTAAGAGTGGTTTTCCCGATGGAATTTAATGAAGACTTTGATAATGTTAATATTTATGATGTGGACGTTAGGGTGGAAGATGTTTATGGTGATAGTAGCGGTTGGGAAGATACCGGTACGAATTTTATGGTGTGGAGTTGTCAGGTTTGCGATGTAGGAGGGAATTTGTATGACGCTAGTTTAACTCCATTTGCATGGCCGGTTTGTCCTGATGAGGGTTATAGTATTTTGGGGGAAGATATGAATTTGACTTCTGTCGTTTTTGAGGGAGCTGGGATAGCTGATGTAGATATGGAGGTGATTTCCGATAATGAATATATTAGAACTGGTGATTGTTTAATTTGGGGTTATGTTTATACTCCTGAACTTAATAGTGATTTGAGAGGGAGTATCCCGGTGATTAGAGTGACTGATGTTGGATCCGGGGTAGTTAGGGATTGTGACAATGATGTTGATATGACAGATAGTGATGGAGATGTTGACCCTTACTCGGCTGTTCCGTCATTACAGGTTGATTTTTCCTCAGTTAGAGATCAAGATGCTTGGTATCAGGTGGTTGGTTGTGGTGGTAAAGCCGGACAGTTGTTAGTTGATAATGTTCCCAACACTTGCGCAGTGGATGTAGATTGTATTGAATCTTTGTCAATAAATTCAACTAGAATGGCAAATGGTTTAGTGGTAGCTCCGGTTGTGAGAAATAATAGTGGTTGTGGAGACAATTGTAGTTTTTCTGATCCAAATGATTGGTATGCCCAGATTGACACTAGTGTAAACCTGGGCACTTATCAAGATTTGTATAGTGAATATTTTGTTAATTTGGGACTTGGTGTTACTTATGTTTCAAATACTACAATGAGTGATATAGAATCAGATGTTGGAGGAAGAGGAATAGTATTTGTAAATGGAAATTTGGTTGTTGATGTTAATAACAATATTCCTGTGGGTGAATTTTTGATGGTGATCGTCAGTGGAGATATAAGTATTAACGAAAGTGTTTCTAATACAGAAGGTGTTTTTGTCAGCGATGGAAGTGTAATAGCAGGCGGAGAATCGGATAATCAGCTTACTATTGAGGGTGTGGTGATGGCCGGGGTGGATGCAATTTTTACTCGAAGTTATGTTGACCATGTTAACAATAATACCAGTCCTGCCGTGATATTTTCTTATCGTCCAGATTTTATATTTACAATGCCAAGTGAGTTATTTGGTGGATTAATTGAGTGGAGGGAGGACTGAAAATTTTTAATTTTTAATTTTTAATTTCTAAACAAAAATGATAAAGTATGATTTAGAGGAAAGAACGGCAAAGTTTGGTGAAAATATTATTGTTTTTGTTAAGAACATAAAAAAAACTGTTGTTGTTTTACCATTAATTCAGCAGTTAGTTAGATCGGCAACCAGTATTGGTGCCAATTATTATGAAGCGAATCAGGCTAGTTCCAAAAAGGACTTTGTGAGTAAGGTTTATATTTCAAAAAAAGAAGCAAATGAGACCAAGTATTGGTTAAGAATGCTTAGTAAGGCAGATGATAAAGTTCAAGAAACTTGTTTAAAATATTTGAAAGAAGTGCAGGAATTGATATTGATATTTTCTAAAATTATTAATTCAGCAAAAAAAGGTGTTTAAAAATTTGAAATTTAAAATTAAAAATTTAGGATGTCAATCCAGCGGGCAGGTGGCTTTGGTGGTGTTAGTGTTGGTGGCGGTGTCCTTGGCTTTGGGTTTGTCCGTTTCAAGTGAAGTTGTAACAGAAACTAAAATTGATAAAGACGAGGAATTGTTAAAACAAGCTTTTAATGCGGCTGAATCTGGAATTGAGTTTTATCTGGGAACGGGAGAAACTAACTATGAAGCTCCTGATGGTCAATCGAAGGCTGATGTTAGTATTGATGATATTGGCGGTGGCGGAGAAACTGTTTTAGACTTTGATGAATATACAGTGGTTAATGATATGGCAAATTTTTGGCTAGTGAGCCACGAAAGTGACGGAAGCTTGGATTACGATAACAGTATGGGTGAAAATTTTACCGGTAATGGGCTTACTGTTTGTTTGAACGATTCATTTAATAGTACTATTGAGGTCAGTTATTTTTATAGAGATGGGATAGACTATGGGGTAGAGAGATGGATTTATGAATTTGGTACCAATGGTGGGATGGTTAACGGTGCTTTGTCTTCGATAGATAGTGGTGTGTGTGGAAGTGGTTGGGTAGGGGCGGATTTGGATTTGAGTAGTTTGGGTGATACTCCCCTGTTGTTGTCTGTGAGGCCATTGTTTAATTCAGTTCGGATTAGTCTTAATGGAGGCGCTTTTTCTTTTCCCGGCCAAGGAATAGTGATTAGTTCTGTTGGTAGGGCCGGAAAAGTTGAAGCTATGGGAGAGGCTGTTGACAGAAGAGTATCAGTATCAAGAATATGGGGTGGAAGTATTTTGGATTTTATGGTGGATGGTTTGGTGGTTGAAAGAGATCTTAGTTCTGAATAGTCCACCACAGGAGGTTATACTAATTTATGAAAGATTTTTTAGGTATAGATGTTGGTAGAGGAAGTATTAAGATAGTGGCTTTGTCAAAAGAAGCTGAGAGTTTAGAATTAAGAGGTATTGGTGAAACACAAACGAACAACACTGATTGGACTAGTGGAGATAATAAACAAATAAAGGAATTAGCCAGTGATATAAAACTTTTATTGCGGGATATGAAATTGAAAGATAGTTTTGCAGCAGTTTCTTTACCGGAAAATGAGGTGATTAGTAGATTGGTTAAGTTGCCACCTCTCAAAAAGAACGAAATAAAAGAAGCCTTGCGTTTTGAGGCGGAGACATTTGTTCCTTATCCTTTGGATGAGGTATCGATAGACTATGACGTGGTTGAGGAAGATGAAGCCGGAAGGCTTTTGGTTTTTGCCATTGCGGCAAAAAACAATTTGATTCAATATTACTTAAAATTATTTAAGTCAGTTGGGGTTGAATTATTGTCTTTAGAATCTTCTTCTCTAGCAATAAAGAGAGTGGCAAACCAAGTTGTTGGAACTGAAAGTCATGTTTTGTTGATGGATATAGGGGAGAAATACTCTTCGGTGGTTTGTTTGAACAAAGGACAAATTTATTACACCAGAACTATTCCTGCCGGAGGAGAATCTTTAACTAGGTCCATTTCTGTCAATTTGGGTTTAGATATGGTCTCTGCCGAAGAATACAAAAAGGCATATGGAATGAATCCTTTGGAATTGGAGGGGAAGATAAAGAACGCTGTTTTACCGGTTTTTAACAGTATAGCCGAAGAATTGAGAAAAACTATAGTTTCCTATCGGGAAGAATGGCAAAATTCGATTGGATTGTTGATTTTAAGTGGAGGAGGGGCGAATATGCCTGGTTTTGCGGAGGAGTTGACTAAGGTTTTGGGGATTGAAGTTCAAGTAATGCAACCTTTTTTGAGAGTTGATACCACAAAATTGGTATTACCGGTTGATATTAATAGTGAAGGATGCCGTTTTGCTTTAGCAGTTGGTTTGGCAATGAGGGGGTTAGTTTAAAATGTCTTTAAATTTATTGCCAAATGCGGCAAAATTTCAAAACGATAAAATTAAAGTTAAGAAAAGAGTTGGTTTGATTGTGATAATAATTTTATCTTTACAGGTTTTACTTTTATTGACGGTTTTTGTGTGGAACTTGATTGTTAAGGATTTTGTAACGAGAAATACAAAAAGATATAAAGAATCTGTGGCAGTTTATGAGTCTTTGTCAAATAAACTAGTTTTGAGTTATAAACTGAAACAAGGCATTGGAATATTGAGTGGTATTTTTGATACCAGATTTAAATATTCTGATGTTTTTGACAAGATTGATGAATTGTTTCCACCCGGAGTTGATCTTGTGTCTTTTGAATTAAAAGGTAAAAAGAGTTTTGTATTGGAAGGAAGTACTTTTGGTTTTGAATCTTTGGATGAGATTGAAGATATAATTGAAAGGATTAAGGAAGGTAAGGATAAAAATTTTAGGTCGGTGAATCTTAGCAGTTTATTGGTGGTTGATGACCATTGGAGTTTTAGGATGGAGGTGTTTTTAAGATGAAAATTTTTGACAACAAAATATTTGGATTAGAACTAAAAATGTATAAACTTTTTTGGCCCATTGCTTTGGTTGGGATTGTTTTTTTCCTTAGTTTGAAGGTTTTTATATTACCAAAAATCGATGAGATAAGTGATTTGAATAAAAAAGTTTCCAGAATGAAAAACGAAGTCGTTGGATTGGAAGAGAAGTTGTTGTATTTGGAGGGGCTTGACGAAGATAGTCTTAATAAAAGATTATTATTGCTGGATATTGCTTTACCTAAGAAAAAGGATGTTTATTTTTTGGTAAATGTGATTGATAGTATCGCCAAAAAATATCGTTTTAGTACGGATAGTTTTTCTGTTTCCCCCGGGGAACTGAATAGTGATGAAAATGTTGTATCTGGACCCAAACTGGCCAATATTCCCGTGGATGTTGTTTTGTATGGACCCGAAGACAAGTATTTGGATTTTCTTAAAGGAATAGAGGAATCTTTACCTGTTTTGGTTATTAATCAGTTTGAAATGACGACTACAAATAACGTGGTTAAAATAGAATTGAGTGTTTCTACTTTTTTTGTAAATGAAGGGGGCAATGATATTGATTCTTTAGCATTAAAAGATTTTAAGCTGAGTAAAGAAGAGGAGGAGTTGTTTACTGAGTTGAACAGTTTTGAAGGATTGGAATTGTTTTTGAACAGGGAAAGTTGGCAATCAGAAGAAGAACAGTATGTTAGGTATGAGAAGAGGGATCCGTTTCGTCCTTAACTTGAATGTTGAATTTTTGTTGAGGATAAGATGATGTCATCAGTGTTCTTATTGATTTTATTATTTTGCCTTCTTTACCGATTATTTGACCCAAAAGTTCGCTTGGAGCTATGATTTCAAAAGTTGTAATGCCGGGTATTGGAGTGTCGTTGGTTTTTTTTATTGTAAGTTTTTTTGAATTTTCTAAAATAGCGTCTAGTAAATAAAAAAGGGTTTTTTGTGGAGAATTCATATTATTTTGTTTCCTCTTTTTTGGCTTCTGTGGTTTTGGGAATGATTGTTTCCTTGTTTTTGTGGGCGACCGCAAGGGTCGCCCCTACATTCTTTTTTTTCTTGATGGGATACTTTTCTGGATGGAGAAGTTTGTCTACGCCTTCTGATATTTGAGCACCTTTTTTAACCCAACTTTCCATTGCTTCTTTGTCTATTTTGAGTGTTTTTGTTTGTGGTGTATAGAAGCCCAGGTCTTCTAAAAATTTTCCGTTTGCTTTCTTTTGTTTTTCAGTAACCACAATTCTGAAAGTTCGTTGGTGTTTTTTTCCTTTTGGAAATAATCTTATTCTTAGCATGGTAGGTATTATATCATTTGAAATTTTTAATTTCTAATTTTTAATTTCTAAAATTGTTGAGCAAAGGTTTTTATATTTTTTCAATAGCAGCGCGGGATGCTGCCTCTTGGGCTAGTTGTTTTGATCGACCTTTTCCTTTGGCTATTAGTTTTTTGTTTAAATAAACTGCTACATTGAAAATTTTTTGGTGATCTGGACCTGTTTCTTTGAGAGTTTTGTAGTGAGGTGTTATGTTTTTCTTTTCCTGAGCCAATTCTTGAAAAAGACTTTTTGGATCTTTGTAAACTTTTCGTTGGGCGAAAGTTTTGATTGTTGGTAATAGAAATTTGTCTAAAAATTTTTCAACGGCTTTGGATCCTTTGTCGAGATAAATAGCACCTATTATGGCTTCAAGACTATCTGCCAATATTGATTTGTTCGATTGGCCATTGTTTTTTTGTTCTCCATTGCTTAAAAACAGATAATCTCCTATTTTCAGTTTTTTTGCTATATCAGCCAGATTATTGGTACAAACTACGAGAGCTCTTAAATTGGTAAGTTTGCCTTCTGGGTAATCAGGAAAGAGATCGAATAATTTTTTGGATGCCCATAGTTCAAGAACTGCATCGCCCAAGAATTCGTATCGTTCATTTGATTCCAGTTTGATATTTTTATATTCGTTTAAATAGGAGCGATGAATGAGAGCTTTTTGTAATTTGTCAATGCTTTTAAATTTAGTTTTTAGTTTTTTTTCTAGTTGTTTTATTTTTTTCATGTTCCTCCAGAGGCGGACTGCGCGTTCGCTTGTTATTAGGTCTAATTTTTGACAAGCCGGTGCCAAGGACGCCATTTATAAAAGAAGCAGAGGTTTGAGCACTGAATTCTTTAGCCAGCTCGATGGCTTCATCAATAATAACTTTGGTTGGTGTTTTGGGTTTGTGAAGTAATTCCCAACAGGCGGTTCTTAGAATTGCCAGATCGACCTTGTTAATTTGCTCCAGTGGCCATTTGGGTGCACTGTCTTTGATAATTTTATCTATTTTTTTGATATTTTTGATGATGGCAGAGAAATCTTTGTTTTTTCCAAAGCGGGCGACCGCAAGGGTCGCCCCTACATTGGATGGTTTTGCTCTTTTCGTGGCAGATAAGCTTGTTTGTTTGTTTGGGGTTTGGAATTGCCAGGCAAAAACAGAACGCATGGTTTTTAGTCGGTGGACATGACGAGGATCTTTTTTGCTTTTCACTGTTTACAATTTGGGCACTGAAAGTCGGCCAGCTTGGGCTGTTGACAGTGTTTGCATAAAATTGCGTTTTCCAGTTTTTTTGAGTTTTTTTGGGAAGCACGCCTTTTGCCTTGTCGGCGGGAACTAGGCCAATGTTTTGGTACTGCTGTCATGAGGGTAGTTTATCAAAAAAAAAGTTTAAAGTAAAAAGTAAGACTAAGTTGAAATTGTTGAGTGTTATTTTTTACGTTTCTCGTGTTGTCATCCTGAGCGTGAGCGAAGGATCTAGTGTTAGCGTTTAAATACGGCACTTTGTGCCTAGATTCTTCACTTCGTTCAGAATGACGTAGTAGGTCGGGATGACAGTGGTTTAATTTGTAATAGTAGAGAGGGTGGGGGTGGAAGATTGGGTGAGGGTTTTTAAGTCAAAATTTGGGCAATCGTTGATAATGGTTTTGAGGATTTTTTGAGATAGGGATATTAGTTTTGTATTTGATAAGTTGGCTAGTTTGAGAGATGGGAAACCGTGCTGAAAGGTTGAAAAAATTTCTCCAGGACCACGAGTTTTAAGATCGTACCGGGCTATTTTAAGGTTGTTGCTATGTTTAGTTATGAAATTGAGTCTATCTAGTGCTTTGGCGTTGTCTGATGAGGTGAAAAGATAACAATAACTTTGTTGTTGTCCCCTACCAATCCTTCCTCTTAGTTGATGAAGTTGAGCTAAACCAAAACGATCAGCAGATTGAATGATAAGGATAGTGGTGTTGGGAATGTCAATGCCAACTTCAATTATGGGAGTAGTGACCAGGATGTTTGTTTTGTTTTTTGTGATTTGGGACAAGAAAGCTTTTTGTAAAAAAATTACTAAAAAAAATTGACTCTAATTTAATTTTAGGGTTAAATCAGTTTAAGAAAAGGAGATGATATTCAACAGTCTCCAGACAATACTTGTGTTAATCAGAAAAAGATTGTATAATTTCAATATGTCACTTAAAGGTCATTGTACCGATCTCTAATTAGAATTAATAAGTTTTAACTTGTTTTGGTTGTTGAGGGGGGTGGTGTTTTGTTTGCGAGTTTGTTGATTTTGTATTTTTTAGGTGTTTTTCCTTTTTTGTCAATAAGTTTTAGGTAAAATGTTTTTAATTTATTTGGAAGAATTGGAATTATTTCTTTTTCAATTAAAGGCATTAGATTGCAGGTGATTGGGTCTGGTTTTTTGTAATCTTCCAAATAGTAATAAGAATCAACTCTACATCCGGCATTGCAAAGTTTAAGATAGCGACAATTTCTACATTCTTTAATATCTGATATTTTGAGATTATAAAATTTATGTTGATATTTTTTATTAATAGCTTTTTTCAAACTACCTTCTTTTAGATAGTTTGACATTGGTAGGTCAAAACTAGGACAAAAGACCATATCTCCGTTAGGTCTTAAAGGAAAACTTCCTGACCTGTAGCTACATGGATGAGAGTTTTTATTAAAAGTAATAAGGTTGTTTGGTGTAATTTCTGATTTATATATGTTATAGAGTTCAAACTCAAAGGTTGGCTTTTTTTTCAAGTAGTCTTTTAAAATTTCTTTAAAAATTTTAATAAAGTCGTTAAAATTTGGTAATTGAAACTCTTTATAGTTTTTTAAATATCTTCCAGTAATAAAAGGCAAATCTACTCTCCACCTGTCAATTCTTAGTTTTTTTAATAAATTATAAAGTTTAGGCATTTCTTGCAGGTTTTTTTCTGTGACTTCGGTATTAATGACTACTGTAAAATTAGCAGTTTTAAGCCATTTTATACTTTGAATAATTTTCTTGTGACTGCTTCCGACACGTGTTTTATTGTGCCATTTGAAACCGTCTAGAGTGATTTTGATTTCTTTTATTTGTGGATATTCACTTAACTTTTTGATAAGTTTTTTTGTTAATAACTTTCCATTTGAAAGGATTTCAACTTTTTTTCCTTTGCAAAAATTAATAATTTCAAAAATATCTTCTCTTAGGAATGGTTCGCCACCAGAAAAAGCAAATTCTTTACATCCCATTTTTATCGATTCGGTTATTAGTCTCTTGATATCTTTGGTTTTCATTTCTTTGGAAATTTGTTTTGAGTTATTGAACTGAGCGTTATAGCAATAGGCACATCTTAAATTGCACTTTCCAGTAATTTCTAGATGGATTCTCCTGACTTTGTTTGTTTTTAAGTTGGTCATTTTTGCATTTAATTAATTTCTAAATATTTGTTTAACAAAACATAACCTTTTTTTTGAAATTAACTTTTTTTTAATGTTGGTTGTGATTTCTTGGTTGGAAGAATAAATAGTTCCGATCTTTTGCTCAGGATAAGAGACAAGAGCTGCGCAGGGAAAAACATCACCTTGGGAGTTGATAGACAAAAAAGTTCCGAATTTACAAATAGTTTGGTTATCATATCGAATTTTTACATCACTTTCTCGAAATCTTTCTTTGATAATTTTACCAAGTTGTATTATCTCTTCTTTCGAAAGTTGAGATTTGGTCATGATATTAAGAGCGTTTCCTGAAGGAGTTAACTGACTAATCCAAAAATTCTTAACTCCCATTTTGGCGAAAAATGATATCATGTTTGGAATTTCTCGATGATTCATTTTCATTGCTGTGATGTTTATTCCGAAAGGAAGTGTTTTGAGAAATTGTTTAATATTGTTTAATACTTTTGGGAAAAGTTTTTCTGTTGTTGTAAACCAATCGAACTTTTTTTCGTTGATTGTGTGAATACTTACTTTGAAAAGTGCCAAATTTACTTTTTTTAGGAGATCAAGTATCCCGTGGTTGTCGATACTACCGTTAGTTACCATTTCTACCTCAATATTTTTTCTGTCGATCATTTGTTCTAATGCAAAAGCGATGTTGTCACAAATAAAAGGTTCTCCACCTACAATATTTATTCTTTTTACTCCCATTTCGTCTATAAATTTTCCAACTACTTGAGAAATGTTTTTCTTCGACATTTCTTGATGTTTATTTTTTATAACATAGCAATGTTTACAGCGAAAATTACACGAGTTATTTGCTGATAAAAAAGTATAAGGGTAAACTTTGTTGGTGTAATTTATCTATTTGATTTTCCAGATTGTTTTTTGCGAGGTATCTTTTAATTCAACTCCCATCTTTATTAATTTTGTTTTGATCTTATCTGCCTTTTCCCAATTTTTTAACTGTCTTAATTTATTTCTTTTTTTTATCAGTTCTTTGATCTTGTCTTTGTGTTTTGTTTTGGAGGCTTTTTGTTTTTTTGGTATTAAAAACCCCCAGACTTGATCAATTTCTTTTATGAAAAGATAAATTAATTTGATCCCCCCTTTGTCAACCATATTTTTATCTATTAGCTTGTTTATTTTGTTTACAAAGTTAAAAATACCGGCTATTGCTTTTGAAGTGTTAAGGTCATCATCCATCGCTTTAATAAAATTGTTACGAGCTTTTTTTGTTTCTTTTTTTATTTCGATCAAGTTTTTTTTATTATTTTTTGACTTGTTTTGCTGAGATAAAACTCTTTCAGTAAATTCTCTTATTCGATCAAGTGCCCTTTTGGAACTTTTTAAGCTTGAAAAGGTAAAGTTGAGGGATTTGCGATAGTGACTTGTTAGAACAAGGTATCTAAAAGCCATCGGATCATCGACTTTTTTAAGGATTTCATCCAATACATATAAATTACCTAAACTTTTCGACATTTTGTTTTTGTTGACCTGAAGAAAACCGCGATGTAGCCAATATTTAACAAACTTTTTTCCTGTAGCCGCTTCGCTTTGGGCAATTTCATTTTGATGATGTGGAAATATTAGATCAACAGCCCCTGTATGAATGTCAAAACTTGGTCCTAAATATTTCATACTCATAGCCGAACATTCTATGTGCCACCCTGGTCTCCCTTTGCCAAATGGCGAATTCCAAAAAACATTACCGTCGTCTTTGTCCCAGGTTTTCCATAAAACAAAGTCAGAGACGTTTTCTTTGTTATACTCATCACTTAAAATTCTCCCACTGGCTCCGTTCAACAACTTTTTTCTTTTGACTTTGGCAAATTTACCGTAATTTCTAAATTTAGAAATATTAAAATAAACACTTTTGTCACTTGCTTGGTAGGCATATCCTTTTTTTAGTAGTATTTCTATCAAATTTATCATTTCTTGAATGTGTTTTGTTGCTTTGCAAATGATCTTTGGTTTGTTAATATTTAGCTTTCTAAAATCATTCAAGATTGATTTACCAAATTTTTTTGTATATTTTTTGAGTGGTACACCTTTTTGTTTGGAAAACTTTATTGTTTTATCGTCAACGTCCGTGAAATTCATAACATCGAGCACTTTGTATTTGGAAAATTTAAGATATCTTCTTAATATATCCATAAAAAGATAAGTGGATAAATTGCCAATGTGAGCATGGTCATAAATAGTAGGACCGCAAGTGTACATTTTTACAAATCCCTTTTTGATAGGGATGAACTTTTCTTTTTTCCGACCGGCAGTGTTATAAAAATGAAGCATTTTTTTGTTTATTAAAAAACAGATTGATTTTATCAATTTTATTAATGTTTGTGAATATAGAGTTTTGCTGACCCACCTACACATGATACTGTTTGAAATCAATTGCTTGAGAATGAGATAAAAACTCTAGTAATATTACATGAACCAGGAAAAAGAAAAATCCCAAATTATTGTCATTGTGTCTGCGGGCGACCGCAAGGGTCGCCCCTACAAAAGAGCTCGCAATGACAGAAAGGTGTTATCCTGCTTAGCGGGACGAAGTGAAGCGGAGGAATCTTCTGACTTTTGAGTTTGGAAAATAGATTGGGTGGTTAGGAGATCCCTCCGCTACGGTCGGGATGACAAATACTTCGGTCGGGATGACAAATACTTCGGTCGGGATGACAAATACTTCGGTGGGGATGACAAAAAATTGCCGGAATGATGGTTTGATTTAATTTGTAATGGTAGAGAGGGTGGCTTGAGAGGATTGGATGAGGGTTTTTAAGTCAAAATTTGGGCAATCGTTGATAATGGTTTTGAGGATTTTTTGAGATAGGGATATTAGCTTTGCATTTGATAAGTTGGCTAGTTTGAGAGATGGGAAACCGTGTTGAAAGGTTGAAAAAATTTCTCCGGGACCACGAGTTTTAAGATCGTACCGGGCTATTTTAAGGTTGTCGCTATGTTTAGTTATGAAATTGAGTCTATCCAGTGCTTTGGCATTGTCTGATGAGGTGAAAAGATAACAATAACTTTGTTGTTGTCCCCTACCAATCCTTCCTCTTAATTGATGAAGTTGGGCTAAACCAAAACGATCAGCAGACTGAATGATAAGAATAGTGGCGTTAGGAATGTCGATACCAACTTCGATAATTGGTGTGGTGACTAAAATATTGGTTTTATTTTTTGATAAATTTTTTATAATTTGTTGACGTTCAGTTGATTTTGTCTTTCCGTGTAATAATTCAAGTTTTAAATTTGGAAAAATATTTTTTGATAAGTTCTCGAATTCTTTTTTGGCTGATTTGATCGAAGTTAAGGTTTCTGATTCTTCGATAAAAGGACAGACAATGAAAGCTTGGCATTTGGTTTTTTTGATTTCTTTTTCTATCCATTCGTAGCAGTTTTGTCTTTTGTGATTAGGAACCAGGAAGGTTTTTACAGATAGACGATTTTTTGGCATTGTTGTTATACAGGAAAGATTTAAATTACCTAGCATTGTAAGACTGATGCTTCTAGGGATTGGAGTAGCGGTCATGGTGATTGAATGGGGCGGGTTTGAAGAGTTTATTAGAGCTGATCGTTGGTTGACACCGAATTTATGTTGTTCGTCCACAATAACTAGGGCGATTTTTTTTAGGAGAGATTTGTTTTTGTGTAAAATAGCATGAGTGGAAATTATAATGTCGGAATTATTTAAGTTTTTTGTTTTTAGTTTTGAATTAGAGGTGAGAAGATGAATATTGATTTTGTAAGTTTTTAAAAACTTACTGAAAGTTTTGTAATGCTGTTGGGCCAGGATTTCGGTAGGAGCCAAGATGACAGAAAGTGAATTATTAAGATAGCTAAGAAAACAGGAAAAAATAGCAATAATTGTTTTTCCTGAACCAACATCTCCGACTAAAAGACGATTGGTTCCGTGATTTGGAGAAAGCAGGTCTTGACTGATTTCTTGCCATACTTTTTTTTGATCTTTGGTTAATTTGAAAGGCAAGGAATTTATTAATTTGTTTATTTTTTTAGTGATGTTTTTGTTGGTAAAAAATTGAGTGTGTGGTTTTAGCGTGAGCCAATTTTCTTTTTGTAAATAAGATTGGGTTTGAAGAGATAAAATTTCATCTATTGAAAGTCTGAGTCTTGCATTGTTTAAGTATGAATTGTTTTTTGGATTGTGGATTTGTGTGAGGGCGGAAATTTTGTCTAGCAAGGTAAAGTTTTTAATAATTTCTAGAGGCAGATTTTCTTTTTCGTTTTTCAGTAGTTTTTCTAGATTGTTTTGTATTGTTTTTCGAAACCATTTTGATGATAATCCTTTTGTTTCCGGGTATTTTGGAATAATTTTACCTGTATTGTATTGACCATAATCTGGAGAAAATAGTGTTTTTTGGTTTTTGTAAAGGGAGATTGATCCGGCGAAACTTAAAATATCATTGATTTTTATGTTTTTTGATAAAAAGGGAGAATTGAACCAGACTATGTTAAGAATACCGGTTTTATCGGCAATTTTACACAATTGAATATTTTTATGATTGCGAGTGAATATATTTCTAAAAAAAATGATTTTGCCAGTAATTGTAATATTTTCATTTATTCGTGCTTGGGAAATTGGAACTGACTTTGAAAAATCAATATAGCGAGAAGGAAAATGATAAACGAGATCTGTTGGTGTAAAAATTTTTAGTTTGTGAAGTTTTACTAATGTTTTTGGTCCGATGCCTGGGATTGATTCAAGGGTAATTGACATTGAATTATGTTATCATTTGGTAATGAGGTTGTTTGGTAAAAGGATTAGAAAAAAGACAATTAAAAAAGGGATTTTGTTTTTTGCAACCATACTTTTATTATTGTCTGGCTTAGTGCCTTTTTTGAGTACTTTGTTTTAATATGAAAATTTGTAATTGGTGTAAAAATTGGAGAAGATCGATTAGAAGGTGGGTTGTTGGAATAAAAAGGATGAACAGAAAGAGATTTTTGTTATGGTGTTTTAGTATTTTGGCGGTAGTGATGTTGTGTGGTTTATTTTTTACAGTAATTGTATTTGCTTGGTTTTCTAAAGATTTGCCCAGTCCGAATAAAGTAGTTAGGAGAGAGGGTTTTGCCAGTAAGGTTTATGATCGGAATGGAGAACTTTTGTATGATGTCTATAAGGATGTAAAAAGAACTCCGGTTTTGTGGGAAGATATTCCAGAGTATTTGAAACAGGCGACTATCGCCATTGAAGACAAAAGTTTTTATGAACACAAAGGATTTGACCCCTTGACTCCTTTTAGAATTTTTAAAGACATTATTTTTAAGAGAAGATTGATCGGTGGTTCCACCTTGACACAGCAATTGGTAAAAAATGTTTTGTTGAGTTCGGAAAGGACTGTGGTGAGAAAAATTCGTGAATTTATTTTGGCTGTTCAGATCGAAAAGAAATACAGTAAGGACGAAATCCTTTTAATGTATTTAAATGAAGTTCCTTATGGCGGGGCGGCTTGGGGGGTTGGACCGGCATCCGAGCAGTATTTTGGTAAGGAAGTTAAAGAGTTAGACTTGACAGAATCTGTTATTTTGGCCGGATTACCGCAAAGGCCCAGTGTTTATTCGCCTTTTTCTGAAAATCCAAAGGCTTATGTGGGGAGAAGCGAAGATGTTTTGAATAGAATGAGAGAAGATGGATATATAAGTAAGGAGTTGGTTAAAGAAATTTTGGAAAAAGTTGAAAATTACAGTTTTGACGAAGGTAGATCGACCATAAAAGCACCTCATTTTGTTTTATGGGTGAAAGAGCAATTAGCGCAGCGTTATGGTGATGAAGTAGTGGAAGGAGGTGGGTTAAAAATTACCACTACCTTAGATTTGGAATTACAAGATAAGACTCAGGGTATTGTGGCAGAAGAGATAGAAAAAGCTGAGACTTTGGGTATTTCTAATGGAGCGGCTTTGATATTAGACCCCAGGAATGGACAAGTGCTGGCGATGGTGGGTTCCAGAGGCTATTTTTCAGATAAAACGGATGGAAAGTTTAATGTAGTAACTCAATCACTAAGACAACCTGGTTCGTCCATTAAGCCTGTGACTTATCTGGCTGCCATAAAAAAAGGATATACTGCGTCCAGCATGATTATAGATGCGCCTGTTTCTTTTCCCGGTGGAGTGGGTCAGAAAGATTACGAGCCAAAGAATTACACAGGAAAGTTTATCGGTCCCCTATCGCTTCGTTATGCTTTGGGAAATTCTATCAATACGACGGCTGTAAAAATGTTAGCAAATGTAGGCTTAGAGAATATGATGATGACGGCGTATGAAATGGGTTTGAATACGTTGGAGCCCACAAAAGACAATATGAGACGTTTTGGTTTATCTGTTACTCTTGGTGGAGCTGAAGTAAAGATGACAGAAATGTCTGGAGCTTATAGTGCCTTTGCCAATGGTGGTAAAAAGGTTGATCTGGTTGGTGTTTTGAAGGTTGAGGATAGGAACGGAAGAGTGTTGGAAGAGTACAAAGAAGTTGGTTTGAAGCAAGTGATTGATGCTAAAGAGGCTTTTTTGATCTCTCATATTTTGTCTGACAATTCGGCTCGAGAGATTACCTTTGGGCAAGTGAATGGTTTGGTTATTCCAAACTATCAAGTATCGGTAAAGACCGGGACTACTAATGATAAAAGAGATAATTGGTGTGTTGGCTGGACTCCAAATTTACTGGTAAATGTATGGGTTGGTAATAATGATAATTCGCCAATGTTGAAAGTAGCGTCGGGAGTATCAGGTGCTACGCCTATTTGGAGAAAAATAATGCTGTTTGAATTACCAAGAAGAGAAAGGCAAGATTTTCCGATTCCGGCTGGAATTATACATATGGATGTTGACAAAATTTCGGGATATACGGCTCATGATGGTTTTGATGCTAGGTCTGAGTATTTTATTGATGGAACTCAACCTATTAACGATGATCCTATACATTTGAAGTTAAAAGTGTGTAGAGATGCCAATGGTTTAGCAACTCCCGAAGATGTAGTTTCAAGCAATTACGAAGAAAAAGAGTACTTTAAGTTTTTTGAAGACGACCCGGTTTCGACTGATGGAAAAAACAGGTGGCAGGAAGGAATTGATGAGTGGATTGCCAGTCAGCCAGATAATGATAAGTATTTTCCGCCAGCAGAATATTGCAGGAGTGAGGGGATGGTAAATGTGGGGATTGATAATCCGGCCCACGAGTCAACCGTGGAAAATGATATAGAAATTAGGATAGGGACTAATTCGGTAAAAAAGATTATTGAAGTAAAATTATGGGTTGATGGTAAGGAGAAAAAGACGTGGACAGATAGGCCTTTTGAGATGAGTTTGCATTTGGAAGATGGTCCGCACCTTTTGAAGGTGATAGCAAAAGATAAAGATGGGAATAGTGGTGAAAGAGAGGCTAGAATTGGAGTTAATGTGCCTTGGGATTGGAGTCCCTCCCCTACCGCCAGTCCGACTGACACTCCAACACCAACTATTGAACCGACTCCGACAGGATCAGGCAGTACCCCGACCCTGTCGGAAACTCCTATGCCGATTTAGGTTTGAGTTAATGTTTTATAGATTCTAGAAATTGTTGTCATTGCGAGGAAATCACGTTTAAATTTCTTAATTTATTACGTGACGACGTGGCAATCCCGTAGGGATTTTAATCACGTTTTTTACATTTCCAACTGGGATCCTCCAGAGGTGGACACGTTGCCATGGAAATGGGCGACCGCAAGGGTCGCCCCTACAAAAGGCAATGACAATTAGTATTATCTGTAGGTGGGTCAGGGATTTGTGTTATTGACATGTTTGTTTTTGTACATTATGATGATGTATAGATGATTGAGCACTTTGATGTTTTAAGGGTTGATGGATTTGATTGGGACGAGGGTAACTTGCGCAAGAATAAGGTAAAGCATAATGTTGAAATTGAAGAGTGCCAAGAAGTTGTATTTGATGAGCCTATTTACTTTTTTGATGAAAAACATTCACAAAAAGAGGAAAGATTTATTGGATATGGTTTGACAAATAGAAAAAGATATTTAATTATTGTTTTTACGATCCGTAGAAATAAAATAAGAATTATTTCTGCTAGAGATCAAAATAAAAAAGAAAGGAGAATATATGAAAAAAATAAAAAAAATACCAAGATTTAGAAACGAAAAAGAAGAAAATGAGTTTTGGCTAAATCATGATACTACCGAGTATTTTGATATGTCCAGACCGATGAAAATGTTTTTTCCAAATTTGAAACCAAGTACAAAAAAAATAACTTTACGTTTACCAACTAACTTGTTGTATAAAATAAAAACTTTAGCTAATGAAAGAGATGTTCCATACCAATCTTTTATGAAAGTGTTGCTTAATGAAAAAGTAAGTAGGCTGATTTTAGGCGCTTAGTTAAGATTAAAAGATTTGAGGTGGAGGGATTTGGCGGATTTGGCATCGATGTTGTAATAGGAAATGCGGAAGGTGTAGCGGTAGAGGTTTGATGCTTTGTCGTGGTAAATGTCCGTAATTGTAATCTTATACAGGTTTTTGCCGATTATTTTTGAATATTTTTTTAATAGTTTTTGTGGGTTTTGTTTTTCTTTTAGCTCTATATTAGCGTCAAGAGTAATAATTTGGGAAGTTAATTCTATAGTGGAAGTGGTGGGTGGTGTATGGGAGATGGGGATAAGAGGGATATCTTTAATTTTTAATTTTTCTAAATTGAATTCAACACAATAACCGTTTTTGATTGGAAGTATGGTGTGTTTTGGTGCTGAAAGTTTTAGCTGTTGAAATAGTGATTTGATATCTTTTTTTAGTTGGTTTTTGTTTTGATGAAAAATTCCTAAGGAGTAGTTTTCTTGATAATTATTTAAATTAGTTGGTTGGTCAGGAGATCCCTCCACTTCGGTCGGGATGACAGAGAAGACTTTGCCGATTTCGAAGAATTGAGGGTTTGGTACTTTGTATTTGGCATATTGTTTTGATTGTTTTGTAAGGGAGGCGATAATTGATTGGCGTAAAATTGGGTATTTTGAATTAATGCTATTTTGGGTGTGGATGGCGTTGTTTGGATTAGGAATGTAATCGTTTTTTTTGATTAACGGCCAGGAACGGATTTCGTCATAACCCAAATTAATTAAAATATTTTGAATTGATTGTATCAGGTAGAGTATTTTTGGGGTAATATCGGGTAGTTTTTTACTTGAGATTGGTTTATTTGTTGGAATTTTATCGTAGCCAAAGTAACGAATGACCTCTTCTATAAGATCTTCTTCTATGTTGATGTCTTTGCGGATGGATGGAGGGGTGATGAGATAACTGTGGGATTCTTCGCTGTGCTCAGAATGACGCTGTGTGGTTCGCTTGTGTTTGTATGTGGTGATTTGGCAACCAAGTTTTTTTAGAATATCTAAACTAAAATCTGATGAAATATTTACTCCGGCATATTGACTGACTTTTTTTGGATTAAATTTTATTTCGATTGACTTTGGTTTTTGAGGATAATATTCGTATAAGTTGCTGATGATTTGACCGTTACAGTTTTTAAGAATTAATTGCGTTAAATGATTGAAAGCTAATGGAATGAGTTTTGTATCTAAAAATTTATCTAATCTAATACTGGCCTCTGTGATTGTTTTTAGGGTTCTGGAGTCTTTGCGTACCCTTAAACGATTATAAACAGCCATTTCGATTATTATTTCTTCTGTAAAAAGATCAATAGCGCAGGCTTGTCCTCCCAAAAAAGATAAGGACAGGGCTTTTTTGGGATTATTTACCATTAAGGTATTAGTTTTTAATTCGAGTTTGGTGCCGTCTAATGTAACAAATTGCTTATATTTGTTGTTGTTTAGTTCCCAAATTAATTCATCTCCTGATTTTTTGGTGTCAAAAGCATGGCAAGGAATGCCATAAAGGATCATGATGTAGTTGGTTAGATTGACAATAGTATTGATGGGGTTTATATCATGCAGTTTTAGAAATTTTTTGAGCCAGTTGGGTGAAGAAGAATTTTTTAGTTTAGAAATGCGGATGGCCTGGATGCGGTTAACATTTTTTTGGGTGGTTACTTTGATTGGAAGTTGGTAATTGGAGTTAATTTTTGGCAGAGCAATTTTATCTAAGTTTAATGGGCCGTAAAGGACTGATAAATCGTTTGCTATGCCGTAGTAACCCAGACACTCTCCTCTGTTTTGACGGATTTCCAGGCCTATTATTTTTTCATTGTCTTTGTATTCGAGTGAATCATTAAAGTGTCCCAGCATGGTTAGTTTATCGGCTATTTTTTTAACCGAATGATTTTTTAGAGCCGGTAGTAATTTTTGTAGATGAGAGTAAATTATTTTCATTATTTATTTGGTAGATAGGCGAGGTTGCCGCCTGAAAATGTTCTAATGTCTTTGATGTTATATTTGGCCATGGTCCATCGGTCCAGTCCCATACCAAAAGCAAAACCACTCCATTTTTTGGGATCAATATTGGCTTTTTGTAGAACAATAGGATGAATTATACCGGCGCCACCCATTTCTACCCAACCGGCTCCTTTGCATATAGCACAACCTTTTTCTTTGCAATTAAAACATTGCATATCTAATCCGACACCCGGTTCGACCTCCGGATAGTATTTGGGACGATAGCGAACGGTTACATTTGGTCCATACAGGGTTTTGAACATCAGATCCATGGTTCCAAAAAGATTTTTGAGTGTCATATTTTTACCAACAACTACTGCTTGGTATTGATTAAAAGTAAAATGATTACTTTTGTTGACTTTTTCGTTTCTGTATACTTTGCCTGGAAAAGCAACTTTGAATGGAGGTTTTTCTTGACTTAACAGCCTGGCTTCGACAGAAGATGTTTGGGTACGAAGCAGAATTTCCGGTTCTTTGATAAAAATACTGTCTTGAAGTTCTCTGGCCGGATGATCTTTTGGCAGATTAAGTCTTTCAAAACAGAATTCGTCTGTTTCTATTTCGGGTCCGTCATAGATAGAAAAACCAAGTTTTTTAAACAGAGAATTGATTTGGTTTTCAGTAGTGGTAATAGGGTGAAGATGGCCAATTTTGGGTAAGGCAAAAATGGAATTTGTGATTTTTGTTTCTTTGGGTACTTTATTTTGCTTGGCAATTTTTAAAGCTTGTTTTTTTATTAGATTTTGTAGCTGGGATTTTAGTTTATTTAGTTTTTGGCCGTATTGCTGGCGATTGTCAGGTTGTTGGTTTTTGATTTCTGAAAAAAGCTGATTAATTAAACCTTTTCGACCGAGTAGTTTGATGCGAAGTGTTTCCAGTTCTGAACTAGAATTAGAAGAGGCGATTTGTGTTTGATATTTTTTTAAGTTCATTACTCCCCTTCTCTAGTTTCTAAAAAAGAATGAGAATTTGAGAGGTTTTTGTGTCATGGGATTATTTTACAAAATTTACTATTTCTTTGAAAGTAGTAGGATCATTTAGAGCGATTTCAGATAAAACTTTTCTGTTTAATTCTATTTTTTTATCTTTAAGAAGTTTAATGAATTTAGAGTAGGAAATTTTAAAAGTAGTAAGAGCGGCATTTAACCTTACTATCCAGAGTTTACGTGTGTCCCTTTTTCTAAGTTTACGGCCATTAAAAGCATATTGGCCAGCGTGCATAACGGCTTCGTTGGCTACTTTAAATCTTTTGTGGCGGGTCATCCAGTAGCCTTTGGCTAGTTTTAGTATTTTTTTGTGTCTTTTTTTTCTGACTATTCCTGTTTTTATTCGCATAATTTACCCCTTACCTAATAATTTTTTTACTTTAATAGCGAGTTTTCCTCCGACATTTTTTTTACCTTTAAGGCGTCTGAGTTGTCGTTTGCTTTTTTTTCTTTTTAGATGTCTGTTAAATGAGGATAGCCTGAGAACTTTTCCGGTTTTTGTAATCTTGAATCGATTACTGACTGATTTTTTAATTTTTAATTTTCTGCTTTTCTTTTTCATTATGTTGTTTTATTTGCTCATTTTGAGGTGATTGTGTAGGTATTTGTTTCTCCAGAGGCGGACTTCGTTGGCGCTCGTTTTTGGTTGGTGTTAAGGTCAGAAATAAATTTTTGCCTGTCAATTTTGTATTTCCTTCTGGAGTGGAAATATCTTCAAGATCTTTTTGGAATCTTTCAACCAATTTGTAACCAAATTCTTTTTTAGTTATTTGGCGACCCAGGAATTTTACACATAATTTAACTTTATTTCCAGTTGATAAAAATTTTCTGGCCTTTTTGATTCTGGTTTCGTAATCACTTTGGCCTATGAAGGGTTTCATGTGGATTTCTTTCAGTTCTCCCCCTCTTGATCCTTTTTTGCTGTTTTTTTCTTTTTTGGCTTCCTGATATTTAAATTTAGCGAAATCAATGAGTTTTACTACCGGAGGTTTGGCTTTTGAGGCAATTTCGACTAGGTCAAGATTTGTTTCCTGCGATTTTTGTCTGGCATCATATAGAGATAAAATACCTATTTGTTTGTTGTTTTCATCAATTAAACGAATTTGCGGAGCGGTTATGTATTGATTAATTTTATAAAATTTCTTTTTATAGTATTTGTATCTTGATTTTTGTTTTTTCAATTAGTCTTTAAATTAATAATTACTGTCATTTCGACCGAGTGAAATGAGTGGAGAAATCTCTTGACCTTTTTTATTTTTTAATAAATTGAGTGGTTATGAGATCCCTCGACTTCGTTCGGGATGACACTTTCTTTATTTTATCAGATTTAGGGATTTTTGGGATATTTGAGTTGAGATTTCTTTGATAAATTTTTCAAGAGGCATTGAACCCAAGTCCTGACCGTTTCGTTGACGGATCGAGACTGAATTTGAATCTACCTCACGTTGACCGATGATGAGCATGTATGGAGCTTTTTCTGTTTGAGCCAGTCTTATTTTGTTTTGCATGGTTTCAGAACGGTCGTCAAGTTCTACTCTGATGTCTTTTTCTTTTAACTGTTTGGCTACTTTTTTGGCATAATCAATTTGTTTGTCGGTGATAGGGATGATTTTTGCCTGAACTGGCGAAAGCCAAACAGGAAAAGCCCCGGCAAAGTGCTCTATTAAAACGCCAATGAAGCGTTCCAGAGAACCAAGTAGTGCACGATGAATCATGTATGGAGTGTGTTCTTGGCCATCTTGTCCCGTGTAAACCATGTTGAACCTTTTTGGTAGATTGAAATCAAATTGAATTGTTGAAAGTTGCCATTTTCTACCCAGAGAGTCGGCAACCTTTAGATCAATTTTGGGGCCATAGAATACAGCTCCGCCAATATCTTCAACATAATCGTTGATATATCCGACTTTTTTGATTACATTTTTTAACACCTTTTCGGCTGTTTTCCAGTTATTATCTGATCCGATAAATTTGTCTTTATTTTTTGGATCCCGAATACTAAGATTTAATTCAAAATTTTTGAAACCAAAAGTTTTGAAAATAAATAGAGTTAGTTCAAAAGCTTTTTCTATTTCGCTTGGAAGTTGTTTTGGTGTGCAAATGATGTGAGCATCGTCTTGAGTAAAACCCCTAACTCTGGTTAAACCGTGGAGAACACCACTTTTTTCGTAACGATAGACAGTACCCATTTCGGCCAGCCGTATTGGAAGTTCTTTGTAACTTTTTGGTTTGTTGTTGTAGATGGATACGTGAAAGGGGCAGTTCATGGGTTTTAATCTGTATTTTTCGTTTTCAACTGTGAATTCTCCATATAAACTTTCTTTGTAGAATTCGAGATGGCCTGAGTGTTGCCAGAGTTTGTTGGAGGCGAAGTGTGGTGACCAAACTGGTTGATAACCTTGTTTAAGATAAGTATCAAAGGCAAAGTCCATAACTTTTTTTCTAAGCCAGGCGCCTTTTGGTAACCAAAGAGGAAGACCTTGTCCCACTTCTTCGTCAAACATGAAGAGTTCTAATTCTTTGCCTAATTTTCTGTGATCGCGTTTTTTGGCTTCTTCTAAATTGTGTAAATATTGTTTTAGTTCTTTTTTTGATGGAAAAGCTGTGCCATAAATTCGAGTTAGCATTTTGTTTTTTTCATCTCCATGCCAGTAGGCTCCGGCGATTGAAAGTAGTTTAAAAGCTTTTATTTCACCAGTAGATTTGACGTGTGGACCAGCGCAAAGATCGACGAATTGGTCGGCTGTCCAATAAGTTAAAATTTTTTCATCCCTATCTCCTATTTGGCTTAACCATTCCTGTTTATAAGGATTATTTTTGAATAATTCTTTGGCTTTTTTTAAATTGATTTCTTTTTTGGTGAATTTGAGATTTTGATCAATAATTTTTTGCATTTCCTTTTCTATTTTGGGAAAGTCCTGTTCGCTGATTTTGAAATCTTTTAGATTTTCAAAGTCGAAATAAAAACCTTGGTCTGTGGCCGGTCCCATGGCCATGTGGAAAGAATTTTTACCAAAAAGATTTTGCATGGCTTGAGTTAAGACATGTTCTGCGCTGTGACGAAGGTTGAAAAGTGGGTCGTTTGTTTGTTTTGACATTTTATTTTTTTTGATTAACTAATAATTGATTTTAACAGGAGGTGCAAGAAACCAAAAAACCTCCCTTGTGGGAGGCGAATTGTTTTTTGAAACTTTGTTTTAAATCACAAATTACTCCCCCCTTTAGATTTGGGTGGTAGTTGTAGTTGTGATTAAAACAGAAAGGTTCATTTGAAGGAAATTGTACAGAAGAATAGAATGTTTGTCAAAGAAGAAATTTTGGTGAGTCTGGAAGGACTCGAACCTTCGACCTCATCGATGTCAACGATGCGCTCTAACCAACTGAGCCACAGACTCTTTGTTGGTAGTATAACAAATTAACCTATTGATCTGGCGATGCCGTGTTCTGACGAGAACATGTATTGCTGGCCACCTTTTTTGACATTGCCCCAAAATTTTCCGCGATTTTTGGAGCGAGCGTTAAACATTTCCAGCCAATTTTCTGCTTCTGAAATGTTTTTTCTAAAATTGGCTATAAAAACTTTTAATCTGCTAAGGAAATTTAACTGATATTCACTAGCTTGTGTAATTGGCAGTTCGGTGGCGACCTGAACACCTTTTTTGAGCTCTTTGGTGGCTTTGGCTAGATTTTGAATTTCAGCTCTTAATTGAGTTAATTCTTTTTTGAGTTGTTCCTGTTTTTGATTAAAAAGAGTTTGGCCTTCTTTTTGGAGATGACTGATCGATCCAAAAAATTCTTTTCCCCAAGATTGAAGATTTTCAGCTTTTTTGCCAATTTCTATGCTTTGGCCCAGGTTTAGGATACCTTTAAGTCCGATTGTATTGCTGGTTTTGGTTGTTTTTGTAATTTGATCTGTATTTTGTAATTCGGGGGTTGATTCGCTGGAAAAAAGCTCCTTTTTTGGGAATTTACTTTTGGGATCGTTTTTTTGCCTCTTGACAGTTGTCATGTGGGAGATTATATCAAGTTTTGAGACAGAAGTCTAGATATTATGGGTTTGAAGAAATTCAATGGTTTTTTGTTGGGTGAGTATGTATTCAATAAAGTCTTTTCTTTTTTCTCCTTCAGGTGTGGAGGCGATTGTTTTATCCAACTCTTTTTTGCTAATTTTGATATTGTGTTTTTGGGCTATTTTTTCTAAGGCTAAGTCTATCTTCCATTTCTTGATTAAGTCTTTTTTGATGTTTTGTTTATAATTTTCTATTGAGCTGTTGTTGTTTTCAAAATATTGTTTAACGGTAAGACCAGCTTGGCTAATGTTGTTGACCAATTGTGAAAGCCGGTGTTCTGTTTCTATTTCCAGTAATATGTTGGGTAATTCTAGTTTTGATTTTTTATCTAAGACATTGAATATTAACTGAGTGTGTTGTTGGGTACTTGTTTGGGGTTTTGTTGGTGTTTGTTTTTTTTCTTTGGATGATTGTGCTGATATTTGTTTGTTGATTTTCTTAATTTCGTCCTGGTAGTTGCCAAGAATAATTTCTGGTTTTTCACAGGAACGAAGTTCCAACTGCCAATTTTTGTTTTTAACTAATGGTGGATTTTTTAGTAAGATTTTTGGTTGTGTTATAGGTTTTAGATTATATTTTTTGATGGTTTTAAGGTATTCGTCTGGAACTGTGTTTTGGATTATTTGTTCATAAAGCTTTGAAAGATCGATTTTTTCTTCTATGAGGTGTAGCGGTGCCTTGCCTTTGCGAAAACCGTCAATATTTATATTGTTGGCCATATTGGTTAAAATTTTTTGATATTGTTTTTGTATAGTTTCTTTGTCAATGGTGATTGATATCTGAAAAGATTTGTCTTTTAATTTGCTAACGATAGTCTTGGCCGATGTTTGTTTGGTTGTTTTTTGTTTTGTATTCATAATTGGGTTTATGATAGCATGTGTATTAGGGAGATGAAATATATAAAGAATTATTTTTTGACTGTGAGTAAGTTGTTTTTTGTATGGATTTTTGTTTGTGTTTTGTTATTTGTTTTGTGCTTGGAGTTTATTAATCTAATTAAAATACGTGAGTTTGGCAAAATGATTGTAAGGGCAGAAAATGGTTTTATGCCGGTACTTAGTAAGCCATTGTCGAATGATGAAGGGACTGCTTCTTACTATGATGCTGCTATATTGGCGGGTGATGCCAGACCTTTAGTGATTAAGAAATATTTGGAAAGATATAAGTCACCGTTGGCACCATATTCTGATTTAATTTTTGAGCTGTCTCAGTCTTATAATTTTGATTATCGTTGGATTATTGCCATTGCTCAGCAGGAATCTAATTTATGTAAGAAAATGCCACTGGAGTCTTATAATTGTTGGGGTTATGGTATACATGCCAATGGTGTTTTGAGGTTCGACGATTATGAATTGGCCTTAAGAAGTTTTGCTGAATACTTAAAAAGAGAATATTTCGATAAAGGCTATGATACGCCTGAGCTCATTATGACCAAATATTGTCCGCATTCTGATGGGTCGTGGGCTTTTGGAATAAGACAATTCTTTACCGAAATGGAAAATGGGGAGTTTTAGGGGAGATCAATTTGATTTGTATATAATAATTTGATATAGTATGTATTAGATCCCGGGGTGGCTCCTCTAAAAGCATGCTCTGGGATTTTTTTTGGTAAAATATAAAGGTATGGCAATGATAAACACGGCACAATTTAAAAAAGGTATGTATGTCATGTTTCATGATGAGCCTCATATGATTGTTGATATTGCCTTTGTTTCTCCCGGGAAAGGATCGGCATTTTATCGTACAAAACTTAGGGCTCTTAATACGGGTAGAATGGTGGAATTTACTTTTAAGTCTGGTGAAAAAGTGGAGGAGGTGTATGTGGAAACAAACGAAGGGAATTATTCTTATTTTGATGGTTCTAACTATGTTTTTATTGAACCAAGGACTTTTGAACAATATGAGGTTTCGGCTGAGGTAGTTGGTAAAGATAAAATTTATTTAAAGGAAGGGCTTTCATATAGGATTCAATTTTATAGAAATGTGTCTGTGGGTATTAAGTGTCCTAAAAGTATTAGTTGCGAAGTGACAGAGACCGAGATGGCAGTTAAAGGAAATACGGTCAACAATGCTTTAAAGCCGGCTTTGTTGGATACTGGAGCAAAGGTACAGGTTCCTTTGTTTGTAAAGAAAGGAGACGTGGTGACTATTAGTACGGAAACAGGAGAATATCTTTCCAGAAAGTAAACTTTTTGGAAAATTACCACGTAATAAATTGAGAAATTTAAACGTGGCTACGCAATGAGTAATGACAGATTTTTTACAAGCCGATGGTGGTGTCGATTTGTGGGGGCAGGAATTCTTTTTCTGATTTAATCAGTTTATCTATGCTGTCGAATTCTTTTTGCCATTCTTCTGGAATTTCTTTTTGTTCATTTGGATCTTGAGTAGTTGTTGGAATTAGATTTTCTGTTGGTGTTGGGATTGGGAGGTTTTTTTTGTCCGGTGATTTTTGTTTAATTGTATTAATCAGAGATATAAACAGAAGGAGTGAAACTATGGCAAAAAATATTATTAAAATTGTTTTGAGATTTTGTTGAAGTTTATTTTTTGGAGTGAGTGAGTTTTGATTTGTATTTTGTTTAATTTTTTGTTTTTTTTCGGGTTTAGTGGGTGTAAGTGGATTATTTTGAAGACTGTCTATGTTTTGACTATCGGTTGTTGAATTGTCTGTTGTTGGTAATTGCTGATTCATTGTGTTTGGTAGAATTTTGTAATAATTGATTTTAGATTACTGAATATTTCCAAGGAATATTGGTTTGTTTTGCTTAGTTCTTTTTTGGATTGTGGATAAAAGTTATTAAATTTATTACCATATTGTTTTTGTTCGGTTTTTTTTAAAGCTGTGTTGAGATTGTCACGGGCTATGTCCATTTTAATAAAAACATCTGATGTCCAATTCTGTCCTTCTGTTTCAATTTGATCTGAGTTTTGTATTTTTGTGGCAAGATTTTTTAGTTCGTTTAAAATTTGTTCGTAGTTGTTGCATTGATTTTGGACAATTGATGTATAAATTTCTTTTTGAATGCTATTGTATTTGGATTGAAAATTTTGGCCATTTTGAGAAAGGTCATCCAAATTACTTAATGAGTCAACAATAATGTTTTGTTCTTTTAACCACGAAATCCATTTTTCTAATTCAATTTGATTTTTTTTGGTATTTGTAGGATTGTTGTCAGAATATTCTGATAATTTGGTTTTTAGGGCGAGAATATATTTTTGTAATAATGTGTTTCTGGAGATGATGGCTTTTTTGGTCCACTCCATTTTTTCCTTTTCGGTGGTAATTGTCCCGTATTTAGTGTGAGTTTCTTTTTTTTCAGTGTATTTTAAATAGGCTTGGCTGTATTCTTGTTGTTGGTTTAAATAATCTTTTTTGGCTTGTTGGTAAGGTGAAAGGGTGGGTGCGGGAGTTGGCGGTATCTCAGTTGGGGTTGGCAGGGAAATTGTGGCGGATTCGGTTGTTGGCGGGATAGCTAGAATGGGTTTTGAAATTAGAAGTAAGAAGCTTAGAAGAATAAGAGTAAGCATAGTTTAGTGTAGCAGAAAAGTGCCGCAGAGAGGAGTCGAACCTCCACGCCCAAGGACACACGGTTCTAAGCCGTGCCTGTCTACCAATTCCAGCACTGCGGCGGATTAGCATATTTTAACCTTTTTTGATTAAAATTGGTAAAATATCGCATTGGTGATGATATTTTTGTCCTCATAGCTCAGTCGGATAGAGCGCTTGCCTTCTAAGCAAGAGGTCGGAGGTTCGAATCCTCCTGGGGATACTTATTCATGCGCCCATAGCTCAATGGATAGAGCATTGGTCTTCGGAACCAAGGATGAAGGTTCAACTCCTTCTGGGCGTACAAAAAGGTTCGCCAACTGGCGAATCAGTTGGTAGATCCGCCAGTTGGCGGACTCTTAAGCGATTATGTATGTATATGTAATAAAAAACAAAAAAACAGATAAAATATATATTGGCCAAACAAACAATTTAAAAAATAGACTTAAAAGACACAACGGGCATTTAAAAAACAAAGTAACAAGCTATACTTCGAAAAATAAAGGAGAATGGCAATTAGTATACAAAGAAGAATATGATACTAGAAAAAAAGCTATAAAAAGTGAGAAACAATTAAAATCTTACCAAGGCAGACAATATATAAAAAGAACAATCATGGGCCGTTAGCTCAGCTGGTAGAGCAATCGCCTCTTAAGCGATCGGTCAGAGGTTCGAATCCTCTACGGCCCACCACTCAGTTGGTAGATCCGCCAGCTGGCGGACTCTTAAGCGATCGGTCAGAGGTTTCCGCCGGTAGGCGGACAGGCTACCTCTACGTTCGCCAACTGGCGAATCAGTTGGTAGATCCGCCAGCTGGCGGACTCTTAAGCGATCGGTCAGAGGTTTCCGCCGGTAGGCGGACAGGCTACCTCTACGGTCCACTTAAAAAAAATTGTTTCACAAATTTTAAAATCTTAAATCACAAATTCAAGTTTCTGAGTTTTTTTAAGAAGTTTAGGATTTTTTGTTTTATATTGGTTTTGGGGCGGAAGATAAGTGAGTTTTTTGTGATGGGAGTGAGTTGAATTGGATCAATGTTTTTCCAGCTGATGAAAGTGTTTGACTGAGGGATTTCTGATGGAATTATTTGAAATGTAAATTTGAATTCGTGAGTTTGACCTGGTTCGATTATTTCATGGTTAGTACAAATAGGGCCCAATTCTACATTTGCTGTACTTTGAGGAGAAAGACAAAACGATGTTTCATTTTCTCCCCAAATTGATTGACCGGTATTTTTTAGTTTAATTTTTCCCTGGTATTTTTTTTGAGGAAAAATGATAAAAGGTAGCTTTTTTTTAACCAATTCAGATTCAGTGATTTGTTGTGGGTTGTTTTGTTGTTTTGGTATATCTATTATTTTTTGGTATTGAGGATACAGGTTTTCTTGTTTGTCTACCCAAGAAAAATGGTCGAAAGGCGAATAGGGATAATTAAATATAAATGGAGTGACTGCTTGGATGCGGATATCCTGTTGCCAGAGTAGTATGGCGGATTTTAAAAAATCTGTGGCTGTGTTTAGGGTATAAAATTGATTGTTGTTTGATTCCCCTTCTCTGTGTGGCCAACCCGTTTCGGTGATAAAGATTGGAAAGTTTTTATTAATTCCGAGAGATTTTAAGAAGTCTAATTCCCATTGATAGCCGAGAATACTAAATTTACCAATATCGGTTGGTTTGCCGATAAAACCTGGATTAGGGTATGAGTGAGAGGAAATAGCATCAATGTTATTGAAATAATCAGATTTATATTCAATTATTTGACGATAAAATGTGTCTGCAGACATAAACTGTGGGTTTTTATCAGGGGCAGCTAGGTCTAGTCCCGCACTTAAGATGTAAAAATTTGGATTAAGTTTTTTGAGTTTTTGGGAGGCATAAACAGCGATATCGGTGTAGTGTCTTGGGTTGATTTTTCCACCCCATTCTTTTGATTGATTTGGCTCATTAAAAAGGATAATGTGTTGAGTTTTGGTGGGCCAGTTAAGCGAATTGAGAAAGTTGGCTAGTTTGTCTATATCTTGATAAACGGGGCTTTGCCAAATAGCATTTTGTTGGGTAGTTGCCAGTCTAATAATTGGAATAATATGATACTTTCGGCAATTATTAAAGAAATTTTGCCAAGCATTGTGATTGAGATTGTTAAGAGGAATTACAATAGTGGTCCAACCCCAGTCTGCGTTTGATGAATTTATAATATCTTTGGTTTTATGGATATCTGAGTCTTGTGTTAAATGAAGACCGAAAATGTTTCTCTCTTGGGAAAAAACAGGTTGGTTGTTTAATAACAAATAAATGATACTAAATAATAATAAAAGGAAGATTTTTGGCTTTTTCACTAGTAAAATATAACAGATGAAAAAAGAAGAAATTATAAAAATGCGGATAAAGCGAGTTGAAAAGGAAATTCGTGACACACCATACGACAAAGCATCGGAGCATCATCATGGCAAATTGAAAGCTAAATTATCTAAGTTAAAGGAAGAATTGAGTGGGGTTTTTTCGGGTGGTGGTGGGGGTGGTGGTGGATATGCGATAAAACATTCCGGAGATGCCACCATAGTGTTAGTAGGGCCGCCTAGTGTGGGCAAATCCACCTTGTTGAATCAGTTGACCAATGCTGAATCGAAGGTTGGTAATTATGATTTCACTACTCTTGGAGTTGTGCCTGGAATGATGAAATACAAAGGGGTAAGAGTACAGATTTTAGATTTGCCTGGTTTACTAAAGGGGGCTTTTGAGAATAAGGGTTTCGGAAAGAGAGTACTTTCTGTTATTAGAGCCAGTGATTTGGTTGTTTTAATGACGGATGTAAAAAGACCGGAATGGATAGATAAAATGGAGAATGAAATTAGCAAGGCGGGAATTAGATTAAATGAAGAAAAACCAAAAATAGTAATAAGGAAAATGCCGAGGGGGGCAATCCAAGTGGTTGATTCTTGTAATGGGTTGGGGAAGGAAGTAATTATTAGCGTAGTTAAAGAAATGGGATATTCAAACGCAGTGGTGAGTTTTGATGAAAAGATCGAGGATGTTGAAAAATTAATTGATGCTTTGACAAAATCTCGAAAATATTTGCCAATGGTCAAGGTTGTTAATAAGATAGATGATCTTAAAAATCTAAACCTGAAATTTAAAATTTCCTCCTTCGCTAAAGCTATGGAGGACAAGCAAAATTCAAAATTCAAAGATGTGGTTTGTGTATCAGCGGAGAAGGGGTTGGGGTTGGATGAGTTTAAAGAAAAAATTTGGGAAAAACTTGGTTTGGTGAGAATTTTTTTGAAAAAAGAGAGAAATAAAAGCGCTGATAAAAGTGATCCATTGATTATAAAAAAGGATAGAAGATTGGATGATGTGTTAAATAAAATTTCGGGTGAGATGAGGGGTGATATTAAAAGGGCTTATATTTGGGGAAAAAAGGCAAAATTCGCCGGACAAGGTGTTTCTTTAAGAATGGAGGTTTTTGATGAAATGGAAGTGTGGTTTGGAAGATAAAATTTCTATTTCTCCATTAAAGAGCGGATGAGGAGGCTTCTGTTTTTTAGAGTTTGGGAAGAGAGTTTGGGGTATTTTTGGTAATATTTTTTGGCAAGAGTATTGGGGCGGGGAGAAAATCTAAAGGTGTGAATTTTTTTAAAACCGATTTGTTGGCATAGATCGTGGGTTTGTTGAAAATCTTTTTGGGTTTCGCCGGGGAATCCGACGATGATGTCAGTGCCGAGTTTTAAATTTTTAATTTTTAATTTTAAATTTTTAATTTTTTTTATAATATCGTTGCGGGTGTAGGGGCGGTTCATGAGTTTTAGGATTTTGTCGGAGCCGGATTGGATGGGGATGTGGAGAAAATTTTTAATTCTTAGTTTGTTGTTTTTAATTAAATTTATAAATTTGTCGTCAATACAATTAATTGGAATTGAACCAAAACTTATGAGAGGAACGGAAGTTCTTTTGAGTAAAGTTTCAACTAGGTTGGAAAGGCCCGGTTTGTAAAAATTTAGATTAACTCCGGTAATAATAATTTGGGTAAAACCGTTTTTTATAGCTTGATTAGTTTGCCTGACAGCTTGTTTAATTGGCAGATGCCATAAATATGATCGACGATAAGGGACAATACAATAAGAACAAAAAGAAATACAGCCGGATTGGATCTTTAATAGATATTTTTTGTGTTTTGTTAAGGTAGTTTGAATTTTGGTGGTATAGGGACAAGTAAGATTTTTTAATATTTTTTCTTTTGTTTTGTTGTTGATAATATGGGGGACGAGGCACGCCTCGCCCTTACGTTTTTTTATATTGACACAGCCGGTTGCTATTATTTGGCTTTTGGGGAATTGTTTTTTTAGCGATCTTATTTTTTGCAGTGATTCTTTTTCCCCTTTTTGAGTGATGGCGCAAGTATTGATAATAACGAGAGACGGGAAATCGGATGTAGGATGCAAGAAGTGTTTGAAGCCGTGATTGATAAGGATTTGTGAAAGTTGATTTGTTTCGGCGGCGTTGACACGACAGCCAAAGTTGAAAGCTAAAAAAGTTGGGTTAGTCTTGATGGAATTTATTAACCTAAAAAAGTTACCTTGATTCATTTTGTAATTTTTCCATAAGGATTGAATAAAAACGTAAGTTGTGTATAGTAGCTAATCTTCCGGCTGTCATATCTTTTATTTTAAAAAGATGGGCAAGATAAGAACGAGTATATTTTGTGCATAACAAACAATCGCATGCAGTACTGACTGGCTTGGTATCTCTGTAGTACTTTTCTTTATTAGGAACAAAATAAGAATAAAATTTTTCTTGCCTGATATTTATTTTGTTAATTGAATCGGCGTTATAAACATAAAGCCTTTTGTGTCTGGCGTCCCGAGTTGGCAATACGCAATCAAAGATTTGCCAACCAAGATCAACACAATTAACAATTTCATCCGGTTTGCCTATACCAAGACCGTAAAGCAAGTAGTTTTTTGGGCTGTATTTGGCAATAATTTTTGCTATATCGTAATTAAATTGCCCGTCTTTATCTAGAGGCCAACCGCCATATCCAAGACCATCAAAACCAATTTTAACTAGTTTTTGAGTGCATTCTTTTCTCAAGTCTAAATATTCCCCTCCCTGGACTACTCCGAGCAGGTATGGACGATTTTTTTTGTTTAATTTTTGCTGTTTACAGATTTTTTCGAATTCTTTTTTGCAAATTTTAGCCCAAAGAATGGTGCGATCAACTGTTTCTTTGGCTTTTTGATAATTGGCTGTAGGTGTGGTGAAATCGTCTAGTACTACCACCATATCGGTTTTTAGGGACATTTGGATTTGGATGGATTTTTGTGGAGTAAAGAGCGTGTCAGTATTTTTTGTTTGTTTGAATTTTACCCCTTTGTCTGTAACTGAATTTTCTCCGCCAAATTTTTTGGCCAAAGACATGATTTGAAAACCACCCGAATCAGAGATTATTCCGTGAGACCACGACATGAAATTACTTATGCCTTTGTGTAGTTTTATTGTTTGGATACCGGGATTATTGTGAAGGTGGTAAGTATTGACCAGTATTCCCGGTGTGTGAGTAGATTCAATATCTTTTGAATCCAGAGTTTTTAGAACAGCACGAGTGGCATCCGGAAAAAATACGGGAAGAAGAATTTTTTTGCTTTTAATAGTTTTGAAGTATTTTTTTCTGGTGGGTTTGGGTGGCATTTGTATATTATAATATGTAGACTTGAGATTAGCCGGGGTGGTCCGCCACAGGCGGATAAACTTCATTGGTATGTAAAATTTTAATTTATGTTTTATGTATATGTACTTAAAAGTCAAAAAGTAAAGAAATATTATAAGGGTTTGACTGGTGATTTAGACAAACGATTGAGGCAACATTATAATGGTAAATCACTGACAACGAAAAGATATTTACCATTAGAATTAGTATTTGTTCAGATATGTGCAAATAGGTTAGAAGCTGGAAAACTTGAAAAGTATTTAAAATCTGGTATAGGTCGTGAAATAATGGGAGAAATTGTTGTAAAATAAAGATGTTTTGCCGGGGTGGCGGAATTGGTATACGCGCAAGACTTAAAATCTTGTGTCCCTTGGGACGTGTGGGTTCGACTCCCACCTTCGGCACATCGGGGATTGGCGCAATTGGCTAGCGCGCACGGTTTGGGACCGTGAGGCTGCAGGTTCGAATCCTGTATCCCCGACTGATCCGCTGAAGGCGGAAAATCATAAATCTAAATTTTCAAATCCTAAATTCTAATATCTAAATTCTAAATAAATTCAAATATCTAAATTCAAAATTCAAAATAAGTCCAAACATTAAAATTGAAACTTAGGATAAATTAGAAATTATAAAAATTTAGTTAAGAATTGTTTTAAGCGGGATTAGTTGAGCGGTTCAACATCACCCTTCCAAGGTGAAAAGATGGGTTCGACTCCCATATCCCGCTCTGATTTTTGAGCCAGGGTGCTGGAATTGGTAGACAGGCGTCGCTCAGAACGGCGTGTCCTTTGGGCGTGTGGGTTCGACTCCCACCCTTGGCACAGTGAAAAATTTTTCCGCCAGAGGCGGACTAAAGAATTTTTAATTTGTACTTTTGTTTTTAAACATTGTATAATTAGGATTAAATGATAGTTTCAGTTCAAGAATTGACTGTAGGTCCAAATTCATTAACACGGGAAGGCTTGGAAAGAAAGATTCAATGGGTAGTGGAAGCAAGAAAAGTTGGTGTAGATGTTGTATTGCCTTCGATTAAGGATATGCCCATTGAAGCCTTGGTGCTTGCAGAAAGAGCGGGGGTTTATGGACCAGGCCAAAGAATGGTAGCTTTGAGGAGGTTGGTAAATGATGAGGATGCGATGGAAAAATAGTAAAATAATTTTAGAGAGAATTTTTTGTGTGGATTTTGTATAATATATGTTAAGCCGAAGTAGCCAAGATGGTCACGGCACTGGTCTGAAAAACCTGGGATGTTGGTTCGAGTCCAACCTTCGGCACGCTGAAAATTTTTTCCGTCAAAGGCGGACTAAAGAATTTTTAATTTGTGTGGAGTAAAGAGAAGGATTTTAGATTAAATATGCGAGAGTAGTTCAGTTGGTAGAACGTCTCCTTGCCAAGGAGAAGGTCGCGGGTTCGAGTCCCGTCTCTCGCTCAGATTTCCCGTGATTTATATCGAGGAATGTTTATTTATGTATGTTTTTGGGTTAAAATAGATTAGTTTTTTGGGTCTGTGGCTCAGTTGGTAGAGCGCTCGGTTTACATCCGAAAGGTCGCAGGTTCGAGTCCTGCCAGACCCACCAAGCCGAGGTGGCGGAATTGGTAGACGCGCACGCTTGAGGGGCGTGTATTGAAAGATGTGCAGGTTCAACTCCTGTCCTCGGCACTTTTGTCCGGTCGTCTAATGGTAGGACACTAGCCTTTGAAGCTGGTTATCGTGGTTCGAATCCATGCCGGACAACAGAATTTGAAGTGTATTTTTTTCGGGTGTTATGGTGTTTGGGAAGGCGGTTGGGAAGGTTTGGGGGGCAGACTTATGGGTTGGGCTTCGAGTTTTCTTAAGATATCAAAATCAATGCTTTTGTAAGAGATAATTCCGGCGATTGTAAGAAGAATAAATAATAAAGAGATGAGAATGGTGCTGATTGTGTTTGGTTTGTTTTGAGTCATAGATTGCTAATTATAAATTAGTTTTGGAAATGGAATAAACGGTTGGGTAATAAAGAAATACGGTTGGGCATTCTTCTAATAAAGATTTTTGGAAGTCCAGGTATATTTGTTTTCTTTCTTGAATATCAAAGCTTTGTCTTCCCTCTTCGAGAAGTTTGTCTATTTTGGGGTTGTTTAGTTTGCTGATATTGTTTTGCTGGGTTGAATGCCAGAATAAATATTGATCCGGATCTTGAGGGATACTTCCGTAGGCAAGGATAACATCGAACTCATCGGTGTTTATTTGATTTTCAACGGAGATGTTGGTTTCGATATTTAGAACTGATTGCCATGAATTTTTGATTTCTTCGGCTAAAGGTAGTAATTTTCTATTGTTTAATGTAATATCGATTTTCTCGATTGGATTGTCTTTGAAAAGTTCTTTGGCTCTGTCTGGATTGTAGTCGTATGTTTTGACAGAGTTGTTGTAAGCCCATGAGTTTGGTGATATAGGGCTGATACACCTGTTTTCGTTATCATCGTTTTTGGGTGTAGCATAGGATAAAGCTTGGCGAAGTGATTTTGTTTCTAATTTTTTTGTGTTAAAAAAAACGGCAACGTAGTTTTGATTTGCTAATGATTGTGGAGAGATTTTTGTATTTGGCCATTTGTCCAGTTCTTTTGGTGAAGAAATATTTTCAATTTTATTAATTTCACCAAGTTTAAAGGCACTAATTAGGCTTTCTTCATTATCATAAAAAGTAAATTTTATTTTTTTTTGTCCTTTTTTTACTCCCTGAAGAAGTATGTTTTTTATGTAGCCTCCTTTGTAGTTAATTTCTTCAACTTTATATGGTCCGATACCTATCAGTTTTTTTTGGTTTTTAAAGAGAGGTTGTTTTAGGATAGACAAAAGCGGGCTAAATGGTTTTTCCAAGCTTATTTTAATTTTATCTTTGGTAATTTTTTCTATTTTAGCCCCTGAAATTTTATAGTCTATATCTTCAACATTAAATTTTTGGCCATTGTGCCAGTAATGATCTGTATCAATTGTAAATATAAATTCTTTGTTGTCATTTTGGGTAGTCCAGTCTTTAAGAAGTGGAGAATTAATGGGTTTGTTGTTATTACTTTCTTGGGTCAACCCAAAACTGATTAAATCAGTAATATTTGAGGGTAGATTTTGATAAGTATAAAGTCCGGCAATACCTATTTTTTCTGTTTTTAGGTTGGGAGAGTTAATGAAATTTTTAGCTAAAGGCAAGACTATAAAGAACAAGGACCCGATAAAGATGCCTATGATTAGAAAAAGAAAGTTCTTTTTTATAAAAGCACTTATTAGTTTGATTTTGAAGTAAATTTTTTTAAACAAGAGTGGTTTGAATGATGGATGAAATTAAAAATAACATTATGGTTGTAATGGTGAATATGAATATCATTTTTTCCCATCCTCTTTTTTGGTTTTGAATAGGGGCAATGATGTTTGATTGGGAATTTTGATTACTGTTGTTTTGGAGAAAAACCAAAGAAGTTAAGAGAATGCTTAATACTATTTGGATGATTGTCAGGATATTTTTCATAATTAGTTTTTTTTCTTTTTATAAAGAGTTTTTGTGAATAAATTGTAAATTAAATTGATAGTGATCGAACTGACTAGATAGGCCCAGAAAGAATCAAATTTTAAGTCTGGGAAAGTGAAACCTTGCCAGGCGAAAGAGTTTATGTTGATGTTTTTTAGTTCAAAATTATGAATAAGAAAAACTGCTAAATATAATCCAAGAGTGTTTATGAGAATTCTTGTAGTCCCTAGGGTAATGATGGTTATAGGAAGAAGAAGTATTTTTATGATTGGTTTTATTATCGATTCAAAAATGCTTAAGATTAATGCTACTAAAATAATCGTAGTTAGTTTGTTTTGGAAATCAAGATTTTTCCAAATATAATTTGATGTTATTAAGGTAAAGCTTAAAATCAGTATTTGTTTGAGTATTTTTCTCATTTTTTTTGTTTAACTAGTATTATACCGCCTAAGGTAAGTAGACCAATAATAATGATTACGAAGCTCGTGGTGTTTTGGTGGTGTTGTGGATATGGAACTATTTGGGTTTGTTTTTCTTGACCTTGTATATTTAAGGTGAATTCGAGATTTTTATTTTTTGGTAATAAAGAAAGTATGGGATTAATTTTTGGAAGGTTAAACTCTAGACGGGAGAAAGGAGGCATGATGTCTATTTTTTGAGTCCAGTTTTGTTTTTTGATGGATAAATCGATGTTTTTTGTAGACGAAGAATTATTGTTTTGAATAATAACTTTTGTTCCGCCAAAGGCGGACTGTGCTGACGCTTGTTTGCTTTTACTTAAAAAAATGATTGGATCAGTATTTTCCGGATGAATGCGATGGTTGGCAAAATCGACTTTAATGCTTTTTTGTTGAGTTGAATTTTTGTATGATCCCGGAGGAGCGGGATACTGACTGTTGTGTCCGTGGATAACGAAGACAATGTGGTTTAGGTCGGTGTTAGAAAAATAGTCTATTCCTTCGGTTGTTTTTTCCCAGGTTGGATCGATTGTGATCCACGCATTTTTTTCTTTGTCCCAGAATTGAGGCCAGGCATGAAGAATATCGGTATTGATATTGACCGGTTTTAGTTCCGGTTTGTTGGTAAAAGCGTAGCCCTCTATTTCTTGGGCAGGGATTGTTTTGTTTCGGGCTAAAGTTATGAAAAGATCGGTAAATTCAGTGCAGAGAGAATTTGCTGGATTGATGAGTGCTGTTAGAGCGCCTTTTCTTTTGGCTTGATCGATTTGTTGGTAATCGTAATCAAGAGTGTTAACAACATATTGGTAAATGTCTTTGGCTGAGTGAAGATTGGAGTTTATCTTTTGGATATTAGGATCATTTACCGGCCAAAATTTTTGTTCTACGGTGAGTTTTTGAAAGTCAGGCGGATTGTCAAAAGAATAATCTATTGGGTGTACTTCAGCTTGACCGGTGACAATGATTTCTTTTTGAGTGTTGCTGTTTAATTGATATTCTGCCAGCCAGTTTCCGTCCAGGTCTGCGACAATGTTTTCCGGTGAAGGATCGATTTTAGTGATGATTATATTTTGTGTATTGGTATCAGGAGGAATAGGTATGGAGGTTCTTATGTTATCTTGGGCTTTATTTTCAAGAAAAAATTTCAATTCAAAATCGAAAATTTGCGTGTTTCCAAACGCCATGGTAATTTTTTGTTTTTGTTTATTGTTGAAAAAAATTTCTTTGTAATTTTTTTGTTGTTTTATTTCATTTTTGACAGAACAAAAGACAAGATTGCCAAAATCATCCGGTATTTTTAGAGAGATTTGACTATTTGTTTCGTTTTGTTGTGGTAGATTAATTTCCCAAAGTTGTCCTTTTTGTTGGGCCAGACCAGGGATGGAATAGTTTATATTGAAGTTGGTTTTTTTGTTTTTTCCTGAAGTAGGATTATTAAATTTTATTTTTATAGTTGTGTTTTCTGCTGTTTTATCGGTACTTTGAATAATATCACCGTATGGATCTGATCCTTTTATGTTTTCTATGTTTTGGCCAAAGATTTCCAGTAGATATTCCTTGGGATAGATGTTGGAGAAATTGTTAGTGATACTGATTTGGTGTATTACCTTGGCGTTGCCATGTTCGTCGATGGAGTAGGAAACTTTTTGGGTGGTGTTAAATTCATTATCAGTAGATAAAACTAAAATTGGATTTAGGAGAAAGAGAAGAAAGATAAGGATAAGTTTTTTCATAGATATTTTAATATTAAAGCATATAGTTGACTTCGGGTATTGTTCGTGTATAGTTTATTTAATGACAAAGACGAATACTTTATATAAAAGGCAAAAAGAGGTGTTAGATTTTTTGGTTGGTGCAATAAATGATTTTGGTTGTGCTCCCACTTTAGTGGAAATAGCCAGTCATTTTGGCTTATCTTCCCTAGCCACCGTACACGAACATTTAAGCGCTTTAGAAAAGAAAGGCTTTATAAGGAGGTACAGTGGTGCGGTTAGAGGAATAGAGATTTTGGATGAGACCAGGTTGATAAAAAATGCTTTTGCAGAATTGCCTATTTTGGGTTTTATTGCCTGTGGAGAACCAATCGAGCCCTATACTGATCCGAATGCTACTTTGAGTGTAGCAAGTGCTTCGGTTGGTTCGTCGGATGATTCTTATGTTTTGCAGGCCAAGGGAGATTCTATGATAGATGATGGAATCTTGAATGGCGATTATTTGGTGCTTAAGAAACAGCAAGAGGCTAATAACGGAGACATTGTGGTGGCGGTGTTAAACAATGGCTTTGCCACTTTAAAAAGGTTTTATAGGGAGGCTAACCGGATTAGACTTCAGCCCGCCAATTCGACCATGTCCCCTATTTATGCGGTTGATGTAGAGATAAAAGGGAAGTTAGTGTCAGTTATTAGAAAATTTAGTTAGATGTTGTATTTGATTGCGGTACCGATTGGGAATTTGAAAGATATTAGTTTGAGAGCTTTGGAGTTGTTTGAAAAATTAGATGTGTTATTGTGTGAGGATACTAGAAATACCGGAAAGTTATTGTCTTTGTTGGGGGTAAAAAATAAGCCAAGGTTGTTTTCGTTTTACGACGAAGTGGAGGAAGAAAAAATACCGCAAATTATTAAGTTTTTAAAAGAAGGGTTGGAGGTGGGTTTGGTTAGTGATGCCGGAAGCCCGATTATTTCTGATCCGGGGTGGAAATTGATTGAAAGATGTAAAAAAGAAAAAATTTTTTATACTTGTTTGCCTGGAGTTAGTGCCGTTATTAATGCTTTGGTTCTTTCTGGTTTATCCCCTACTCCATTTTGTTTTTTGGGTTTTTTATCAAAAAAAATAGGTAAGAGAAAAAAGATTTTAGAGAAGTATAAGGATTTAAAAATTACTAAAGTGATATACGAGTCCCCGTTTAGATTGATGAAGTTGCTGGAGGAAGTTAAAGAGATTTTTGGAGATAATACCAAAGTTTCTGTTTGTAGAGAGATGACCAAGAAGTTTGAAGAAGTGGTAAGTGGTGGTGTAAAAGAAGTTTTGGGGAGATTTAAGGGTAAAAAAGTAAAAGGGGAATTGGTGGTTGTGGTTGAGTAGGGTTTACTTTAGTTTTCTATTTTCGGCCCAGTGGACGGTTTGGCGAGTGGATTGGATGGCATCTGGTGAAACCGAAATGCTGGTTACTCCCCATTTGACTAATTTTTCGACTAGGCTTGGATAATTACTCGGAGCTTGTCCGCAAATTGAGCTGGTAATTCCTCTTTTTTTGGCAGTTGTGATGGCTCTTTTAAGCATCCAAATAACGGCTGGATCAAGTTCGTTAAAATCTTTGGCCACTTCTGAATTATCTCTGTCTAATCCCAGAGTCAACATAGTTAGGTCATTACTGCCTATGGAAATTCCGTCTATACCGACATCAATAAATTTATTTAATAAAATAACATTGCTTGGTATTTCTACCATCATAAGCAGTTTAAAACTGGGTGATCTAAGAAGCCCGTTAGTTGCAATTATTTTTTTGACCTCAACCAGTTCTTGGACAGTACGGACAAAGGGAATCATTAGCCATAGATTTTTGAAACCTAGCTTGTTTCTGACTTTTTTTATAGCAGTTAATTCCATTTCAAAAACATCCGGTGAGGTGATGTAGCGACCGGCTCCTCTATAGCCAAGCATGGGATTGGATTCTTCCGGTTCATATGATTTACCCCATTTAAGATGGCGGTATTCATTAGTTTTAAAATCAGTGGCTCGGTAAATTACCGGTCTGGGAGAAAAGTGTTTACAAAAAGTACCAATATCTTTAGCCAGTTTATTGATGTAGATGGATTGTTTTTTTGTTGCGATAATATGTTTGGGGTGGATGCCGATGTTAGCAATCATGAATTCGGCTCGAAGTAGTCCGACGCCGTCAACATGTCGTAGGGATATATCTTTGGCCAGATCCGGTTCTCCTAAGTTTACATAAATTTTAGTAGCGGTTTTGATGTTGGTAAATTGGTCTTTTGGGATGTCGGTGATTGATGGGACCAGGTTGCCAAACCAGATTTTTCCGGTTGATCCGTCCAGGGTGACAATATCGCCATTTTTGAGTTTTTTGGTAGCGATTTTGGCGCCAACAACACAGGGTGTGCCCAGTTCTCGAGAGACAATAGCGGCGTGTGATGTTTGTCCGCCTTTATCAGTAATAATGCCGTTGGCTTTTTTCATGGCTGGGACAAAGTCTGGAGAAGTCATGGGAGAAACGAGAATATCTCCTTTTTTGATCTTGGAAATATTTTTGGCAGTTTTTAATATAACGACTTTGCCTGATGTAATTCCGGGGCTGGCGGCATCGCCCAAAATATCCTCCGGAATGGTGATTTGAGTTTTGTCTATTTTTTGGTTGAGTGTAGTAATTGGTCTGGTTTGAACAATGTATATTTTTCCTTTTTCTATGGCAAATTCTATGTCTTGGGCTTTGGCATAATGGTTGTGTAACTTTTGGCCGATTTTGGCGATTTTGATGGCAGTTTTATCGTTTATTTTGATGTGGTTTTGTTTGTATTTTGGAACTTTGACTTCTTTAGTTTCGTTTTTAGATTTGATCAGTTGGATTTTTTGAATGGATTTTATAAATGATTCTATTGTCCAGCTATGTTTGTTTATTATGTATTGTTCCGGGGTGACTTTTCCCTGGACTATGTACTCCCCCAGTCCCCAAACCGATTCGACTATGATTTGAGTTTTTTCGTTGCTAACCGGATTAACAGTGAACATAACACCCGAAATATCAGCTTGAACCATTTTTTGAACGGGGACGGCAATACCAACCTTGAAATGATTAAAGTGTTTATTTTCTCTATAAAAAATAGCCCTAGGGGTAAATAACGATGACCAGCAGGCTTGGACTCTTTTTACGACATTAGCTTCGCCAACAACATTTAGAAAAGTGTCTTGTTGGCCGGCAAAAGAAGCGTCGGGAAGATCTTCGGCGGTGGCAGAGGATCTGACTGCTACCGGTACATTAGTAAGTCCGCCGTGTTTAGAAAGTTTTTTGTAAGCTTTCATAATATCTATAGCAATATCATCCGGCATGGAGCTGTTTTTTATTATTTTTCTTATTTTTTTAGAAGCTGAGAGGAGTTCGTCTGGGTTGCCTGTATTAGCGCTTTTGAGGATTTTTTTGATCTGATCCATTAGATTGTTTTCTTTAATGAATTTAAAATAGGCCTGAGCGGTGACAACAAAACCATTGGGAACCGGGATTTTGATTTTATACATTTCGCCTAAATTAGCGCCTTTACCACCAACATAATCCAAATCATTATGATCAATGTCTTTAAACCATAATATGTTGGGAGCAGTTTTAGTTTTCATTTTGTGTCCATCCCCTGTTGGGTAAATTTCTAATTTGTTGAGTTTCGGTAGGACGACCGTAATCGTCTTCCAGCCTGACGGTGTTGCCTATTTCTGAAGTGGAACTTTCTATCGTGACCGAATTAGACAAAGTTTCAAGTCTGTGAATGAGATTTGGGGTTATGGTGTAACCTTGATTTGGCTTCATAGGAATTTTTTTTAGATTATCTTTGTTTTTTCCAACTATGAGATTAGCTTGTCCACTTAGTAGAGTGAGTGTTTCTGTTTTTTGGTCGTGATATTGAAGTGACCACCGATGCCCTTTTTGAGTGAAAGCTATTTTTGATGTATATGGTGAGTCTTTAGGTGTGAGGATGATTTCAAATCCATATGGTTTGATTACTTTTGAAAATATTGGAGTCATTAATTTACTGTAGCAGATTAATGATGACTCTTTCCAGGGCAATTTCTTCTGAGATCGAAAGTCTGCCTGTTTTGTTTTTGTAATCGAGTTCTATAAGGTATAGATATGCTTTTTTGAGTTTGTTTTGGTCTAGGCTGGAATAAGTTTGTAGCTGTTTTCTTAAATTGTTTTTAATGAAATAAAGCAAGAGTTCAAATGGTTCGTTTTTGATTGTTTGGCGATAAAGACTAATGAATTGTTTTAGGTTATTTGCTTTGATTGAGTAAACACAAGCAAAAAGAGTTTTGCTGGCTGTAAAATAATTAACTTGCGAATGTGGAAAGTTTTTGAGTTGGGTTGGAGTTAGTTTTTTGTTTTGCCATATAAAAATATGTTCTTGGCAGTTTTTTAGAATATGACTGATTTTATCCAGAGTGCTTTTGTGAATAGAAAAAAAGTTGCTAAGAACAAGTATTTTTGGGTTTTCAAAAAAAGAGGTGGTGTTGAGAAAATTGTTGATTTTTTCCAGTTCGATTTCTTTTTTGTCTAATCTAAGAAAGTTGGTACTGTTAAGTTTTTCTATTGCTTTGTTAAGTTCCTGACGGCTTTGTTGTTGATTCTCTCCGTGAAAAATATAGATCATTAATTTTTATTTTAGCCGAAATTTGATAGAATTGCTGGATTGCTGGCCCTCACCCTCGGGTGACCACCTTGTGGGTGGCATTTTGGTGGTTAGGACGCCAGGCTTTTCACCCACGGGGTGATCACCCAAAGGGTGGCATCCTAGATGTTGTTTTCAAGTATAGTTTATGTGTTGCTTAAAATAATAATTTTAGGCCCCATCGTCTAGTGGTTAGGACGCCAGGCTTTCATCCTGGCAACCGGGGTTCGATTCCCCGTGGGGTCACCAGCAGAGAAAAATCGTTTTCGGTTTTCGGAGCGCAGGCCGCGCGCCCGTTCGTGGCCAGCGTAGCATAGGCAAAATTCAAATTCAAAAAAAGTCGTTTATCCAATAAAGTGAAGTTCGAGCCAATATTTTTTAAGATAGGACGAAGTTCATTTAATGCAGATTTTTTATGCGCGATTTTATGCGCTAGAATAGTGCATCTTAAAAATTCTTTTAGAGGTTCGAGCCAACTCGAACCCTTGTGTTGAATTTGTTTGATTTTCTCTTCCAGTTTTTGTTTTTGCTCAAATAGATTGTTTTGTTTAGTTTGATAAATGCTTTTGTCTAAATTGTCTTCAAGAAAAAGATCAAGCAGTTTAGAAAGTTTTTGATCAATTGCAGATAACCGGTTGGTTGCTGTTTTTAATTTTGCTTTTACTTTGCTTTTTTCTTCATCCATCTTTTCTTTAATCCAAGTGTTGATGTATGGTTTCCAGTTTGGATGAAGGGAACAGGACTTAATGGTTTGGCGGAGTTGGGATACCAGATTAGTTTGAGAAAGATACTTTTGGGAGCAAACTCCTTTCTTTTTGGTACAGCGATAGTAAACATATTTTGCGACACGATTAGTTCCCTTGTAATACTTGATATGTTGTTCGGCTGTAATACCAGCCCCGCACTCACCACAAGTAGCCAAACCAGTAAAAAAAGCAAAATGAAGCCCCTGTGTCCTTGCTCTGCTTTTTCTTTCCAGTACCTTTTGCACCCGGTCAAAAAGTTTTTTATTGATAAAGCATTGATGATTACCTTTGTGTAATTCACCTTTGTAAGTGAGAATACCAATGTAAAATTTATTGCTTAATATTCTTCTGATTTGATTAATGGATACAGGTTGTCCGTTTCCTTTTGTAATCCCCTGCTCTGCCATAAAAAGAGAAAGTTGAGTAAAAGAATATTTATCTGTTGAAAACAAATGAAATGCTTTAGAAATAATTTTTGATTTGGTTAAGTCAATTTCTATTGTTTTGTTTTGTCGATTGTTGAGATAACCATAAGGCGCTTTTCCCGGCCACTCTCCCCTTCTGATCTTTTGTCTCATGCCTCTTTTTACATTTTGACTTAGATTGTCGATGTAATACTTGCTCTGGCTAAAAGCGATGTTGAGCATGAATTTGCCTTGAGGGGTATTTTGAAACCAGAAGGCAGGAAACTTGAGATCAAGTAATAATTTTCTATCTAAAAGATAGACAATTCGACCACCATCTATGGAATTTCTAGCCAAACGATCGGGATGCCATGACAGTATTCCATTGGCTGTTCCCTGCTCTATCTTTTCCAGTACTTGATCAAACTTTTCTCTACCCGGTTGTTTGGCTGTTTTAGATTCAGTGACAATATCAACAATAGTTAATCTTTCCCGAATGGCAAATTCTTTTAACTCGGCAATCTGACTTTCAATTGACAAAAGCTGCTTGTTCTTTTCGTCTGTTGATTTTCTACAATAAACAATATATTTGAGCATTAGAATTGATTTTCAAAATTTTTGCGTTTTTCTTTATTGTAGCTGATTAATAAACGACTTTTTTTGAATTTGAATTTTGCCTATGCTACGCTGGCCGCGAATGGGCGGGCGGCCTGCGCTCCGAAAACCGAAAACGATTTTTCTCTGCTGGTGAGCGATTTGGAAAAAGTTCGAATCCACCTCGGGCGGACAGGCTATTTTTTATGAATTATTAAGCTTCCTCCTTCGCCAAGGCTTCGGAAGGACGAAGTCGCTTGGGGGCGGTGACCGCATCCACCGCCCCCATAGTTTATCCTGAAATTTCTGAAGGACTCCGCCTACTGCCTTTCAGAAATATTGGCTTGAACTTAAAAACGCAAAAATTTTGAATGTCTTATAATAAGTTATTGGTCGTTTAGTTTTTTTATAATTTTTAAAACAACAGTTTTTAAAGATCGTTTTATTTCGTGTTCCCAAATCCTAATAATTTGCCAATTTGTCTTTTTATAATGCAAGTTAACTTCTTTATCTCGTTTTTTATTTTGTTCCAGTTTCTTTTTCCAAAAAATTATTTTTGTGGAAGGGGCTCTATAATGCTTGGGGCATCCATGCCAAAAACAAGAATCTACAAAAATCACTGTTTTATATTTTGCCAAAACCAAGTCGGGGTTCCCAAAGTTTTTTTTGACATTTTTTCTGTAACGTATTCCTTTTTTCCAAAGAGCCTTTCTTAAAACAATTTCTATTTGACTGTCTTTCTCTTTAACTTTGGACATTATTTCGCTTCTTTTCTTTTTGGAAAACTTATCCATGTTTATTTTAAAAATCGTACCTGAAGATTCAATTTGATGAATTGATCTCCATCTTTTTCGTAAACAAAACCGAATCTGTGTCGACCGGTACTGGCGGTTTCCAGTTTGGTATTATTGAAAAGATAATTTTGAAATTCGTCTCTGTTGTAAAGATGGTAGCAAACAAGTTCTCCGTTTTCTTTTACGATAATATAACCGCCTTTCGCTTTGGTCAATCCGTCCCACTTTCCTTTCGGGGTCATACCAAGAGCAACGGCGCAAAGAAACTGTTTAATTTTATAAGAGAAATCATTTTTGGAAAGATCGAATTTTTCTTTAAGAATCATCTTTTTATTCAAATATTCGACCAATTCGGAAACTGTTCTGCCGTTTCCTTGATAAAAAGCTTTTATGATCTCGGCCATCATTTCAGGAAATGAGGTGTCAATCATTTTCATATTTTTTTGAAATCCCATTTGGTCAGTCTTGTAAAATTCGATGTGCTTGGATCCTTTTTCGATCTTGAGAATTCTATCTCTGACTTTTGATGCTCCCTTGATGGTGTTGATTTTGTTTTTATTGACATTTCCATTCGATATTTTGTAAACAAAATTTGTGGTACCCGAAGCGTTGAGTAAAGTAGAGGGAGAACCAAGCATTGATTTAATACTGAAACCCAAGCGAGGAGTTGTGGGAGAAATGCTGTCATGGACCATTAAAATCAAGTCTTCTTTTTTGTTGTTTCCCGCTTTTATGCGAGAACAACGTAACGGCTTCATTGTTTCCTCGGCTAAAGAAATTTGGAAAGTACGCGAGGACGAGTTTTTCATTTCTTCAAAAATTTTCTTTACTCTTTTTTTAACAAAAGTTTTTTTTACAATTCCCAATCGTTTGTTTTTCTCGTCATAAATTTCAATATTGTTTCGGGTTTTGGAAATATCATATATTTTTTTACCGATCTTTGGTTCGTCTCTTATAACCTTCAAGACAATGAAATATTTTTCGGCAATTTTTTTAAGATCGGAATCGGCGGCAAACAATTTACCATCCGTCAGTATCTTAAAAAAGGTGTAAAGTTCGCTCCATTCTCCCTTATTTCCCGTCAGCATATTTGTTTAGTGAATCAGTAATTTGTTTGGCAACCGCTTTTATGGCATTTACAGCGACCGAATTACCGAGTTGCTTCATCGCTTGAGCTTCTGAAACCGGAAACTCAAAGTTTTCGGGGAGCCCCATCATTTTTCGGCCTTCTTTCGAGGTTAGCTTTCTTATTTTACCGCTAACATGATAAGAATCCCAATTACGACGATCATTTATTCCAGAACCTCTTCCTCCGACCCTAAGAGTGTAACCAATTTTTTTATCGCACTTGTCGCCCCAAACATCAGACATGGTCATGGTCAGTTTGACGGGTTTCGGAAACTCAAAAGGAATACTTTTGTCTTTGAAACCGACCATAAAAAGTCTGGCTCTGTGTTGAGGTAAATTGAAATCGGAGGCTCTTACAATTTTATGAAAAAAAGAATAACCCAAGTCATCTTCCAATGTTTTTTTAATGATTGAGAAGGTTCTTCCATTGTCATGTTTTAACAAGTGGCTTACATTTTCCAAAAAATACGCTTTCGGTTTTTTCGCTTTTATAATACGAGCGATGTTGTCAAACAGTGTTCCGCGCGGATCGGCGAACCCTTTTTTATATCCGGCATGACTAAACGGTTGACAGGGAAAACCTGCCGTTAAGATATCAAAATCCGGGATTTGTTTTTCTTTGACTTTTTTTATGTCTCCGGCAAAGTTTCCGTTTGTAAAAATTTCAGGATCGATTTTGGAAAAATTTTGTTGATAAGTTTTTCTGGCATGTTTATCCCACTCGCTGACAAAAACACATTTTGCCCCAGCTGAATTGAAAGCCAAATGAAAACCGCCAATTCCGGCGAACAGGTCGATAAATGTCAGTTGGTTTTTATTTTTTGCGGTCATATTCTTAGAGTTTAAACCAAAATTGTCCAACAGTGTCAGTGGCGGTAAACCAAATGCAACATTCATTCAGTTTATTTATTATACTCAAAAAAATAATTTCTTCTCATACCAATCAAGTCGAATCGTTGTGCTATAATCAGCATAACCCAAAGAAAACCCGAAAGTAAAGACCCAAAAAACATTGTCTTGGGGCGGGTTTGAGTTTTTTGATAAAGTTATAATCCTAAAAAAATTAAAATCATGGATGTTGCAATAAAATTTAACCTGTTTCGTCATATTGTATTTTTAGTTGGAATTTATATAATTTGGTTGCTATTGATAATGGGTAGTTTTTTTTATGACTAAATTAAATCTAGATGAAGTAAAAAAACAACTGGCAGAGAACCATTTGTCTGTAGACGATTTGATGGAGAAGTTCTGGCGAATGGATTCTTATGGGACTGTGTTGACAAATCCTATATTTTTAGAGGCATTAATTGTCTTTGTTACCGTGAAAAAAGGTGATATTAATTTTTCGAAATTCGAGTTTTATAAATATTTTTTTGACAAAATTATCGGTGGAAACTTTGGGTTAAGACAAAAGCTACAAAAGCTAGCGCTTGGGGTTGAGACAAAACAATCTAACAAACTTGAGCAAAAAGAATTTAGTAAGCTATTGTCAAAAACTGGCGTTGAGAAAAAAGAGATTGAAAAGCTTGGATTATTGAGCGTGTTAGATGATGATAAGATAGGATTTTTTCACCATACTTTGTCGGAGTTTTTGGTTGCTGAAAGTTGGATTGAAAATGATCGGGTTTTGAACGAATTAAAGAAATTGCTCATTGTAGGCAGAGGAGAAGTATTGGCGTTGTCATTTTCGTGGTTTGGGGTGATTAGGTTTTTATTGGACAGCGAGAAGGGGAAAGAGGTTTTGGGATGGATGATGAATTTGGCAAGGGCCAATCCTCAAATTATAGATGAAGGTTTTTGCGATACGATCACCTCAATTGATCCCGCTAAACTGAAACCGAAAAAGAAAGCCGAATTGTTTGCGTTGATATATCGTACTTATCGTCAAAAAAGAGTGTGGTTGCCACTGTGGACAAGGGCATCTTTGCCGAGTTTTTGCCAAAATGAAAATTACGAGGCAATGAAGGCCCTGGTTGACGTAAAAAAAGGTACAGACACAGATAAACTGGTAAGACTAGCGACCATTGTGGATATTATAGCCAGATTGATGGAAGACAAGTCGCCGTTAATTACCAGAAAGGAAAGAGACTGGTGGAAAGAAAGATTGGTGGATTATGCCAATGATGACAATGAAAACGGAGTATTACAGAGACGAGCATTGAAGGCTTTGGCGACTTATAAAGATATTGGTTTAATTGAACGAGTTGGCGGATGTTTTGGTCATAAAGACAGTCTGGTAAGACAGGCGTTTCTTGAATTTTGTTCCGATACGGCACCAAACAGTGAGAAATCAATCAAGTGGATGGTTGAAGGAATCAAAAGAGGTGATGCCATTTATGCTCGCTATGGTTTATATAAAATTTCATCTTTGGGTGGGATAAAAATATTACTAAAGAAATTGGTCGACGACAGTAAGTTTTTGAAAAAGTTTTTGGACAGAGAAAGCATTTTTAACAACAAGGACAGAAATGGAGATCAGTCACTTATTGAGGTAATCGAAAAATTTAAGCATGATGATAGAATTTTGAGCTTGGTGAAGGCGGTTATCAAAAAAGCCTTTAATACCAGAGAAATATATTATCAAGAGCGGTCATATTTTCTTAAAGAATTGGCAAGGATTATGGAAAGTGTGGAAAACGATTATATTTTTCAAATTATTGAAGAAGCGATGGTAAGTGGCGAGGAAAGACCGATGTTTGTATATGACTATATTCCGCTTTTTTCTTGGTTACTTAATCAAGATAACGTTCTTAAATTTCATAAACGCTTTAAAAAATTTGATGATAAAAGTGGAAGATTCGGGCAACAGTCAATTTATCGATCAAGATTTGAGGGTAAAGATGGGGAGAGGGCGTATAAAAAGGCAGTGAAATTGGGTATTGTGGAAAAAATCGAAGAAAATGATTGGCAAAAAGAACGAAAGAATAATGAATATGGAGAATTTAAGCGGTTATTGGGTAATGATAAGAAAAAGAAATATTATCCGGCTGTATTTAAGTATTTTTGGCAAAGCGAGAAAGCGGTTAGAGAATTATGGCAAAAAGATGACGAGAAACGATTGAGAAGATTGGTATTGGAAGAGGGGTTGGACAAAATTGAACCGAGAAAATTTAAGTTAAAAATAGCAAGAGATTACGACGGCAAAAGATCGAACCAATACACAATATCCAGTATCTTTTCTTATTTTGGAGATTTGATCAAAGTGGCAAGGTTGCTGAAAATTAAGATTGACCCCAGTGTTCGCCAAAAAATTATTGATTTTATCCCCTTTGCATATTCCGGCGACCGACAGATAATTTTGGATGTAGTAAAAAAGGTCAGCGATGAAGAACTTGAATGGGTTAATAGCCAGTATTTAAATAAAAAAAGTGATGTCAGGTATTTTTTGCCTGGTGCTTATGTGTATTTTGCCAGAATAGTCAAAGAAAAAGATTGGAGGGTCAAAAGTGTGAAGGGTGTATTGGTGTCATTTGTGACGGATGAGGATATTGCCGAACATGATCGGAAGTATGCACTAGAAACTTTAGGCAAGTATATAACCAGTGGCGATGGGAAAATTAAACAATTACTGGAGGGTGATTTTGGTGATGAAAAGATTCAGAAGGTGGCCGACGATATTCTAATATCGGTTTTTAAAGATAGGGTGGCGATAGAGAGAAGAATTGAAAAGATAAAAGCGTTTGCTCAAATAGCCAAAGGTTACGAAGAGCCAGAAAGCGGAATGGTTCATGCAGTGGGAGAGATTGAGGGTGAGTTGTCTGAAATGAATTTAGCAAAATCACTGTTCAGACTTGGAAGCAATGAGTATAAAGATTATTTTTTTGAATTGCTTGATTACTCGGCGGAATTATTAAATAAAGACAGTAAGGCATATTGGCAATATGTTAATTACTTATGGAGGATAGTAGTTGGATATTTCGCTGGATTGGAGAATAAAAATTTAGATTTGATCAAGGGGCTTGAGGAGTGGTTGTATAAAAATAGAAGTGTCGATCGAATTAATTGGTTTGAGGATAAGTTGAGGATTCTTAAACGTAGTTTTGCCGATACTGTATTTGAGAAAGGGAGACGAGATGGCTAGTACTGATGTCAAAAGGTCACGATCGATAAAAGTCAAACTGCCGCTATTTGAGTGGGAAGAGAAGATGGAATGGGTTGAAAAAGGAAAAGTTCTAGATGCAAGTCAACACAAATTAAAGCTTGAGACCAGTATGCCCATAACTGATTTGATTTCCGATGTGAAAGTGAGAGGGGGAACGCCACCCGTTTTGAGTGTAAGAAGTGGGGGTGATGTTTCAGTTTTTCAAAATTTTGAACAAAAAGAATCCAGTAGCCCCGATGTTAGACCACATGTCCTTCTTGCTGGAGAAATTGATGCGCCGTATATTGAGACCGCCGCGAAATTACTAGGCAGGATGGATACTTTAAAAAAAGTGAAATTATTTCCGATAGGTACCTGTCGACAAGGTGTTGGGAGTTTAGGTACGGGGGATAGTAATTTGTGGAAGATCAGTATGGTTGTTAATTCAATAAGCCAAACCATTTCGAGTAAATACATGGCCCTATTTGATTGTGATTATGGAAAAAATATACAAAAAATAAATGAGATAAGTTGGTCGAAGAATATTACGGTTTTTATTGCACCCCAGCTATATCACACACCCATCAAGGACGGTATTGAAAATTTGCTAACTGAAAGGATAATCAAAAAGGCGTATTTAGATCCAGATACGCGTTTATGTTTTGTTGTGCCGAATAGTCAAAGCAAGATTCCTTGCTGTGTACGTGATGACAGAAAAAATGAGTTGTGTGAATGGGTTTGTAGGATTGGAGAACCAAGAGATTTTGTGAATTTTTATGTAATTTTTAATATGATTGAAGAGTTTTTGGAAAGTAAAAAATAAGAACTTGGTTCCGATTTGGGGAAGAGAGCGAACTCTTGGAACAGGAAATTGGGGTTGTTGAAAATTTTGAATAAATTGTTTTGGTCTCGTTTTGCGAGCGGAGCGAGCAATCCGCCGAAGGCGGGATGTTTTTGTTTTAAATTGTTTTTAAAATCGCGCATAAAAAATCTGCCGAAAGGCAGTAGGCGGAGTCCTTCAGAAATTTCAGGATAAACTATGGGGGCGGTGGATGCGGTCACCGCCCCCAAGCGGAGCCTAATAATTCATAAAAAATGTTCGAACTTTTTCCAAATCGCTCACAAATGCTTAGATATGTTCTTAAGTTAGGGTAAATATTAGCTTGGTTTGTCTTATAGTATTTAGTAGCAGGTTTTTGATTTGTAACACTCCAGACCAGTTCTCCGTCATAATTTGTTTTTTCCCCTTTGGGTGATTGCTCTGTTGTTTGGTTTTTTGAGTAAGGAAAATGTTGATTAAAAATGATGGGACGAGAAGAAAGAAAGATAAAACAGGAAGAAATTTTTTGAGCATTAATTGAAGAGTTCGTAGTGTTAATTAAAAACTTGATTAAGTTTATTTTTCCATTCCTTTTCAAAAAGTACTTGATAGTTAATTTTGAAATCTTTTAATTCTAGTCCTAGTTCGGTCATGTTCTTCTTAGTAGCCTGTTGATTGCATAAATTAAAAAGTTCTTGTTTATATTTTGTATCTTCGTTTTTTAAGTGCAATCCTTTAGTTTCCACCACATAGACATCTTTATCTTTGTTGTCTTTAGTGAAAATGAAATCTGGATATACTTTTTGTTTTTGCCATCCTTGAAGATAATAATTTTGTTTGGCCATGTTTCTAAACCAAAAAAACAAATTAGATTGTTCTTCCAGATACCATGCGACAGCTTTTTCCTCTTGATTTAAACTTTCTTCCGGAACATAGTCAAATAAGCTTTTTTGCATAATTAGGCTTGGTGTGGCTGTATTTATTTTTCTTTTCTTGGGAAATTTGAAGCCTAAATTTTTGAGTACGAAAAAGCGAATATTGTCTTTGTTTAATAAATCTTGAAAGATTGATTTGGCCAATCGTTGTTGTTCTTTAAAAAGCAAATTTCTGGCTTCCTCAATGATAAAAATAAAGTTGTTGATAATCATTTTTTTTGGGTATTTATTGGTAAAGTATTTGAGTATTTTATGGCTGATATCAAAAGCCAGCCAAGGGTTGGAAACTATATCGGTGATTTGTCTAGTTAAAAAAACAGAGTCTAGTTGATAAGTTCCGTTTTTATTTTGTTCTATGGTTTTTGTTTGTAAAGAATCAATTGAGTTTTGAGTTATAGTGGCCAGCATTTCGGTGTCCTTTTTTTCTTCTTTGGAAAGATTTAGAGAATACAACGAATTGATATTGGCCGATTTCCAGTTGATTTTAGAAAGTAAATCAGCTTCATAATTTAGTCTTGACCATGTGGAGTTTTTTCTAATTGCGAATACAGGGAGAATTAAATTTTGGGCAACTGTTTTAAATTTTGGCCTGATTTTAATGATTTTTTCTTGATTGATAATGTTTACATCAGAATCGTTGATACTGATTTGATGGGCCAAATCTGCTAAACCCTCATTACCAAAACCTCTAATGATTTGTTTGAGTAAAGAATTGGCATTTTGCTGGAAACAAAAGACATAGCTTTCGTCAAGTTCGTTTACTTTTGTTTTTTTTGCATAAGGCTGGCGAAGGATACGACCAACTAATTGAGTTAGAGCAGTTTTGGATCGAGGATTGGTTAAGATAGTTAAAACGTAAGCAAAAGGACAATCCCAACCTTCTTGAAGGGCTTGTTTAGTGATGATATATTTGACGGGACAATCGGGAGACATAAGACCGCCAATATCATCAATTTCTTTTAATTCATCTTTTTGGCTGGTTTTGATAGCGATTTGGTCAGGTTGAATATTAAGATTTTTTATTAGATATTCCTTAGCATCTTCGGAGTGAATAAAACCGCTGCCTCTTTGGTCTTTACCTGTTCTTTCAACTTGAATAAGACAGATGGGGCGGATATAGATGTTGGTGTTTTGTTGATATTCTTTGGCTTTATTTTCAAGAGCTTGCCGATGGTTTACACTACTTCTTAAAGTATCTTTCCAATCTAGGCTGGATTTGTTGATGACATGAAGGTCAAGTTTAATCATTTCTTCACGTTTAAGATCGATACCAAAAACATTAACTAAAATATTGCTTTGTTTTGGTGGTGTGGCAGAGAGTTCGACAATAATAGAAGGATTGAAATCGTAAATAGTTTCTTGAGCTTGACGACTATATGCCTTTTGTCCCTCATCAAGAATGACAATGGGTGAAAGTATTTTTAATGTATTGCCTAAAGAGGTTTTAATTGATCTACCCCAAAATCCGTTTTTGGAACCAAAAGTGTCTAGGTTGGGATATTTTTCTAATAGGCTTGATTGTGCTTGAGTATTGTCTTCATCCGGAAAAAATGACTGAAAGCCACCATTGTCTTTAAATAATTTCAATACATCCTTAGTTTTTCGGTTAGCAGATGGAAGCATAAGCATCATGATGACTAAATTTTCTTTGATGTCTGACGGAGTAAATCGATCGGTTTTTTCTAAAATTATAATTTTACCACCGCTACTTATGTCTAAAAATTGTCGATAAGGGTGATCTCTATCTTTGAGGCTTCTGATGGTTTGGTTGTATATTTGAGTGGTTGGAACGATCCATAAAACTAGACCGGTTTGTTTTTTGACAAGACTGGTATTGATAAGATCAATGGTTTTAGTTGCTAAAAGAGTTTTTCCGCCACCAGTGGGAATTTTTAAACAAAAATTGGTTACATCCTGATTAAGTCCATTTTTTCTTTCTACATATTCTCCCCTGCCCCAATTTTGCCAAGCATCTAAACTGGCGTGTTTAATATTTTTTTCTTGTTGTTCTTTGTCAATGGCTCTTAAATAGCCTTTGATCGTTTCCAGTGTTTTGATTTGATAATCTTTGAGTATCATTGATATGTTATAATGTATAATAGTACTGGTTTATGTCAATTGATTTTTGTTAAAAAAAACGGTTGACTAAAGTAATTTAGTCCTTTGTAGTGATATTCGGCTTCATGCCGTGCTTCCGAAAGGAACTAGCTATAGGGGGCTTATTTTTTGGTAATTAAAAGTATTTTTTTTGTTGTAGAAATTTTTAGGGTAATTTTTAAAATCATATAAGTCTGCTATTAATGAAATTTTTGATTTAACAAAGTTAACAAATCTCATGTCTTTTTTAATAAATGCTCGTTGTACTGCCCAAGCCATATAGTCTACAACCTGAAGGCATGGTTCGCCTATTGTAGTTTGAGGAAAGATATTAATTTGCGAATTTACTTTTGTTTGCCATTTTTTTTCAAAAAGAAGTTTTGCCTTAGTTATAGCTTCTTCGATAGGTTTTTGTCTAGCGCGATTACCTCTAACCGCAAGATAGATAAGATTTTCTTCGGCTAGGTGTAATTGGTTTTTAAAAAGTTTGCTAATCAAATCGTCATAAAATATGTCTGGATTTTTTTTGTGTCTTTTTATAAAAATTGATTCCAATTTTCTAGCAATATAAAATTCTGCCTTGAAATTTAATTTATTTATTGCTTTAAAAACTTTCTCTCTAACTTCTGGGCAATCATCTTTGGCATGGAAAGTAACAAGAGATTTTTTAAGTGAAGGAATACCGTTTAGATACTTTTCTTTAGCTATGGTTAAGTGTACTTTTTTGAGAGCGGATCTAATTGAAGTGGGATTTTGAGTTTTAATAAAACCCAAAATAAGTATTTTGGAACATCCCTCCTTATCAACTATATAGTTTCCAAAACGATCATAAAAATAAGGATCTCCTGACTCGTCTACAAAATAGTAGCATTTTTTAACATTGTTTTTTTTCATTTGGCCAATTTGTAAATTTCAAACGGTAGTTGGGCGAAAGAGATGTGGAGATGATCGAGAGTGTTTCGGTCAACAAATTTGGTGGGTGCAAAAACTAGACGTTGTTTGCCACTTGGATTACCAAGCGCTTTTGCCATTTCTAGAGTTAACGCGGTGGATTTTAGATATTTAAGATTAGGTTTGTAGAATAGATAGATTTGATAGTCTTTACTTTGGCCGATGAAATTTTTGTTTTGATTAACTTTGGATTCATCAAATTCTTCTCCTGTGGCGGTATAAAAAACGTATCGAGCTAAATCAATATAAGATGGCAGTTTTTTGCCGGATAAAATTTCTTCCATTTCAATAGCATTGCCAAGATTGAAATAGCTAAATGTGCCAGAGATACCTTTCTTGATTACTCTTCTGACTCTTTCGGCCGTGATTGTATCGGCATAATCTTCCATCTCTACTAAAATAAATTTTCTATTTCCCCCATCTTCTTTATTTAAATCCAACACCGCCTGTGCTGTTGTTCCACTTCCGGCAAAAGAATCAAGAATAATACTGTTTTTGTCTGTTGATAGTTGCAGGATTCTTTTAATCAAAGAAACAGGCTTAGGTGAATCAAAAGGATTATTTTTAAACAAACTTTTGATATCTTTTTTGGCATTATCGTTGCTACCAACTTCGTTATGAGTCCAAATTGTCATAGGGGTAAGATTTCCCATTTTAGAAAGATATTTTTTCATTCTAGGTACGGCATTTCCATTTTTACCAAACCAAATCCTTTTTTCTTTTTCTGCTATTTTCAGGCTCGTTTTACTGTATCGGGAAAAAGTTCCTGGAGGTGGTGACCAAGTAACTCCATTTTTAAATGTATAGCTATAAGATTTATCTGAACCACTTTTGGCGTGAAGAGGTTGACTCATCCAAGAACCCTTTGGGTCATTATCGGGATTAGAATATCTTATATTTTGTTTTTTAGTTCGAGGTAATAGTTTTATATTAAAATTATTTATATTTTTACTAAAAACTACGATAAAATCGTGATTGTCTGAAAAATATTTAGCGTCATTACTTCTTGTGTATTTTTTTTGCCAAATTACATTGGTAATAAAATTTTCTTCTCCAAAAATTTCATCCATCAACATTCTTAATCTATGCTGTTCGTTGTCATCAATGCTAATAAAAATTACTCCATCTTCTGATAAAAGTTCTCGTAAAAGTTTTAAACGAGGTGTCATCATACAAAGCCATTTGTCATGACGAGTCAAATCGTCTCTATCAACTACTTTTTTGAGCCAGTCTTTAAACATGGGATGACTAAGATTGTCATTGTATGCCCATTTTTCGTTGCCGGTATTGTATGGTGGATCGATATAAATACATTTGATTTTTCCGGCATAGGTGGGGAGCAGTGCTTTGAGAGCCTTGAGATTATCGCCATGAACAATGAGATTATCGCGGAGATTGACTTTATCAGTAACACTTTTGTTTTTTTTAGGAATTAGCTGATGGTATTTTACACCCAAGTGATGGTTCCAAATAATGCTTTTGCCTTTAAAGTTAATTTGTGCCATATGATTATAGTTTAATAAATCTTTCGTAAACTTGTTTTGTTAGAAAAAACGCATAATCAATATCAGTCTCTTCTAATAATACATATTCAGTATACCCGTTTGTCCATCGTCCCATTTTGGAAACATCTCTTAGTAGTTTTTCTGGATCTTTAAGAGTGTTAATTTTGGCTGGCAATGACAACTTTAATCCTCTTTTTTGAGGTACAATCTCCACAAGCCTTATTCTGTCGTTTACGAAAATTTTAATATAGTGTTTGGTTGCAGAAATATCAATTTCTATCAGGGCCCGAATTCTTTCTATAAATAACTGGTAAAGGTCTAGGCTGTGTTTCCAGTTTGTTTTGAATAGATCTTCAACCGTATATTTCTTTACTTGTTTTGAAACTGAACTCATCACTTCGTTTTTGCTTATTGTTTTAATCGATTCGCTACTGTTGGAAGATTTTAGTTGGTTAAATAGGATAATATTGTTGTTGTATTTTTTTGCTTCCCAAAGTTCAATTGGTAAATCTTTAAAGTTGATAGCATTTTGTTGGTAAGAGGTAAAAGAGTTGGCTATAAAAATAACCTTGGACTGGGACCAGTCTATTTTTACCTTGTCTAGGCTTTTACTGGTGTTTCGGATGTATTCGAGGATAAAAGAGTCTTTGTTGTTTAGCATTAATGACAAGTAAGCATAGCCTTGATCGACCACACTAAAACTCCTGTCTCTTTTGTATTCGATAATAACGAAAGATTGTGTTTCTTGATCAAAAGCGAGGGTGTCGATTCTAAAGTTTTGAAGTGAAAATTCTGATTTAATAAAATCAAGCCCAAATATTGTGAGGAGGTTATCTTCTGTTAATTTTTGGATATCTTTTTCCAAATCAATCTTTTTTTCTTCGATAGTTGTCAGTGTGTTGCCTTTTTGAACTTGAAAGATTGCCATGGTCTATTTTACCTTATATTTTGTGTTTATTTTGGTTTGGTTAATAAGAAATAAATTTATAAAATCAGTTAAAACTATGTAGGAAAAAATTCAATGAAAATGTACACAAGCTGATTAGTTGGTATTTGAGTTGTTTCTGATCTTTTTTATTTTTTTCTGAAAAACTTTTAGTTTTGTTTTTAATAATGATTTTGTAAGATTTTTTGGTGAATCACTAAAAGGCAAAAGATTTTCTTGTATTTGCTTCCAAAGTTCCAGTAATTCTGAAAGAAGTTGTTTTTTTTCTGAAAAACGATTGCCAATAAAAATTTGTGCGTAATCCATTTTGTCTAGATTTGAAAATTCAAAAGGAATTAGTTTAGTAAATTTTTGACTAAAAGTTTTGAAAGTTTGATTTAGATTTTCTTTTTCTAGTTGGTTAAGGGTTAGATCAATAAGCCGGTCAAAATGGTCTAGAAATTGGTTGTCTGACTTGTCTTCTTTGTCTCCTAGGTATTTCATACCTTTGTTATCTAGGCAATAATCTACAAAACCAAGGGCATCTCCTTTTGCGTAATGTTTTTCTTCTATCCAGCCTTTTCTGGATAAATAAAACAAATGATTTTCAAGTTTCGGAGAGTCAATATCAGAAAAACTTTTTTTTATATTTATAAGACAGCTTGTTTTTGGAGGATAGTTCTCTTCTTTAATTTCGATCCCATCAAGGTGATATAAAATTCTGTCTATCAATTTTTTGTCTATTTCTATTTTTAGTTTGTAAATTATGTATCTGGTTGAATAACTACTATTTTGTATGTATTGAATACCGCGATTAGTTAAGGAGTAATCAACAAAACCAAGAGATTCTCCTTTTGTGTAGTGTTTTTCTTTAATAAACTTTTCTCTGGTTAGATAGAGTAAATGATTGGCGGTTTTGGTAAAATTGTTATTGTTTTTGAAGAGTTTTTCATGCATTTTGGCACAGGTGTTTTTTGTGTTTGGGTAACCCTTTGAATGCGTTTTGGCGAGGTATTGCAGAATTTTATTAACCAGTTTTCTGTCTATTTTTATTTTGTAAATCATATGTTTAGTTTAATATATTAATGTTTTTAATTGCAGAATGTGAAAAAAAATTTTTTAAGTCCTTGGGTTAAGTAATCTTTTGTGAAAATTGATCAAGTTGCTGGATAGGTATGTATAATACAATTGTGACCGTAGAAGAAAAAATGAAATTGATTTATCAGGTTGGTGAAGAAGTGATTGGAGCTGATGAAATTAAGGCTAAGATGGAGCAGGGCAAGGAATTAATTGCTTATGATGGTTTTGAGCCTTCAGGTCGAATACACATTGCTCAAGGATTTGTTAGGGCTTTAAATATTCAAAAGATGCTGGAGGCGGGTATTCATTTTAAAATGTTAATTGCTGATTGGCATGCTTTTGCTAATAATAAAATGGGCGGTGATTTAAAAAAAATTAAAATAGTAGGAGAATACTTTATTGAAGTTTGGAAAGCCTGTGGACTAGATGTAGACCGTGTTGATTTTATTTGGGCATCAGATTTAGTGAAAAAGCCAAATTATTGGTTAACTGTTTTAAAAGTAGGTCGAGTAACTACTCTCAAAAGAATGATTCGTTGTTCTCAAATTATGGGTAGGAGTGACTCAGACAATTTAACCGTTGCCCAAATAATGTATCCTGCGATGCAAGCAACGGATATTTTTTATCTTAAGGTTGATATTGCCCAATTAGGAATGGATCAAAGAAAAGTAAACATGCTTGCCCGTCAAATCGCTGACGAATTAGGGTATGAAAAACCAGCCGCAGTCCATCATCATATGTTAATCAGTCTAAAACCACCGACAGATGTCATTCAAAATGTTGATGATAAATTAGAACGAACAATTGCTCTAAAAATGTCGAAGTCAAAACCAGATTCGGCCATTTTCATGACCGATACCAAGGAAGAAATTTATGAAAAAATTAAAAAGGCATATTGTCCCCCCAACGAGATTTTAAATAATCCGATATTGGAATATTTTAGGTATGTAATTTTTCCAAAGTTTGAAAAAATAGTAATTGAGAGAAAAGACGAATACGGAGGAAATGTTAGTTTTGAATCATATTCTGATTTGGAAAACAGTTATCAGGATGGAAAAATATTTCCGCTTGATTTGAAAGATAACTTGTCAAAATATTTAAACGATGTTATTGATCCTATTAGAAAATATTTTGAGAACAATTTAGAGGCAAGGAGATTAAAGGATGCGGTGGAGTCGTTTGAAGTGACGCGTTAGTGTTTTTTTAATCTTTCGTTTATTCTCGGAACAAGTTCGGGGAGTGAATCTGCTGAGAATCCGTTTGGATGATCGATATAATATTCCTGACTTTCACACTTTTTGACAAATAAGAGGTAAAAAGACTGGTTTTAAAGCTAAATTTGTAAAATTTAAAGCAGATTTAGGTGTCCTGATATGATTTAAGCGATGTTTGTAAGACAGCGTAGTAATAAATCCG
>JAHIPV010000008.1 GCA_018902845.1 Patescibacteria group bacterium
CAGAACACCGCAGAAAAATACTCTTTTCATTAGAAGAAAAAGAAATCGGGCGCGCGCAAAATGAAAAGAGCAAAGAGTATTTTTCTGTGGTGTGGCGAGCTTGTCGAGCAGTGGCGGGGCTGGCTTCCTTATTGGGGGTTTTGCTCAAAAAATGTTCGAACTTCGTTCAAAAAACACCGCCAAGTTTTACATTCAGCGAAATTGAAAGGAACCTCCCCCGCATTTGCGGGGTCGGCATGGTATTTTTCCGCAATTTTGAAGGCATTTTTGAAATCCAAAACCAAAGTGCGGTCGGCAATGCGGAAGTTCGCAGAGCGAAGCTCTGGCAAAATAAAGTTTTGCAAACCAATCTTTTTTCTTTCGCCGAAAGCGAAAGGTTGAGCGTATTTTTCCTTGATTGCCCAAATACTAATCTAAAAACAATATGGACAACATAAATTTACAAACCAAAAAGATTTTTCTCTATGCTCGTAAATCCACGGACGAACCTGAAAGGCAGGTTTTGAGCATTGAGGCGCAAATGTTTGAGTTGCGAGAATATGCCAAAAAAGAAAACCTGAATATCGTCCGTGAATTTGTGGAAAGCAAAACCGCTAAAGAGCCGGGCAGAGATATTTTTAACGATATGATAGCAAGCATAGAGAAAAATGAAGCCGAAGGAATTTTAGCGTGGCACCCCGACAGATTGGCGAGAAATAGCATAGACGGCGGGCGAATAATCTACTTGGTGGATACCGGTAAAATCACCACGCTAAAATTTCCTACTTTTTGGTTTGATCCGACACCACAAGGAAAATTTATGTTGTCCATTGCTTTTGGGCAATCAAAATATTATGTGGATAATCTTTCGGAAAATATAAAGAGGGGTATTCGCCAGAAATTGCGAAATGGAATATGGCCCGCTTGGGCGCCACTTGGCTATGTGAACGACAAAAACGCCCGCTGTATCGCCGTGGACAAAGAAAAGGCAAAGTATATCAAGCGGGCTTTTGAAATGTACTCAACTGACGAATATCCCCTCGCCCAAATCCGAAAGATTATCAATTCCTTGGGCTTGGTTGGCAAGAAAGGCAAAATGCTTTCCGTCTCAAATTATCAGTATATGCTCAAGAATAAAATCTATTACGGAATGATTGAATATAACGGAGAATTGTATGACGGAAAGCATGAACCGATTATCACAAAGAAACTTTTTGATTCCGTTCAAGAAGTGATGGCGAACAAAAGCAAACCGAAATCGCCAAAACTGAAACCTTATGTGTATAGAGGATTTTTCCGTTGCGGAGAATGTGGATGTTTCATTACCACCGAAACGCAAAAAGGTCATAACTATTTACGATGCACCAAACGGAAAAATCCTTGTTCGCAAAGATACGCCAGAGAGGACGCCATCACTTCTCAAATAAAAGAAGAAATCAAAAAAGTTTCTTTGTCTTCCACTTGGGCAAACGCCTCAATCAATTTTTTCGAAAACGAAAAAAATAAAATTGCCCAAGCGGAAAGCTCTTTCGCCCAAAAAGCGAGAAATGAGCTTGTGGAGATAGAAACGAAACTCGATCGTTTGCTTGATTTGCAGTTGGACGGCAATTTATCGCAAACGGAATATACCGCCAAAAAGTACAAGCTCATTCTCGCCAAAAAGGATTTGGAAGAAAAAATATCCGCTTTTGGGCGAAAGAGCAATAATCGGTTCGAACTTGCCATTGCCTTTCTAAAAGACGCCAACCAAGCCGAAAAATACGCTCAACAAGAAAATCCCGAAAGGATTCGGGATTTTCTCAAAAAGATTGGTTCGAACTTCCGCATTGCCGACCGCACTTTGGTTTTGGATTTCAAAAATGCCTTCAAAATTGCGGAAAAATACCATGCCGAGGCGCTTTGCGCCGAGGCTGTTTCTTACGATTTCACAAAAAGTGAAAATTGGCGGTGTGCATTCGAAAATATTCGAACAGATTTTCAAAATTTATAATGACGGGCGGAACTCGCCCCCCTCCGATTTCCGCCCGATGGAAAGTGAGGATTTCAATACGATTTCAATTTTTTAATTGTGGCAAATTCTTTTTAAGTAAGAACAATATTCAATATTAAAATAATTGGGAAAACGATTAGAGAATATAAAATTAACTTACCAAGTAGACCAACATCATTTCTTTTTAAAACAAGGATTGATCCAATTAAAACAAAAAATTCCCAAGGAAATAAATAATAGTCACAAACAGGGTATATTTCTCTACACCAGTTTGATTTATGATTTGCTAAATCAGCGATAATATTGTGTACTCCCGCTATCTGTAACGCATCTCGAACAGTATGATAAATAGAAAAGACTATTAGGATAATGAAAATGCTTCGTACTGTTTTTGACATATATATTTTAATTTTGTGGCAAATTCTTTTTAAATAGTTATGACCAAAGTTTGAAACCGTTAGTCAACCCTTTTACAATTGCGTTTTCGCCGAACACACCGGCTCCAAGATAAGTCACACTTTCTTCATTTTCCTGCCCGACCAAATTTCCAATTTCATCGTCGTTTGAAGTTTCAATCATCTCTTTGATAAAGAACATTGACTTGACATCAACTTGTCTCGCCTTATTGGCAAATCCATAAATTTCGGCTTCGGTGGCAGCAAAAACAATTATTGGATATTGAGTATTCCTCGGTAGATTTATTCCATCTTTGGTAACAAAATATTCTCCTGTTCCAAAATTGGTATCTAGCTTATAGCCAAAGTATGCCGAAATATGGGCAACTGCATTCATTGCTTGCCAAATTGGCAATTCCTTATTAACGACAATCGAAATTCTTTTTGAAAAATCTTGTTGCATATTTTTAAAAGTTTAAATTAATAAATAATGATGTCATAAAGGGTACTCCAATTGTTAACACTAATCCGTTTAATACAGCAATTGGTACATATTCGTCTCCAGCAACTTCTTTAATCATAGCGAGGCTTACATCCATAGTAGTCGCACCACCAACAGCGACCATTGATTGTTTACCAAACAATCTCACCAACAATGGCGCCAGCAATATTACAATTGCTTCTCTAATCATATTTGTGATTAAAAGTAATGTACCAGCCATTGCACCAAATTTTGTCGAAACCATGATGGCAGGAAGGCTATAAAAGCCCATGGCACTGCCAGCTAGTAATGTTTCTTTCAACCCAACTCCTCGTAAACTGGCATAAATTAATGAAAACACACACGAACCAGTTAGTGATAATATCGGTAAAATTAAAAATCGTTTGTTGTTTCTTACTAAACTTACGAGGTCGATGTTTCCCAATGATAGCCCAACACTAAACAGCAACATTGGTAACACTACTGTAAATGCAGAGTTAATATTTAAATTGGCTGGCAAAAAAAGACCGACTATCAGTCCTATTAAACAAGCAATAATCAATCTAATCATATTATTTTGTAACTACTAACCTACCTAATAACCGAGTAAAAACAATACTTCCGAGCGATGCGACTAATGCTAATAATATAGAATTAAGTAATAGTCCACCAACGCTTGAAAAAGTTGATCGACTAAGTCCCAAAGAAATTCCCATGATAAATACAAATAGGGTACTCAAAAGAGTAAAAGCCAAATCATTGGCCTTTAGAACGCGACTATTTACGAGTCTGCCCAAAATTACACCAATCAATAGAGAAATAATTACAGTAAACATAATTGGAAGAGTATATAGCCATTACATAGTAATGTCTAATAATTAGGCTATTTACACAGATATATACATATTGTATAATTCTAGACAAGTTAGTAACTTATTTTAGCTTTAAAAAAACATATGATGAAAATATCGACAATCGTTCAGGACATCATGGAAAATGATGATTTAGTCAAAAGTTTAGCCTCCAAAGGATTACTAAACTACATGGCTTATGCCCGAAGTATTCAAAAAGATGTGGAGGAAAAAGCGTTTAAAGACATTCAACTAGGCTCGATTACTGCCGCCGTAACTAGATATGTAAATGAATTAAAACCGATTGACTTACCTTCCGAAAAAGATATTCAACAAATATCACTTCAGACAAATCTCGAGGGGGTAACTTATGAGCGTTCCGAAGAAGTGTCAAAAAAAATTCAGTCAATTTATAACGAGATTAAAGTCGACAATAAAACATACATAACAATAACTCAAGGAATAAATGAAATAACTATTATTGCCGAAAGTTCGGTTATAGACATATTTAGACAGAAATTAAAAAATTACTCCACTATATATGACATATCGGAAATTGTAGGGATAACAGTCAAATTCGGACTTAAGTATATGTCTATCCCAAATTTGTTTTATCTACTTATCCGAAAACTAGCCCTAAGAAATATAAATATTGTAGAAATAGTTTCCACCGCTACCGAACTTACTTTCATTATTAATAAACCGAATTTACAAATTGCGCTTGACCAATTACACAAAGGACTTTAACTTATTCGAAATAATACTATTCTGTCGTTATTTTATCTTCGATTCCTTTTGGTAGTATTCTCCATTTTCCTTTATTGACAGGTACTCTGTGGGTAGTCATGATGTGATGAACTTTATCCATAGGCGTATTTCTTGATGTTGTTATCGACTCTTTTTGAACTTTCTTTAGGTGTTCTAGTAATTTCTTGTCTTTATCTAAGTTTCTATCAACACCATTGTTTGACTTAGATTTACGCCAATTGGGAAATACTTGATCCCATATTTTAGATACTTCATTTTCCAAATCTTGAGGTGGTTGTGAAGCAAAAGAAAGTAACCCCTTTTCTGTAATTTGGGATGAATATTGCTCGTAATAGACATTCAGTTGTGCAAGCCCCTTTTTAAGATTCTCTCCGTCAACAAGTATTTGGTCTGACCTTAAAAAAAATGGTGCGACTCTCTTGTGAAGTTTATCATTTGAGACAAAAACGTTACAAAATGGCAGATAAAATAAATAGGCAAGATCAATTTTGTGACTAGGACGTTGTTTTGACTCAAAGCCTTTTAACATACAAATATAAAAGAATAGCTCGATTCTCAATACAAACGAAGCGTATGGGGCAAAAACCTCAAAGTTTGAATAGTTATTATTGTTCCATCTGTCAAGTGATTTTAGGTAATAATTCTTTGGTAATCCGCTAAGCTCAGTAATTAAATATAGTAATAACTCAGGCTTAGTTGTACTAATGAAATTGTTAACAAAATTATTAATCTGAGTTGGGTTTGAAAGTTGTGTTCCGCCTGGAACAATATTTTTTACAATTCCTAAAACATAATCAAAAGTTAAATTAGATAATGATTTTCGCCACTCCTGAGAAAAAAGTTTTTCTACTTCAAAATAATCCTGATCATGCCATCTCTTTAATGCCAACTCCTCTGGCGATTCATCATAGAATATTCCAACATTACCATCTGGATCAATTTTTTCGACTCCTCCATCACGTATAATTCTGCCATCCATTTCGACATCTATACCAACTAAACTACCTAAAACCAAACGAGAATGATGAACATTCGGAGCAGCTCCATTTAATGGTGTTTTTGTGGCCAATTCACTAATCACTTTTGTTATGGGTTTCCCGCTCTTATGCTGAACTAGGTCTAAATCACCGAGTGTTTCGACATAAAACAGCAGGGTAATGTTAGATAAAAAGAATTGTTCAAAAAACACTGATTCGTCGACACTCAAACTCTGTAAAAACGATTTATCAAAAATGATTGTAGGCCCCATTAACTAAAGAGACTTTGAACAGATATTCTCAAACCATTAGCAACCTTTTCAATATTAGCCAGAGTAATATTTTTTTCTGCTCTTTCAATCATTCCAATATAGGTCCGATGTACTTTAGCTTTGTTAGCCAACTCCTCTTGTGACAAGCCTTGTTTTTCTCTTTCTTGTCTAACTCTTTGCCCGAATTTTACTAATATTTGTTTTTTCATTATGCGGATTATTATAACCACTTGCTAACTTTAGTTCTACATACTATAGTTAGCATTATGTCAGTATTTTTTATCATTTTTTCAAAAGCCCGCATTTGGCCCAAAAGAAGTTCGAGCCGATACTTTGGCAGTTTTATTGAAATCCTCACTTTCCATCGGGCGGAAATCGGAGGGGGGCGAGTTCCGCCCGTCATTATAAATTTTGAAAATCTGTTCGAATATTTTCGAATGCACACCGCCAACCAGAAAATGGGGGCGAATTTAGCAAAATTCGCCAGCCGATATTGCCCTGAAATCCGAAATTTTTATCTTTTAAAACTGGGCCAAATGCGGGCTTAAAAAATGAAATACTTTTTATACGCCAGAAAATCAACCGACAGTGAAGAAAGACAAATAAAAAGTATTGGTGATCAGATTGCTGAATTAAAAGAATTTGCCACAATTTCTAAAATTGAAATCGTTGCCTCGTTTACCGAGGCAAAAACTGCCAAGAAACCCGGAAGGATTGTTTTTAATCAAATGATTGAGAGAATGGAAAAGGGTGAAGCACAGGGTATTTTGGCTTGGCACCCTGATAGGTTGGCAAGGAATTCAATTGATGGCGGAAAAATCATTTATTTATTGGACACGGGAAAAATTCTTGATTTAAAGTTTCCTACTTTTTGGTTTGACTCAACTCCGCAGGGAAAGTTTATGTTAAATATCGCCTTTGGTCAGAGTAAATATTATGTTGATAATTTAAGCGAAAATATCCGGCGAGGAATAAGACAGAAACTAAAAAATGGATTGTGGCCATCGTTTGCACCGATTGGTTATATCAACAATCGCAAGACCAAGGGAATTGATATCAACCCCACCCAAGCACCGATAATCAAAAAGGCTTTTGAAATGTACTCATCGGGAGATTGTACTCTCAAAGGTATCGCCGGATTTTTCGCGAAGTCAAACCTTAGAAGTTATAAAGAAAAAACTTTATCAGAATCCCGTGTCCAATTTATGTTGCAAAATCCAATTTATTACGGACTGATTCGATTTAATGGTGAGTTATATAAAGGAGTTCATGAGCCAATTATTTCCAAGAAACTTTTTGATTTGGTAGCCGAGGTGATGAGCAACCGAGGCAAAAAACAAAGACAACGAAAACACGAGTTTATTTTTTCGGGACTAATGAGATGTGGTGGTTGCGGTTGTCTAATAACCGCCGAAACTCAAAAAGGCCACGACTATTATCGCTGTACCAAAAAGAAAGGTGATTGTCCCGAAAAATATTTGCGCGAGGAAGAATTGATAAACCAAATCAAAACCAAAATTCAAAAAGTTTTTTTACCGAAAAGTTGGGCAAAAAATATGCTGACCGAATTGGACAAAGAAACCAATCTGGCAAACAATCAATCTCTACCATTGATTCAAAATCTTTTAACTCAAAAATCAGAAATCAACCGAAAACTTGACGACCTGCTAAATTTACGACTCGATAATTTGATTGATAATCGACAATATTTGACGAAAAAAAATTTATTTATCAATCAACAAACTGGAATCGAGCAGGATTTAAAAGATTTTGAATCAAAAGGAAATAATTGGCTCGAACTCATGAAAGAAATGATTTTATCCGCCAGTCAAGCCAAAATATTAATAATAAAAAACAATCCTTATGAATTTAGGAGTTTCTTAAAAAATATCGGCTCGAACTTCGTTTTAAAAGATAAAAATTTCGGATTTCAGGGCAATATCGGCTGGCGAATTTTGCTAAATTCGCCCCCATTTTCTGGTTGGCGGAGAGTATAGGATTCGAACCTATGCGGGTTTTCACCCACTCGCTTTCGAGGCGAGCGCCATAAACCACTCGGCCAACTCTCCAAAACTAACACTTTGTCATCCTGAGTGAGCCTTGCGACCGAAGGATCTAGCGAAGCGTTTTTTTATCTTTTTTGGAATTTGTGATTTTTGATTTGAGATTTTACTCCGATTCATCGGAGTACAGTACGCCCGACAGGATTTGAACCTGTAACCTTTGGTTCCGCAAACCAATGCTCTATCCGATTAAGCTACGGGCGCATGTGTAAATTATACCTTGAAATTAACCAAAATTTAGAGTTTATATTTTTTGTATAATAATTTAAAAAGGAGAAATATCTCTATGCCAAAAAGACTTAAAAAAATTCCACATTTTGAATCAGAAAAAGAAGAAAGAGAATTTTGGCAAAGCGTAGATTCCACAGAATACGTAGACTTTTCCAAAGCCATCAGGGGAGTTAGTTTTCCTAACTTAAAATTAACCTCAAAACCAATAACCATCCGAATGCCTTTAAGTCTTATAGACAGACTAAAAATCAAAGCCAACAAAATGGGTGTACCCTATCAGGCTTTAATCAAACAAATTCTTTTTCAGTCTCTAGCCCAAACCTAACTCTTTCTCTCTTCTATGGGCGAATTTTCAACTAAGTCCTGTAATATTTAACAAAAAACAGTATAATACGTTTCATCATGGGTAAACCTAAAAAATTAGAAATAATAAAAACTGGTTTTAGGGTAATTAGCCTTTATGGTGCTACTTTAAGCAAAAGAATTGGAGTAGAAATTACAGTAGTAAGGCAAACAAGAAGAGTAAATGCTTTAGTTTCAAAAGCACAAAGAGCCGGTTTCAATGTTAGTCTCACCCAAGCACACAATATTCCTGACTTTCACACTTTTTGACAAATAAGAGGTAAAAAGACTGGTTTTAAAGCTAAATTTGTAAAATTTAAAGCAGATTTAGGTGTCCTGATATGATTTAAGCGATGTTTGTAAGACAGCGTAGTAATAAATCCG
>JAHIPV010000009.1 GCA_018902845.1 Patescibacteria group bacterium
CACCAGTGGATTTCTGGAATTATTGTGAGCAAAGAGATTGTGATGAAGACTGATGTTTTCTATAACTTCGTCGAAAGAACGGGTGCTAAGTAAGGCGCCACAACTATGTGAACCCCAGTCTCTTTGACTTTCTGAATGAGTACTATCTCTGTCACCTTCGGCAATGAGATTCCATTGAAAAACAACATTGCGGATATCTTTGCCGTTTCCGGCATCGTTATAAAATGTGATGTTCTCGTCAGTTGCCCAAGCAATCGAACAATGGTCAACTACTACATTATTAATTTCACCATTAAACTCAATACTATTGGAACTATCTGCCTTTGGAGCCCCCGGATCTTCGGAATATATTTTGAGATATCTTAAAACAATGTCGTGGGTGTCTACCAATTTAATACGACCTTTTATCAAAATGCCTCCACCCGGAGCAGTTTGACCAGCTATAGTAAGATAGGGATTTTTTATTTTAATAGAATCATAATTTAAATCAATTATTCCACTAACATCAAAAATTACGATTCTGGGACCGGAAGCTTCTATGGCTTCTTTTAAACTTCCAGATCCGCTACCGTTGAGATTGGTTACTTTAATTACTCTGCCTCCCCTACCACCGATAGTTTGAGATCCAAAACCCTGTGCTCCGGGAAAGGAGGGAATGTTTGAAGCGGAAAAAACGGCTTTATGATTTGTAAAAAGGAAGAAATTTAATATCAGAAAAAATAAAAACAAAAAAGATTTTTCCATTAATTAATAATAACAAATTGTTTGTTTGCTCGTTTTTTAAAAAATGTCATCATCGTATATCAGATCATCGTCATATATTCTGGGTTTGCGATAGTCACGAGTCACTTGGGCGGGAGAATCCTGCTCGAGTAACTTGTCCGGAATATCTGCCAAAAAACGGCTTGGCTCATTAAGACTGCTTTTACCAAAGTAGAGCCGGCGATTAGCATATGTAATAAAAAGATGATCCTTGGCCCTGGTTATACCAACATAACAAAGACGACGTTCTTCTTCGATTTCATTCTCGTCTACCAAACATCGGGAATGTGGCAAAATTCCTTCTTCTAAACCTACCAAAAAGACAACATCAAATTCCAAACCCTTTGAGGCATGTAGGGTCATTAATTTAACACCATTTCTTTTTTCTTTTTTTTTGTTTTTTTCCTGAAGAGAATATTCTTGTTGAACCAAGGCCACATTTTCTAAAAAATCATTTAGGTTTGGATGATCGGTGGCAACCGATTTGAGTTCTTTTATATTTTCTATTCTTTTTTGGTCTTCTTCTATGTTTCGATCAAGTTTTTCTAAATAGCCTGAATTAACGACAAGGGATTCCAAAATTTGGAGTGATGACAGACTGTTGCTGTCGTTGTTACTAAAAGACAACAAGAAGTTGTCGAGACGGGCTTTTCTTCTTTTTCCTATGGCTTTTATGATTCTATCTTCTGAAATTTTATCCTGTGGATCGCTAAAAAAACGAAGCATACTTAAAATATCTTTGATTTCTTTTCTTTCGTAAAACCTAGTTCCTCCTATTAGAACATAAGGGATACTGTAACGCAAAAAAGCTTCTTCAATAACACGAGATTGAGCATTCATGCGGTATAAAACAGCTATGTTGTTTAACTGAATATGGAGATTGTCGCGAATGAAACGAATTTTATCTGCTATAAAGTTGGCTTCATCAATTTCTGAATCGGCGATAAAAAATTTTATGGTATGGTCGGATTTTTTCTTAGTGAAAAGCTTTAATATGGGATGAGATTGGTTTTTACTGATTAAAGAATTAGCAGCAGAAAGAATTGTTTTGGTGGAACGATAATTTTCCTCTAAATTAACGATTTTGGTATCTTTGAAATCTTTTATGAAATTATTTAAATTTTCATAGTTTGCACCCCTCCAGGCATATATTGATTGAGAGGCATCTCCAACGGCAGTTATTTGTTGATGTTTTTTTGATAATAATTGAGTAAGTTTGTATTGTATCCGGTTAGTGTCCTGATATTCGTCAACCAAAATAAATTTATATTGATTTTGATACTTGTCAAGGACGGCAGGATGCTTGTTTAACAGTTCAGTTGCTTTGAAAAGTAAATCATTAAAGTCAAGAGCGTGAAACCCTTCAAGTTTTTTTTGATAGAGTTTATAAATTTTGGCCGCGTTTGACTTCCAAAAACCTGTAGCCAGTTCTTGAGCCTCATCAGGGTTTTGGTAATTATTTTTGGCTGATTCAATAAAATAAAGCAGGTTTCGCGGCTTGAATTCTTGAGGTCCATAATTTAACTCTTTTAGAATTTTTTTTATAGTATTTTCTTGATCATTAGTATCGTAAATAGCAAAATTTGGAGGTATTTTTATTTTTTCACCATCTTGTCTTAATATTTTGCAACAAAAAGAATGAAATGTACCGGCAAAAATATTGTTGTTGCCAGAGTTAGAATTTGAAACCAATTTTTTCATTCTTTCTTTCATTTCACCAGCGGCTTTGTTGGTAAAAGTAAGCAATAAAATTTCTGATGGATCGGCTAACTTTTGCTCTATGAACCAAGCGGCTCTGTGGGTTAACACACGAGTTTTGCCAGAACCAGCACCGGCCAAAATCAATAACGGAGAGCCAATGTGAGTAACTGCTATTTTTTGCTGAGGATTGAGATCAGAAAGAATCATAAATTAAATAAAAATATAACTTTTTAATTCCGACGGGATCCTCCAAAGGCGGACAGGTTGCCACGTCTGCGGGCGACCGCAAGGGTCGCCCCTACAAAAATTTGCCATGATATCACCGTTAAAATCTGACCAGTCAATATTGATATCATTTTTTGAAATTTTCTTATTTGTATTTATTTTTTCTAACTCTTCTGATGAAATTTCAATTTCCTGGTCTAATTTTGTCTGCCAAGTTAGCCGATTAAGATTTTGGTTATCTTCTAGTTTATAAGTCCATTTGGAAAAATAATTTTCTCCATCAAAACCGATTTTTAGAATATTTTGGCCGGTAACCAGCTTATCTTCATTTTCATCTTTGGTTTTTAAAACAAAATTTTGTGTAATTAAAGAATAATTTTGATTCTCTTCTATTTTTATATCTACAATTTTTTTTAATTCGTAATCTTGCCAACTGGATTGATTGGGATTTGTTTCTGTTTTTTTAAATTGATAAACAGGGGTGGAACTGGCCTTATATTGCCAGTCTTCTAGTTCTGGTTTTAATTTTTCTGATTCATATAATTCCGAGGTCAGGGAGTTTCTTTTAATTAGAATTTTTTGCAGACCTCTTTGAGAACGAGTGATAGCATGAATATCTGAGTTTTCTTGATTTTCCATTACGACATAAGAGAGAAAATCCCCCTTTAATTCTTTTTTGGCAGGCGAATTGTTAATAATTTCGTCGTTAATGGTAGCTGTTTTAGAGTATTTGACATTTAAAACAGCAAGCTTTTTTTCGAACTCAACCACCTTAGCCCCCTTAATGTCCTCTACTGGTATGTAAAATTCATCGGGATTATTGTTTGAATTGAATTCGGTTACTTTTAAAGAATTTTCCTCGGGCTGGTTAATTTCTTCCTGTTTTTCAAAATCGAATTCCGGTATTGATGTCAATATTGGCGTAATACTAATATTAGAATCTAAATTTTGTGAAAAAGATTCTGGTTGGGGTTGTGATTGAATCAAAAAAGAGGTGATAACCGGTGGCATTCTACTTAGGCTTTTTAGCCAGTCTTGATCAAAATTGATTATTAAGTGATAAGTATATTCTTCCGGCTGTGGAATTAATGAAAAAATAAGATCAGGGCTTTCGCCTGCCGGATCTGATGATTTTGTGTTAATAATGTTTTGTTCTGTCAAGAACAAATTGTCGGTTTCTATCAAAAAAGCCATTGATAGATAGTCATATTTATTTAATTGAAAAAAGGCTAGTTCTGTTTGAAGCCCACCCTGAGTAGGGCGATAAGCCATGCCGGTACCGGGGAAAATTTGATCAAAAGTAAAAACCTGACCAGAGTCTTCGTTGATTGTATCTGCCTTTATTTCTTTTGGGGAAATAATTTTTTTGGTGTCTGAGTCTTTATCTATTACTACAAGTTCAAGCGGGGTTAATTGGATTGAAGATTGACTATCAATAATTTGAATAGATTGATCGGTTATTTGTATGGGTTGATTTAGTACTGGGGTCGATTGGGTTTGAAGTAAAGGTGTTGGATTTAAGCTAGATGAAGGAGTTGAGTTCAATTGGGAAGAGGGTGTAGACAATGTAGATGATACTGTTGCCGTGGATATGAGTGGAAGAATAGTTTGGGTTTGTGTTTGAGCAAATAAAGGGGCTGAAAAGAAAAATAATAAAGATAATAGTAAAAAAAATATCTTTTTTTGACGCAACATCTATATTTAGTTTATCTTAGATGGCAAGTTTTTGAAGTGGGGAATTAAGACTTCTTATCGTGTTGAATTAACGGGCTCTTTTGTTGATAATAATATTAGTGAAATTTTTTATCAATGAATTAAATATTGATCAGTTTAATAAATTGTCTGATTTGTTTTTTGATTTGGCGAAATCTGCTTTTATTTTAGCATTTATCAGTTCCTCCGGATCGTCAAATTCTTTATTATCTTTGTTTGAGGTTTTTAAAGGCCTCGTGCTTGGATTTGCTTTCACATATACAGGCTTGATATTATTAAAATTAAAGGAGGGTGAAAAAATATGAATATTACGGAAGAAAATATTAGATTTATTGTAAACAGTGGGTATTTGATGTTGTCTATTATTCTTTTGGCTTTAGTTATAGTTATTTATCCCACCCTGCGTTCTCGGAGTAAGAAAAAGTAATTTTTTAAGTTTAGACTAAAGTTTAAATGTAGTTTTTTTTCCAAATGGCGAAGTCGGAGATGTTTAGTTTGTTGTCACAATTAAAATCAGAGTTGGCATTATTTATTGATAATGGATCTTGTTTATACTTTATGTATTCCATTTTCCAAATAGCAAAATCAGAAATGTTTATATTGTTATCGCAATTAGCATTGCCTTGATCTTTGGCTGGCCTGTCTGAGGGGCATGTTTGGCATTGAAGAGGAGGGGCAGTAGGTAAACTTGGACAATTAGAATCGCACCTTATCAAATCAATATTGCTGTAACTAAAACTACAGTTGCCATTGCTACAGCTGTTAGCAAAATTACCCAGATCGGCCAAGGCGGCGATACTGTAGGTAATTCTAGGATCATTATTTCCCCACCCTGTCCGCCTCTGGCTTTCCAGATAATCTACCATAACACTGTCAACGGCAACTGGGTCAGTAGAAATAAAAAGAGAATTTGGGGTGAAAAAGTTGGGATCACTGTTGCAAACTCCGTTACAACCCGGACCTCCGTTTTTTAAAGCATACAAAGCATCGTCAACAATTAGAATAGTTTTATCCCTAATAATCGGGTGACTATTTAGTTGCACTAAGGAATTATTGCCGACACTTTGTTGAAAAAAATCGCCATGAAAAGCTGAAGAATTAGTTGTACTGCCTAAATGATTCTTAAAAGACAAGGTTGCGCCTGACATGGAATGAGTTCTAAGAAGGGGCATGTTTATCAAATAATCAGCCTCTGCCAGCCAACAGCCAAAACCAGCCCCCCTAACACCTTCATCGACCGTACAAGGTGGCCAACTGTAATGGTCAGGATTCAGCCTGACGTTAGGAAAGACTTCTCTTACTCCTTGTGAAAAATAATCAGTGAAACTTCTAGAGGTGTCGTAAATACCGATATTTTGCTGGTCAATTCCATTTTCCTCAACTAATTGCCTTAACAAAGCATTAACCACTTGATATACAGGACAGTGGTTTTCGTTACAATTCCAGCTATTGTTAAAATTAACCTTGATAGCAATTTTTTTTCCTGAGCAATTGCTACCACAAGGTAAAATTTGAGTCCAAGCAGAGGCCACCGATGAAGCTCCCATCAAAGCTTTAATGGCTTGGTCCATCATATTTTCAACCACTCCGGCGTTTACTTGGCTAGAATCACCGGCCCAGCCGTTGGTGGCATTATTATTGCTAATCCAAACCACCCTTGAGACTCCTGATTGAGCTAAAGCATTTTTATACAATGTTTTTCTTTCAATTAGCTTTAAAACTTTAAAACCAGATACAACCAGCAAAATTACTGCTACCAAATAAAAAGCTATTTTTTTTCTATAGCGGCTGCATTTTTTAAACTTCTGCCAATAAGCCAGAGCTACCGGAATACCAAACAGAACAATATTAGTTCCAGCTATCTGTTGACAAGGGTAACTAGCTCTAGTGGGTTTGGTGCCTGTTCTTAATAAAAACCAAAGGAAAGAAGAAAAAGTTATAAACCAAGTGCTGGAAGAAATCTTTTGATAAATTTTTTTCAAGTTTTGCTTCATTGTTGCTGTTATTTGTCTAGTTTGTAGATTTTTGTTTGGCCGAATTGGGCTATAATTTTAGCGTTTAGATTAATAAAGGTTTCTTCATTAAGATTTGGATATTTTTCATATTCTTTATCGCCAACAAAAATATAATCAACTGAATATTTTTGCAAAAGAGAAATAACTTCGGTTAAATCTTCTGACTCGTATATTTTTTGGACGTCGATTTGGCGGGCGGATGGCTTTTCATATCCTCCGCGCCAAAGCCATTCGTGAACAATCCATCCCTCTACGGTCGGCAGACCCGTACTCATGCTAATCTGATTAAAATCTGTGTAACTATCTCCAACGGCTTCAAGCATAACAGGTTGACCGGAAATATTTTTGTTAATCCATAAAATAGCCTGGTAGTTGTCTGGAAATCGATCTTTTATAAAATTAAGCCCGTATAAGCCTTTGTAGCTTTTTAATGATTCATAATTAGAACGGATGGCAAAATAAGGGTAAACAAGATGGGAAACAAAAACTAGAACAAAAATTATTTTAAATAAAAAAATTATGATTTTGGTTTTGATGGTTTTGGAAATGAAAATTAAAACAAAACCGCAGGCAATTGAATACATCATAAATCCCTGATAGGTAAGTTTGAACATGGTGTTGGCACGACGGTGGGAGTAGATGTAAATGTCTTTAATATAGCCAATTTCTGGAATAATAACGAGAATGGTGGCAGTGAGAATTAGACAGGAAACAAATAATACAGGATTTTTAGATTCCGATGAGATCCTTCTCCCCCTACGGGTGATCAGGATGACGTTTTTAAAAATGACATATAAAATAAATGGGAGGCAGATGAGCCAGAAACCGCCATAAAGAACCAGGAGTTGATACAAGGGAGTGTGCGAATCTGACAAAAGAAGACCTTCCATCATGGGATCAAAATTTATGGAAAAAGGAAGAGTAAAAATATACCAAAAAAGTATGACCGATATCCCGTTAAAAATAGTTTTTGTTATAGCTATTTTAGCTTTATATTTTGACAAATTATAAAAGAGTGTAAAGATGGCAAAAAACAATCCGTAAACAAAAAAATCCCAAGCGTTAGTCATAAAAGCGATTGAAAGGGTTAAGGAAACAGGAATTACCAGACTCCAATCAATGGGGATATTAACCATCTTGCTTCCTTTTTTCTTCTTATTATTAATAGAATAAGAAAACAAAAAAGAAAGAAGAAAAAGGACGACAGGAATGTCATTCATGTGCCCGTGTAAATCAGCCACAACGAAACTATAAAGAGGAAATTCATGAATAGTCTTGTCCTCTATATCAGGATCAAAACCTATAAATCTAGTGGCATCGGGGTACCAATAAGATTGAGTAGCCTTTAAAATAGCAGATTTTGTCAGCGTTAATTTTCCTTCATTTTTTATATTGATTTTGGCAATTTTATAAACAGTATGAAGATTGCCACCAAATGTTAAAAGAAGGGCGGAAACGAAACCAGCGATGATGGCTGATTTAAGTCCCGCTATTGCGGAACACCTCGCATTCGCGAGAGATCCCTCGACTTCGCTCGGGATGACAAAATTGTTGTGTTTTTTTAAAAAGGAAAAAACTAAGTTAGATGCAAGAGAAAAAGCACTGGAAAAAGTCAAAGCACAGACGGTAGCCATTGAAAGATTGTAAGTAATGGCCGAATTGATACCAGATAGCTTGGTAAGAAAGGCAAAATAAAGATGACCAAAATAATAATAATTAATTGGCTCACCAGAAAACCACATGTCAACAGGGGGCATAAATTCGGTCCGAAGCATTGAATTGACAAAACCCCAATCCATAAATTTTTCAAGATTATCGATATCCGGTTTATAAGCTCTTATAAATGACCAAAAAATAAGAATTAAAAGAAAAATGAGTTCTTCAAGAATGAAGTTTTTTTTCTTTTTTAAAAGTATTTCTTTGAAATTTTTTAAGTTATTTTTTTTAGATAAGTAGGTGATATTAAAAATTATCAAGAATAAAATAATGGAAAAAAAGGTAGTTTGAGTAAAGGTCAAAAATTTAAAGATTCCCAATACATAACTTAAATAGGTTATTAATGTAATAGAAATGATTTTGGAAAAAATGTAGCCTTTGTCCCAAAAATTTTTGAATAGCTTAAAGACTAACGGTAGAGATAGAGAACCTAAGAAAAATATAATCAACCACCAAAAAACGATGTAATTTAAGTCAGAAAGCATAATAGTTAAAAATATAAAGTTAAGACTGTTGAACATAATTTTCCATGCCGTCATCCTGAGCGTGAGCGAAGGATCTAGCGTTAGCGTAAATACGGCACTTCGTGCCTAGATTCTTCGTCCGATCAATCGGACTCAGAATGACAAGGACTTATTGAATAGTATCAAGTCAAATAATAAATAATTTGTTAAAAATAATTTGGGTTAAGTTTAACAAAAAAATAGGAAAATTGATTTGGTGAGTTAAAAACCAAATTGCCGGCCCAATGATTAAACCACCCAAAATATCAATTGGGTAATGAAAACCAACTAAGATTCTGAAAAAAATTAAAGGAATGGTAATGAATAAATATAAAAACGGATTAAAAATTTTATATTGTAAAGAAAAAAGAAAAAAATAAATTGTTTTGATAGTATGACCAGAAGGGAAAGAACCGGTATCGTACCAGGACTGAACCAGGCCTTTGGGAAGTTTCATTTGCCCCCCTGCGGGTGACTGCGCTGGTGCTTGTTTTTGATACATTGGCCGTTTCCAGTATGTTTTGTTTTTTAGAAACTTTTCTATAAATTCAGCCAAAACAGTTGCCAGTAAAATTTGCCAAAAAGTGTTGGCGTCTTTTTTGATAAGTAAAAAAGAAATAAAAAATAGAAAAATCCAAATTAAATAGTTGAGAATGACAATGAGATTTTGGCCGAATTTAGAAGAATTAAGTTTTTCAAAAAAATCGGTTTTTGATTGCCAAAAAAAAATGTTTTTCACTGGAGTTTTTATTTTATAAAAATTAAATATTGAGTTGAAGTGTTATCTTTTGAAATATCGCTTGCTTCAGAAGCTTGGCTATTTTTGTAATCATTAAAAGTATAAGGTGTTTGATCAGTTTTTGAAATTATTGAATAATCTGAATAATCGTTTGTTGTAACGTATATGACTTGACCGGAAAGAGTTTTTGTGTAATCGGTTTGTTCGAGTTTCTGCCTGTGTAAATTTGGTATAAAATATTGAAGAGAATCATTGATTGAAACAAATTCTTTATGAGCTTTATCTGTAAAATATAAAGTTTTATATTTGTTTTTTGGATCGATGGCTAATATTTTTTCTAATTTTTTTATAAAATTAAAATGAAGAGTTTGTTGGCCTGAAAGCTTGGTGTTTAAATACTGGTTTTGATAGATATAGCCTGTAGATAAAAAAAAGATTAAGTAAGCACAAAGAATTTTTATTATATATTTATTTTTAGTTATTTTTAATTTTTTTAATATTATTACAAAATTAGTGAAAAGAATGGGAAAAATAATTAGAGCGCGATGCAGACGATAATCAACTCCATAATAGCAATAGCCGCGAGATATAACAGCAATAACCAAGACAGCAATTGCCCAAAGAGAGGCGAGACTATTTTGCCAAAAAAGGAAAAGTGGGGATAAAATTAAAAAAATAAAGATAAAATTGAATACCGGTGAAACAAAATTTATCCCCATGGTTTGAAAAATAAGATGTTTAAAAGCCAATAGAAGGTCACTTGTTAATTCTGTAATGTTTTTATCTCCGGTAATCTGAATGTCATTTCTAAATCCTAGAGAAATTAAAAAAAGAAGGAGAGATGAAATAAACAAAAAAATGAAAAAATATTTTTGTTTTTTATTGATGTTTTTATTAAAAAATAAACAGAAAATAATCATTAAGGAAAAAAAGAAAAGAGATAGGCTTGGTGTGTAAGAAAAAATGAGATAGTAGAGAATAAAAGCAAAAAGAAAAAGAGGGGTATTTTTTTTATCTTTTATATAATGAAGAAATAATCCACTAATTATAAGGGCAAAAGAAAAAGGGAAAATGCTCTGTTCAAAACTAAAAAGAAGACGGTTAAAAAAGTCAATGTGAAAAAAGGAGCTTAAAATTAATGCACCGACAAGATCGCCAAAAAGAGAAAAATTAAAATATTTTAATATTGCTGAGGAGAAAATGATAAGACCTAAAATAAAATATAAAGCTCCCCCGGTATGAAGATTAATTAGGCTACGTCCAAAGAATAAAGATGGTAAGGTCGGTAAAAAATATTGACGAGCAGGATAACCAAAAAGACAGGTTTGACGAAAACCTTTGTCCGGTGATTGTTCAATATGATTAAGAGCGCAGGCAATTTCTTGAGGGGTTTCTCCGCTTAGGTTTGTTGCTAAAGGAATATTTTTAAAAATAATAAAAAGCAAGAAAATAATTAAGGCTGAAGTAAAAATACTTTTTTTCTTTGGAATATAAAGGATAATTTCCCAAAAGCATTTACAGGCAAAAATAGCTACATAGAGATAAGAAAAAAACCATAAATAAGTTCCAAATTTGCCAAAAGGTAAAAATTTTATAGAAAAAATATCGATTATGACCAGTAAAATAAAAGTTAGATAACCGGTAGAAAGATATAGCTTTTTCACTAGTCAAGTATACTAGATGTGATGAAAAGGATTTTGATTTCTTGTACTTATTATGAACCAAATATTTCTGGAGTGACTGTATACGCCAGAATTTTGGCTGAAAAGATGGTTGGTGAAGGCTTTGACATAACCGTATTAAGTTCCAGATTTCAAAAAAACTTGGCAAAACAAAAAACAAAAAATGGAGTGAAAATAAAAAGATCTAGGGTACTGTTTAGACTGAGCAAGGGTGTTTTTATGCCATTTTTCTGGCTGGATGCAATAAAAGAAGTTAAAAAAACGGATATTGTCAATTGTCATTTGCCACAAGTGGAATCTTTTATTTTGGCCATATTGGCAAAAATTTTTAAAAAAAGATTAATAGTAACGCATCATTGTGAATTTGGAATTGATGGGCTTTGGCACAATAAAATAATCGGCTTAGTCACCTACCCTTTTCATTTTTTAACTTACTTATTAGCTGACAAAATCGTTTCTTATACAAAAGATTACGCTTATGTCTCAATTTTTTTGAGATTTTTTAAGAAAAAACTTATTTTTGTTTTACCACCGGCAGTGGTGGGAAAAGAAAATAAATTAAAAATCAAAGAGATCCTTCGGTCGCTAGAGCTTCCTTGGGATGACGGCGAGAGCGTCATTCTGAGCGGAAGCGAAGAATCCCAAATGAAATGCTTAACTCCCACGGGATCCCTCGACTTCGCTCGGGATGACAGTGTCAAAATAATCGGATATGTGGGTAGAATTGGGTGGGAGAAAGGGCTAAATTTTTTGATTATGGCATGTAAAAAAATTAACGAAAAAAGAAAAGTCAAACTAGTATTGGTAGGGCCATATGAAAATGTGGCCGGAGATGGGAGTTATAAAAAATTAAGAGGATTAATCAAAAAAAATAAAGACTTGGTGGTTTTGCTTGGAGCAATAGACCATGAGGATTTGGCTAATTTTTATAAAACTTGTGATTGCTTGGTTTTGCCAAGCACTAATAATTTGGAAACTTTTGGGATTGTACAAATTGAGGCGATGGTGTCGGGATGCGGTGTAGTGGCGTCTGATTTACCTGGGGTAAGAATGCCGGTTAAATTAACCGGAATGGGAAAAATTGCAAAAATTGGGGATAGCAATGATCTGGCAAAAAAAATAGAACAAGTTTTGGAGAGTAAGTACAGCAAAAAACAGATTAAAAAAGCTAGGGAGATTTTTAGTTCGGAAAGATTTATTAAAGAATATAAAAAGATTTTCTGGTAAAATTGAGTATATGTATGATTGGAGTACTGACACAACAAGGCTAATAAAGGATAAAGATGCGTGGGAGAAATGGAAATTAGAGCAAATGATTAATTTTGGTTTAAACGGCAAAAAACTCTCAAAATTAAAATTAAAAAAGTATTGGGATGAATTAGATATAGATCCTGATAAAAGAAATTATTTAAAGTTTTTGCTATGGGAAGATCCTAATTATTGACTTTTGTTAATACTGAGTATATGATATTAATATGTTGCAATTAATAACAATAACACCAAATTGGCAATTTTATATTCCAGGAAATATTAGAAAACAAATAAAATTAAACAGACCAACAAAAGCTAAAATAAGTGTAAAGAATAAAAAAATCGTTATTGAACCAATTAAAAGTAAAATATTGACTGGTGCCGGTATGTTTGCCGGCTCTAAGCCAAACAGAAAGATCGATGTTGATAATATCCGGGATTTTATAGATTATTCGCAATGGTGAAAATAAAAAAAGTTTTTATTGATACAAATTTTTGGATTCGTTATTTTACTAAAGACAACGAAATTCAATATAAGGCAACGGTTGATTTGGTTGAAAAAATTGAGTCTGGTAAGTTTCGTCCTTTTATTTCTGCCATTGTTTTTCTTGAAATTAACTTCGTTCTTTCTCAATTGTACGATAAAAATTTAAAGCAAATAAATAAATGCTTTGATTTGATAATGTCATTAAGAAACCTTGTTATTGTAAATAAAACTGATTTTGAAAAAGCTTTAAAATGGCATAGGAATTTGAAAATTAAACTACCAGATTGCCTAATCGCATCTTGTCTTCCAGATAATTGTGTTTTAGTAAGTTGGGATAAAGATTTTAATAAAATAAAAGAGATTGATAGTAAAAAACCTAGCGAGTTTTAATTCTTTGTTGCAAATAAAAAGCCTATGTTATTGTGAATTGGGTTTGGGTGAGTTTTGATTTTAAAACCATTTTTACTAAAAGTATTGATTAAATCTTTAAGCTTGTTTGTGGGATTAAATAAATGATATTCCATGATAATATTTTCGATTTTTTGATAAGTTTCTTTGTTTAAATTAAGAAAAATATCAAATTCGGCGCCTTCACAATCACATTTAAGCAAATTACAAGTTTTGATTTTGTTAACTTGAAAATATTTTGATAATGGCATTGATTTTACTCTCTCTCTCTCTCTCTCTCTCTCGATTCCGACTTCTTGAATTGTCCTCGTGTTTAGAAAGTTGGAACTGTTTATATTCAGAGTTATATTATTATTTGTGGCAATGGCAAGATTGTTTGTAAAAATATTTTTTATTTTATTTTGAGTTATATTTTTTTGTAAAAGTTTACATGATTCAAAGAAAGGTTCAATTGCATAAATTGTATTAGATTTAGATTTTTTGGCGGCAAAAATTGAAAAATCCCCCACTCCCGCCCCTATGTCAATTATTATCCAGTTTTTTTTAATTTTTATTCCAAAAACTTCATAATCTTTTTTTAGATAAGTCTCTGTTAAAACCCACAAATCCATTATGTTTCGCAGTTGGAATTTTGTTTTGTCTTTTAAAACAATGGTCGTGTTTTTGCTTGTATGAAAAATTTGATTAAAAAATAATTTTGATAGAGAAAAAGTCGGATGTTTAATGTTTGTAAACAAAACAAATAAAGTTTGAAGATAATAAAATATTTTTTTCATTTTTTCTTAAAAATTAAAACTTTGGGGTGGTCGTAGACGGTGAAGGCTTCTTCGGATGTGTCGTCGCGGATGTAAATACCGGGGTATAGGCATTGGCTATCAATAGTAAACCATTTATTTGTTTTTTCTTTGTAAGGAAAATTGGTGGGGCCGAAATAATAACATTTTTTTAAAAATGGCAGGTTTATCCCTGGGTAAGAATTAATTTCTATTAATTTTGTAAAACTTAATTTTTCATCAAAGAGGTTTTGGTAAAATTTTGATGTTTGGGGATATTTGTTTGGTACTGGCGGGATGGAACCCCAAAGACGATTTGATGACATGATCATATAATCGGCATTATTTATAATTGGACTTAATCTTTGCCATTTTTCTGGTGTGTCTGGATCGTAAAGCGATAGCATTTGACCACTGTAACTGCTGGCAGTTTGTTTTGGTAAGTTTAATGGAAGAGGATCGTCCCAATATTCATTTGTAATTAAGGATTCAATGGGAATATTTTTGTAAATCCAGTTTGATGCCTGAACGCGGGAATGAGGGCGGGAATAGATAGATAGAAAAGAAATGCAAAATATAAAATGGAAAATAAAAGTAGTAAAAATGAATTTTAAATTAGAGGTTGGCTTGATAGCGAGCAAACATATAAATGGGTAGATTGGTAAAAAATAACGCATAGTAGTGACAAATTGAGAGCCCTGAAAAAAGAAAAGAAGGATAATCCAAGCCAACAAGAGAAAAACAATAGGATTGTGATTTTTTAAGATTTTGAGTTTTGTTCCAAAATCAGTGGTTATAAGATTCCTCGACTTCGCTCGGAATGACACGATTGTTTTGAGAGTGAAACTGATAATTTTAAAAAGTGAAATGAAAAATAGGATTGATAGAGGTAAACCAATGCCCCAGAAAACAAGATTTTTTAGGGGGAAAAGAATGGGAGTTTTACTTAGCCATTGAACGGCTGGTGGAAACCAAGCATCTGGATCATTAAACGACTGAAGTGTTTTTAAATTGTCAATAAACTGAGGGTTGGGTTTGATAAGGGAAACAAAAGCGTATGGCTGAACAAGACGAAAAACAAGAAAAGTAGTTAGCAAAAAGTAAGATCCGAGAAAAATTAACTTGATTAAACGAATGATATTAAAAAAGTTTTTGGTTTTAAAAAAATAAAACAAAAAGAATAAAGCAATAACTGGAGAAAAAAGAAGAGCAGAAATTTTAGATGCCATGGCAAGACCAAAAAAAATTGGCGAGAGAAGTAAACTCCAGCTCTGCTGGAGACCTCGAACAAGTCGAGAGATCCCTCGACTACGCTCGGGATGACAGTTTCTTTTTGTTAGCCAGTGAGATAATAGTGTAAAAGTGGCGAAAATAAAGAAGTTTAAGAAAGTGTCAACGGCAAAAAAATGAGAGAGCTGAATTGGAAAAATACAGGTTGCGTAGAAAAGGCTGGGAAGAAAATATAATAACGGCCAGGTGTTTTTTGACTTGGGTGAGGTTTTGTTGCGACTGTATAATGGTTGTTTCTTGAAAATTAACTTTGAAATAAGATACAAGGAAAAAATGTTTAGGGAATCAAAAAAAGCTGAAAGTGCGCGACCCAGAAAGTGAATTTTACCGTAAGAATCGAGATTTAGTATGGTGGCTAAATATTTTGTCAAAAAAATAGGAAAGGTGCCATAAACAAAAAACTGATATTCTTTATAGTTGTATGGATTTAGCGGAGAGATATTAGTATTTAGGTATTGTGTAAAGGAAATCGGAAGTTTTATTCTTTCGGTTACCATGGTCAAAAATCTTTCGTCTGGGTGGAGATGCTGATCGTTGTCCCAATTAATACCGTAAAGACGAAGAGACAAGGCAAAGAGGAAGATAAGGATTAAAATTATTTTGTTTTTATGATTTTTCATAAAATTAAGTCTTCTATTTCTTCTTTTGATAAATAATTTTGTTTTTTGTAAATTCTTATAACAGGATGATCAAATACGGAAAAGGTTTCTTCGGCATTTTCATCTGATAAAAGGAACGGAAAAACTGAAAACTGTTTTAATTTTTCAAATCCCAGTTTACCAGAAAAAAGAGTTTGGTAATATTTCTGAGAGTATGGAAAAAGGGATCCTTCTCCCGCCACGGCGGGATCAGGATGACGACGGTATTGGTTTTTGAAGATACGGCGGGATGGTATAAGTATGTAATCACTCTGATGAATCTGTTCTACTAACAGTTTTGGTGAATCAGGATCGCTGTCCAAATTGTAAAAATCAAAATTGTGTACGTCTAACTGATGCTGATTAACCGGTACGTTTATAACATTGCCGGCTTCAGAAAGAATTTTTGTATGAGGCAAGAGGTTATTTTTAAGCCAATCAGAGGCAGTTATGCGAATATCTGGTTTTAAATAAATTGAAAAAAATATAATTCCGGGTAATATTGAAAAAATGATTAATATTTTTGATAAAAATTTGTATTTTTTGATCTGTTGAAAAAAAACGATTGATAAAAAAGGAAAAACAAAAAAAATCGGAGACATGAAACGAGACCATTTGGTGTAAAGAAAAGAATTGTAAAAAAAATAGACAAGAGCAGGAATGAGAACGACTAGCCAGTTAATTAATGTGTCATCCCGCTTAGCGGGACGTGGTGATCTCGTAGGAAATGTAAAAGATGTGGTTGTAACTCCGGCGGGATTGCCACGTCGTAAAACTCCTCGCAATGACAGAATTGCTCCAATTATTGCAAATAGCAATACAGGCGGGCCGACGGCGTAGGGGAAAATTTTGGTAAATTGAAAAAGAATTGGTGTGGAGTTTAAAAACTGGTTAGTGTAGAACATTTTAGTTTTTCCCATAGCAACAGAGGTTTCATAATTTAAGGTTGATCTAAAATCAGGTCCGGCAATAAGGTTGAATGGAGAAAAAATTATGAAAAATAGAGTGCTATTGAGTAAAAGAAAAGAAGTGAGAAGAAGTAGGTAATTTTTTTTATTTTTTTTAAAAAAAGCAAAAAAAATAGACAAAAGCATTGGACCAAGAAAAAAAAGAGAAGTGATTTTTGAAGCCAAGCCAATACCGGTGATAATCGAGGATAAAAATATACTTACCAGAGATTGATTTTGATAAAAATTGAGAGCCAAAAATATGTTTATGGCGAAAACGAAAATAAGCAAGGATTCGGTGGTACCAAAATGAGCTAATTGTATTAAGGCCGGTGTAAAAATTAAAAATAAAAGCAATAAAACACTTTGTTTAAATGAAAAAAATAATTTTTTGGAAATTAAATAAAAAATGAAAACTGAAATTGAAGAAAAAAGAGATGAATAAAACCTCAGCATCAAAACAGAGTTAATAAAATTATTTGGTAGTTTTAATGAATAAAGAGTGAAAAAAGCCAGATAGAGAGGAAATTGACCATAAGCAAAAAAATGAGGGTTTAAGTCCGTTATTTTTAATTTTGATATAGCAGTGGCCATATTGTTTTCATCCGGATGAAAAAAATAAGAATCCGCCCAATCAAGTTTATAAAAACGAGTGAGGATAGTAAGAAAAAAGAGAAAAAAGATTAAAAATGTTTTTTTTGAGAAAAACGCTTCGCTAGATTTTTGGGGCTGTTTTTTAAATAACATAGATAATAGCAATCATCATTAGTCCCCAGGAAAGTACAGAAATCAAAATTGGTATATCGGTGGCGATTATTTTTTCTGGTCTTTCGCCTTCCTGCATTTCAAAGATTATTTGACCATATCTCATGATACCGATTATGACAGGAAACAAAGTTATCATATACCATTTGCGATTAAGGGCTTTTGGGATGTTATTTAAAAGAAATTGATGAATTAATCCATCAAAATGAACCGGTTCTTCAAAAAAAGTGAACATAGCGTATGTAATAAGAGTGGCAACGGCAAAAATAGATGAATAAAAATTAAGCAAAGCTTTTGTATAGCCCTGTAAGGCTGGTCTGGTTTTTTTACCGGTACCAACCAATTCGCTCCTGCGTTTACCACTGGCGATAAAAAGAGAAAGAAAAATAACCGTAAGCATTAACCAAACCGGAAGATGATAACCAGTGGCCAATTCACCAGCATAGACACGAATGATAAAAAATAACGATATGCCCAAAATGTCGAAAAGTGCTTTCTTTTTGAAAACAAATGAGTACATAAATTGAAGACAAATAAATAGAAGAGAAGTCACAAAAAATGAGATATTGATTGACAAAGAAATAAAAAGACCCAAGATTGCCAAGAGAAAAGAGACAAAGATAGCTTCGTTTTTTAATAAAACACCACGAGCCAAGGGGCGGTTACATTTGGTAGGGTGCATTTTATCTTTTTCTATATCTACAATATCGTTAACCAGATAAGACGAAGACGATAAAAAAGAAAAAGTGCAAAAAGCCAGAATTGATTTTAACAAAAGACTGGAATCTAGTAGTTGACCGTTGATAATTAAAGCGGCAAAAAGACTGAGATTTTTTATCCATTGTGTTGGCCTTAAGGCCTCAAAAACGGACAAAAACTTAGAGTTTTTATTATTTTGACCCGACACATTACAATAATATCAGAAGTCCTAGCAAGGAAACAATGGATCCAAATATCATTAAGCCCTTGGTGGGGAAGTCAACACCAGCATCGGGTAGAACTATTCTGGTTGGACTTGGACCTTGGGCTATATAGACAGGTGTATCGGTTGGTCTTGGAGTGCTGGTTGGCTGTGGAGTTCCTGTGGGGGTATTGGTGGGTGTGTTGGTTGGAGTATTAGTGGGTGTGTTAGTGGGCGTATTGGTTGGAGTGCTGGTAGGAGCGGTACAGCAAGTAAGGTAAGAAGGGTTGATAATACAAGCATCTTCAAATTGAGACATAGCACAGTAAGAGTTACCGTCATCAGTATCGATACAAATTAGACCAGATTGACAAGGATTAGACGAATCGTCGCAGGGAGTATAGCCACAGGCATTTGGTTCTGGAGTTGGGGTGTTGGTTGGAGTATTAGTGGGTGTGTTAGTGGGCGTATTGGTTGGAGTGCTGGTTGGGGCGGTACAACAAGTGATATAGGAAGGGTTGATAATACAAGTGTCTTCAAATTGAGACATAGCACAGTAAGAGTTGCCATCATCAGCATCGATACAAATTAGACCAGATTGACAAGGATTGGATGAATCATCGCAGGGAGTGTAACCACAAGCATTTGGCTTTGGAGTTGGAGCGACTACGGTAAAGTTTAAACTACAGGGCAGAGGTGCTTCTTGAGCCTGCGGTCTTTCCGGTACAGTTGGCTTAACTTCTTCCTGGCTAATTTGTTTTAGCCGTTGAGCAGTCAAAATTGCCACACCGGCCAGAATAATGGTGCTAATCAGGCTAATAATGATGGTTAATTTTTTCTTTTTATTCATAATTATTGGGCTGCCCCCCAGGTGGTACAGTTGCCTTCCTTGCAAACACGGCATTGGACACTATAGGCACCAGGAATATCAATAGTGATTGATTGAGAATCAGCCATCCAGTGGTCAGCGCCGGCATAATCAGCAAAACGTAAACTTGTAACAACCCAAGGAATATTATTGTAGTCTCCGGCATCAATGTTATAGCGGAAGTCGAACCGATCGGGACCGTAGTTATTGGTGCCAGTATCAACACAAGTAAAATTAACTTCATCACCTAAACTCGGAGTACCAGACGGATCCATGGTGATGTCAACACAAGCAAGTTCAGGTAGTGGTGTTGGCGTGGGGGTGTTAGTTGGAGTGCTGGTGGGAGCGGTACAACAAGTGATATAGGAAGGGTTGATAATACAAGCGTCTTCAAATTGAGACATAGAGCAGTATGAATTGCCATTATCAGCATCGACACAAATTAGACCAGGCTGACAAGGACTGGATGAATCATCGCAGGGAGTATAGCCACAGGCATTTGGTTCTGGAGTTGGAATTTGTGTAGGAGTATTGGTGGGGGTGGGAGTGGGAGTTCTGGTGGGGGTGGGAGTTAAGGTAGGGGTGCTGACTCTGGTTGGAGTAGGTGTTGGGATTCTGGTGGGGGTAGGAGTAGTAAGTGTGATGGTTTCAGTACAAACAGAGTTTGCCTGAGACGGCCAAGAATCGTTTGAAACAGCTGGATTTTTTACAACAACAGAGATATTAGTTCCGTTTAGATTGGCTATATTTGTAAATGTGTGAGTAGCGGTACAGATAATTTTTTTGGCTCTAGGATCATGACCCATAATTGCCCATGATTGAGTGGTACCGGTAGATGAATCGGGTTGGCAAGTTGATGTAATTCCTTCGTCTCCGGAAGTCATTGTGGTTGAACCCGATAAGGCAAACTTAAATTTAACTGCACTGCTATTCATAATAATTGAGGCGCAACCTTCGCCATGTGGATCACTGATATCACTAGGACAAGCTAGTTTGCTTGTCGCCGGCAATTCACTATAACCTGTTGCTGTTATTGTCAAATTTTCTCCATCAATACGATATTGAACATCGATACAATCGTCACAATTTGTGTCATTGTTTCTGTATAAACTGGCGGCACCGTAACCGCTATAAAATTGGTCTTTTTGAAGGGAAGAACATTTAACGGGATAATTACCGTAGACATCGGTTGCTTCTCCGCCAACCTGACATGATCCTGGTGGTCCAAAATTTGGACCTCCTAGCGGAGGACTATTTTCACCGTCTTTTTTTATTCTAGTAATTGAATAGAAATTTGAAGTTTCTCTGCCACAAGGGCCAGAGATATTTCCATTGCACCAGAAACACCAATCCCAGTATTGATCCAAGGCAACATCGTATGCTTTGTCACGAATATCCTGTTTCTGTTTGACTAAAACAACGCCAGCGACTAGAGATAAGAATAAAAAAAATACCGACAGGACAGGATATAATTTTTCTGCTGATTTAAATTTTTCGAGTATTTTGGCCATACTAATAATAGTTTTTTAGATATTTTAATCTTAGATTAATATTTTTTTTAATGCAAATGCTAGATTAATAGTAGTGCGATAATTATTGCAGGAATTGATAAAAGAAGAGGCAGGGTGGTTGGTAAGGTAAAACCGGTAGTTGGAACTTGCGAATCAGTACTAGGCTTGGCGGTTCTGATAGTGATGGTTGGAGTTAGACTTGGAGTCTGGGTGGGTGTGGAAGTTGAGGTTGGACTAAGAGTGAGGACAGGAGTGGGAGTAAAGGTAGAGGTGGGGGTAAGGGTAGGGATATTGGTTGGTTGGGCCGATGAGGAAGCGGTGAACCCGGGATTATCTTGGGCCGCCAAAACAACAAAACTTTTTGTAATGCTCTCCTTTAATCCAGTTTTCGGATTAAGAAAACTTATTGTCAGACTGTGTTGCCCTGGTGACAGGGACTGGGGAGAGCTCCAGCGCCAATTTCCACTAGAATCGCTTTGAATTTCTGAATCGAACTGATCGGATGAGTGAAGTTCAATTTTTAGAATAACACCTTGCGGAGCAGTCCCAAAAAATTCCGGTTGTTGTGTAGATAAAAATTCACCGTCTTTGGGGTTGATAATATCTAGCTCTTTTTCTATGGCTTGATCTGGCTGTTGTTGTGTAACGGGCATATTGCCAATGTCTTGTTCTCTATTGTTATTTTCATCTGAAGAAAATCCGTGACCAATAATAATATCCGGTACCGGATTATTGTTTGATGTATTGCCTGTTACTAAAGTAACCTGACCGTCTTTAGAAAGAACGGCAATCTCTTCCTCTACATTTTCCGGTGGGACAAACCAAGAACTTTTTTGAGTGTTATAGCTGATGCTTAGTGGAATATTCCAGTTACCTTCTGACGTAACAAAAGAGGACATAGGAGCGGAAGAAGGGATATTTAGATAAAGGATGGCGATAGAAGCCGGCTGTTGATTTGACTGTATAATTTTTCCCCAGGCTAAATTTGAATCAGGAATAGGGCCATCAAGCTTAGCTGGGGTGCTTATAACAAATTGATCGTTTTCAATTTCCTTTCCGTTGGCAATGATGGTGTATTGGTAACTTGAATTTTCCTTAAGTCCATTTACCTGAAAATAATGTATTTGGCTTTGAGGTTCAATTAATTGAAAAGAATCTAAAACAAGCTGATTGTTTATGCCAAGGTTAACCGAGCATTTCTCTGGCGTTAAAAAAGACAAATCGACAGAGTGATCCGTTAAATTAGTAATTTGTATACTTATCGGACTGCAACCGTTACTTGCCTTAGAAGTAAAAATTGCAGTAAGTTTGGTTAAATAGGTAGTAACAAAAACAACAATGATCAAAATGAAAATAGCTACAATGGTTGGTATTTTTTTTTCTTTACTCATTTGGATTTATAGTCGGCTCCTCTTCTGACCCTAGCGTTGGCTGAAGTATTGAGGACGGAGAGGCAATAATACTGGGGCGACTAATTGGAACAGAGGTAAATTCATCTCGTTTTTCAATTTCCAACAAAGTGTCGATGTTAAGGTTGGGATCAATTTTTTGCATAACTGAACTGGTTTTGATTTGCTGAGATGGACCAATCAGATTAGAGTAACTTTTTTGTACTATCAAGAAAAAAATTAAAAAGAGAGTAAAACTACTGATAAAAATAAGATATTTAGAGATTTTTTGTTTTTTCATCGTTTTCTGACCAATAGTAAATATTTGTTTTTATGCTGGCATTAAAGACGGCCTCGTCCTCCTGGCCAGATTGTTTGCTTTTTTTTTGGCTAAGCTCTATCCTGTCAATTTTTATAAGACGGCGATTATTGGAAAAATCCTGAACCAAAAAAGGGATTTTGGAAAAATTGGTAGTGTTGTCGTCAATGTTGACTGAATAAAAACTAGTCATATCAAAATCAGAAGAGGAAAATTCTTTTTCATCATTTAGATCAAATTTAATCTCGTTGAGATTAATATCGGAGTTGTGGGCAATATTTTTAAGCTGAATAGCGGCATGAGCAAATCGGGGACTACTGGGAAGACTTGATTCTATCAATGAATATTTTTCCTGAATGTCAGAAAATGCATCCTGTGCATAAACCAAATCGTTTATTTTTGAACGCATTTGATCTGAAAGAGACTGTTTGGCACGGATTTCACCAACAAGGCTGGAAATAGTGGTAATTGCCGGCCTGACGGCAGAAAAAAGAAAAACGGAAATTAAAAAGAAGGTGGCCGAAATTTCTACTGTTTGACCAAACCTTTTGTTTTCCCTCTGTTTTGCCAAAAACTCGGTCAGCGAACTGACCTGGGCAACGATGACATTTTTTTTAAGTGGTTTTGTTATTGTTGTTTGTTTCATTTTTGAATTCGACTAGAATATCGATGAGGTAATCTCTAGTTTTTGGTTTTTTGCTTATTTTTTCAATAGTTACACTTTTTATATCTTGATTTAGATTTAGGTTGTCGATAAAATTTGCGATTAATTCGACTTTTGTTGTTGACACAGAAACAACGGCTAAAATTTTGTTATCCTTGGTCGAAAGTGAAAGATTTTTGTATAGAATATTCGGAGGAGTGCTTTCGGACAGACTAAGCAACTTTGAAGCATAGTCAATGTTGTTGTCGCTTAGTTCTTTTATAGCCTTTAACCTGGCTTGTAGAGTCGAGTAGTCAACCTCAAAAAGAGCCGTACTTTCCAAAATGGCTTTTTGTTGTCTGATTGACTCTGACAAATCTGAATTTTTCCTGTCCAACCAAAAACGAGATACGAAAGCAGCAATAACTATTAATTCGGTAAAAATAATAACTACGCGACCAACCGTAGTTATCCAGCGAATCAGCTTGGCAGTAGATGAGTTATTGTCTTGATCTTTAGGTAGAAGCGAAATTTCCCTTTTAAAATTGGCAGGCATATATTTTTAAGTATATATGAATTTAGGCAAGACGGTGGAATAAGAACCGACTAAAATCCTTGGACTCCTTGATATTGAACAAATTACAAATAAAATAGTAAACAAGAAAACCTAAAAATGATGAGGTAAGAAAAAGAGTGGTTAAATTGAGGGTTTTACTGGTATCTAAAATAAAAAGATCTAAAACTTTCATACTAAACCAAATCGACAAGCCCATGATTAGGGAAGCAAGAAAGATTTTTGATATTCTTTGGCAAATATGTTTTAAATTAATTTCTTCTACCTTAAGATAAAACAAAGCAAAAAGACCAAAAAGTTGTATGAGGTTTGAAATGGAAGCACTAATAGCAAGACCCAAAATACCAAGGTTGGTAAACCTAACAAAAAAGAAATTAGCAAAAAGATTAAAAAATACTGATATAAAGGAAACATAGAGCGGTGTTTTTGTATTATGCATAGCATAAAAAGATCTGGCAAGAATCTGTGTTACGGATTGAGAAACTATGGTAGGTATCAAAAAAGCCAATGTTTTGGCAGTTAGTAAGGTGGCAGACCAGGGAAATTGTTTGGCTCCAAAAACTAACCTGACTATAGCAACACGGTGCACTAGCATCAGAACACTAATTGGCAAGATCAAAAAAAGACTTTGAATGATAGTGTTGATAACAGTTTTTCTAAATGTTTTTAATTTATTTTTAGCAATATTTTTTGAAAGAATAGGTAGAGAAGCTTGGGCTATGGTACTGCCAAAAATACGACTGGGGAAAAAAACCAGTTGAAGGGCAATGCTTAAAAGGGAAAAAGAACCAGCCGGCAAAAGACTGGCCCAAAGAAGAGTGAAGGTGTTTTCTATCTCTGTTAAACCTAAACTTATGGCTCTAGGAGCCATTAATCTTAATATTCTTTTAAAACCAGAAAGTTTAGTATCAATAGAAAAAGAGTATTTGAACCCGAGTTTTTTTACGAGTGGAATTTGTATGAAAAAATGAAGAAAAGCACCGATAACTACCGAAAAACAGACACCACGCATCCCCCAAACAGGTGAAATAAATATGATTCCAAATATGATTGATAAGTTGTAGAGTATGGGGGAGATGGCCGGAATAAGAAAAATTTGATGGGCTTGAATAATTCCCGTTAAAAAATTACTAAAAAGGAAGAAAATTTGGGCCGTTAGCAAGATTCTTGTAAAAGAGCTCATTAATGATATCTGCTGTTGATTAAACCCCGGGGCAATCAATCTGGAAAAAGGAACAGCAAAAATAAAAATGAGCGAGAGAAGTAAAAATAAGGTGATCAAAAGAACATTTATGGTAGTGGTGGCAATTTTGTAAGCCGTTTTTTTGTCTTTGTGTAAATATCTTGAAAAAACAGGAATGAAAGAGGCAGACAAGGCGCCTGTGACCAAAAGTTTAAAAATCAAATCCGGTAAACGAAAAGCGGCGTTATAGGCATCAAGCTGGTCGGCACAACAGGAGAAAAAACGGGATAATAGGAACCTATTGCGTAAAAAGCCCAAAAGAGCAGAGATTGCAAAAGTAATTGACAATATCAATGAAGCCGAAAGAATTGTATCTTGTTTTTTTAGGCTGATTTTATTGATTAACTGACTTGGTGACATAGATCTACCATTATAATACAGAGATGTATAGACGTTGGGAATCAGGAATTAGCAACTTATTGCTTAAGGTTGGAGCTTGAGATAAAATAGTTAAATTATGCCTCTTACAAAATCAGTTAAAAAAAGTTTCAGACAATCGACTAGAAATCGAGGAAGAAATAAAGTATTAAAGGAAAAATTCAAAAAAGCCGTAAAGAAGTTTTTGACTGAAACTAATGAAAAGAATTTAAAGCCGGTTTATTCCTGTTTAGATAAAATAGGCAAAAACGGACTTTTTGCTAAAAATAAAGTGTCTAGATTGAAGGCTAAGTATGCCAGAAAAGTTAAGGTAAATAATACTGAAAAAAAGATAGTAAAAAAGACTAAAGCAAAAGAAACAAAGACTAAGAAAATGTGAGGGTGTTTTTATGGATAAACAAAAAAAATTTTATGTTACAACCCCGATCTATTATATAAATGATGTGCCTCATATCGGACACACCTGTACTACTGTAATAGCCGATGTAATGGCTAGATATAGACGACTTAAGGGAGACAGTGTTTTTTTCTTGACAGGAACTGACGAGCATGGGCAGAAAGTGGCCGAGTCGGCAGAAAAAGATGGTTTAGAACCTCAAGTATATTGCGATAAAATTGCCCCAAGATTTAAGAAAGCATGGGTTGATCTTAACATCGGTTTTGATTTTTTTATCAGAACTACTGATTCTAGACACAAAAAGGTAGTTTGTGATTTACTGCAGAAAGTTTACGACAATGGTGATGTTTATAGGGGAAAATACGAAGGATTGTATTGTGTCGGTTGTGAGAAGTTTCTGACTGAAAGCGACTTGGTAGATGGGAAATGCCCTATCCATCCGCCCGAAAGAACTATAGAACAGGTGGAGGAAAATTGGTTTTTTAAATTATCAAAATACGTACCCCAACTGATTAAACTTATAGAGAACGATAAGACTAATTACATTTTTCCTGAAGGCAAAAGAACTGAGGTATTATCAAAACTAAAGGGCGGTGTTAATGATATTTCCATTTCTAGAGCTAATGTAAAGTGGGGGATTCCTGTGCCTTGGGACAAGACTCAAACAATTTATGTTTGGTTTGATGCTTTGATTAATTACTATAGCGCTACTCAGTTTGTGGATAAGAAAAAAGATTTTTGGCCAGCTGATTTACATTTATTAGGTAAGGAAATTTTGTGGTTCCATACAGTAATTTGGCAAGCAATGCTGCTGTCTGCCGGTTTGTTTTTACCCAAAAAAGTCTATATCCATAGTTTTTATATGATTGACGGACAAAAAATGTCAAAGTCGCTTGGAAACATGATCAGTCCTGGGCAATTGACTGATCTTTTTGGCATAGACGGGACAAAATATTTAATTATGTCTTCCTTTCCGGGTGAAAATGACAGCGATGTGGGAATTGAGAGATTTAAAGAGAAATATACGGCTGATTTGGCCAATAATTTGGGAAATTTGATATCCAGAGTGGCTAAGCTATCAGAAGGATTGAGTTTTAAAACAGAAAAAGTTGGGGTGTTTGACAAAAAATTTGATGAATTTTTTGAAAAATTCGATTTTTGTGGAGCAATTAAATATATTTTTGATAAATGGATTGATACTTCAAACGCAGAATTAAATAAAATTCAGCCGTGGAAACTAAAAAAGGATGATAAAAAAAGAGTTGAGGTTTTGGAAAAATGTGTAAAAAACTTAAGAAAAACGGCTTTCCATTTAAGCGTGATTATGCCAAGTACCGGTGAAAGAATTGAAGAAATTTTTGAGGGAGAAATTAAAGCCCTAAAAAATCCGTTGTTTCCGAGAATAAAAAAATAAATCTAAAATTTAAAATCTAAATTTCCAAATAAAACTAGAATAATAACTTAGGGAGTTTTTGTGAAGCCTGGAGGAGCGTTAGGGTCAATAATTACTTGCTGGCCAAAAATACCTGATTCGCCACGACAAACAGCCTGTTTACCTTGGGGTGCCGATGGTTGAGCTGCTAAAGCTTTTTGCCTTTTTCTATCTTGTGTCGCTATTACATGATCTGCTCCAGCAACGACTTGTGCTCGTGGTTGAGTCGGCCTGAGCTGAGCTGTTGCTTGTCTTTGTTGATCTTGTGCTTGCATTGCTGCATCAAACTGTTCGCGTTGTTGGGCTGTAAGTGGCATGGTGATATTATAAGGTGTTGTAGATGAAAAAACCATGTTTTGTTGTTGTGAGAATATGGACAAAAGACTGGACTGACTCCGACGGGATCCTTCGTTATACTCAGGATGACGATGATATTGTTAAATGATAAAATTTTCAAATGATTGATACCCATGCACATTTGACTGGAATGTTTTGCGACCTGCCTACCGGCAGGCAAGCTGGGAAGGGAGTGGTGGAAGAGGCGAAAATGGCAAGATTGTGGGCTATTGTGTTGGCGGCTAGTAATATAGAAGAATCCGTGGAAAATATTAAATTGGCTAAAAATTATGACGGGTTTCTGTTTGCTGCTGCCGGTATTCACCCTCAGCAAACTGATGTTGAAAATAAAGATTCTATTGATAAACAAATAGCTCATTTAGATGAGTTAATAGGCAAAAACAAGAAAAATATAGTGGCTGTTGGTGAGTGCGGACTAGATTACTCCCCTGCTCCGGCAGGTGAAAAAGACAGAAGTAGGAGAGGTCAGGAAAAATTGTTTAGAAAACAAATTTGTTTGAGTATGAAATATAAATTGCCTTTAATTATTCATGCCAGAAAAGCAATGGACCAAGTTATTGAAATTTTGAGTGAATATAAAAATTTAAAGGGAGTTTTTCATTGTTATGCCGGAGGGAAAAAAAGGATTAAAAAGGTGTTAGGTTTGGGAGAAGATTGGTATTTTGGAATTGACGGGAACTTGACTTATGATGATGGACTAGTGGAAGTGGTTAAAAAAATACCAAGAGACAGGTTAATTCTAGAAACGGATTCCCCTCTTTTGACGCCTGAACCTTTTAGAGGAAAGGAAAACAAACCGGCGTATGTTAAGTATGTATATAAAAAGGTAAGTGAAATATGGGGGGTGGAATTTAAAGAATGCGAGAAATTAATAGACGAGAATGCCAGAAAAATGTTTGGGATTAATCCGTCATCCTGAATGAAATGAAGGATCCCGTTGGAGTATAACTAATCTCTTTGGGATTCTTCTCCCGCCAAAGGCGGGATCAGAATGACGAGGTGTGTCAAGAATAACGTTATCGATTTAGATAATCAGAAAGGATTTGTTCTAGTTCTTTGATATCCGGATATTGATCAATTAGGATTGGTTTGTTATTAATCAATAGAATGGTTTCTCCCTGTATACCTAATTCATAGACTCTATGCATATTGGTAATGTGTTCTGGGTCTCGGTCAATTTGGTAGGATTTACATATAGTTTCTATATCTTTAAATAGTTTTTTACCTTTGGATGTGCCTCGATCGTAAAGTTGGATATACATATGATTTAAATTCTAAATTCTAATATCTAAATTCTAAACAAATTTCTAAAATTTATTTTTCCGCTAGTTGGCGGAGTGGTAATCCCGACGAGATCGCCACGTCACTTCGTTCCTCGCGATGACAGGTAGAATTTTGCCAGATTTTGAATACATTGGAAAGGAGCATGGCAATAGTCATGGGGCCGACACCACCAGGAACAGGGGTGATAAAACTGCAGTTATCTGCAACTGATTTAAAATCGACGTCTCCGACTAATTTGGAAGTTTGGGGATCTTTGTTTGTACCAACATCAATAACTATAGAATTATTTTTGACATAATCGGCAGTTATGAAATTTGGTTTACCGACAGCCGAAATTAAAATATCTGCTTTTTGGCAAATTTGAATTAAATTCTTTGTATGAGAATGACAAAGGGTGCAGGTGCAATTTTCTGCGTTTAACAGAGCCAAGAGTGGCAAACCAACCTCTAAACTTCTTCCAATAATTACCGCATTTTTACCTGATAAAGAAATTTTATAATTTTTTAGGAGTCTGATAATTCCTAATGCCGTAGCCGGGATGATGGCGATAGGATCTTGCTGGAATAATAATCCGAGATTAGTGGAGGTCAGACCGTCAGCGTCTTTGTTTGGATTGATTGAATTTAGAATCTCTAATTTATTTAGATATTTTGGTAAAGGAAGCTGGACCATAATGGCGGTAATAGAGGGATCTTGATTGAGTTTTTTAATAAGTTTTATGAGATTCGCTTCGCTAGATTCTTCACATTCATTCAGAATGACGGGCTGATTGTCGGAATTGATTTGGTTTGAAAAATTATGAACTTTGGTATTTATGCCTATTTGTTTGGCATTTTTTTGTTTCATTTCAACATATTTTTTGGAAGCTGGGTCAGAGCCGACTAAAATTATGTCAAGTTTAATATTCGTTTGTCCCCCTGCGGGTGACTGCGCTGACGTTTGCTTTTTTTTAATATCAGTTTTAAGGGTTTCTAGGATTTTTTGAGATAGTTTTTGACCGTCTAGGATTTGCATGATTTATTGTAACAGTATGGTTTTTAATCTCCATAGTTTGTCATTCCGACTCCTTCGACTCCGCTCAGGATAAATTCCATGGAGGAATCTCTGAACTTGTTTCAGAAATCCCGCTGTGGCGGGATACCTCAGACAAGCTGAGAGATCCCTCGACTTCGCTCGGGATGACAAGTGCTTCGCTGGCAATGACAAACATTTTATAGTTTGGTTAAGGTTTCGTGACCGGTGTTGGTAATTAAAACGGTGTGCTCGAATTGAGCCGAAAGGGCATTGTCGATAGTGCGAACCGTCCAACCGTCGTTTTTGTCTATTTCTATTTGCCAATTTAAAGAAGCGTTAATCATCGGTTCGACGGTAAAAATCATGCCCGGTTTTAGTATCGGATTTGACGTTGGGTTACTCTTTTTTTCTCGTAGCCAGTGGTGAAATACAAAAGGTTCTTCGTGAAATTCCAGCCCTACACCATGTCCTCCCAGCTGTCTGACAGAACTAAAGCCAAATTTTGATACGTAGTTTTCTATGGTTTTGCCGACACAATTATTGAGTAATTTACCTGGTTTTAGGGATTTAATAGCCAGATTCATGACCTTTTTTGTAACATTAATAAGTTTTTGAGTTTGGGGTGAAATTTTTCCAACCGGAAAAGTAATGGAAGTGTCACCATAAAAACCATTAAGAATAGTGGTAATGTCGATATTTATAATATCTCCTTTTTTTAGGATATCTTTAGATGAGGGGATGCCATGGCAAACAACGTTGTTAATAGCCACAGAAATACTTTTGGGGAAACCTTTGTAATTTAGAGGAGCTGGAATGGCCTTATTTTTGATGATAAATTTATGAGCGATCTTGTTTAATTCTTCAGTCGAAATTCCAGGTTTTATATATTTTTTGGTATGAAGTAATATTTTTCTAGCCAATTTACAAGATTTCCTGATTTCGTCTATTTGTTTTGGTGTTTTTATAACAATCACTGGTTGAATTATACTATTTTGGTGATATAATTATTTGTATATGCGAAGACTAAGAATACCGGTGAAAGGATTTAATGAAAGATGGACGGCTGTTGGAATAGTTGCTTCTGATACAGGTGGTATGTATCCCATATTGAGATACAGTCATGCACCAAAACTGGGCGGTGTAGGAGCAGCAATGGATATCAAAGGTGTAAAAGAGTTGATAAGACAAGGCAATGGTTTGCTGCCTGTAGCACGAAGAGGGGGCTTAGTTACCAAAAGAAAGGCAGACTTGGGAGATGTCAAGAAGAGCGAAGCCCTGGTGTTTTAATGTTTTTGTAATTTTTTTGAATAATTTTGACGGATTTTTTGAATCAACATTTTCGACTAATATAGATGAATTGACGTTTTTTAACAGAGGAACAGGATCGATTGGTTTTAGGGCATAACCAAATGGTGTTGATTTTGTTTTTGTACCTGTTTTGGTGGTCGGACTAGCTTGTCCAGTGGTCAAACTGTAAAGATGGTTATTGGCAACAAAAACTTTGATGTCATAATTAGCACGAACAGCAGTAATTAAATGATTGAGACCTTCTCCGTAAGCTCCCCCATCCCCTACTACAACCACAACCGTTAATTTTGGGTTAGCCAATTTAACACCAATGGCGGTAGGAATAGCCCGACCATGAAGTGAATGAATTCTGTAAGTATTTAAGAAATTGGATATATTGCCGGCACAACCGATATCAGAAACGACCACTATGTTGTGATTGGGAATTTTTAATTTAGCAAAGGCTTGTTGAAGACCGGTTAAAAGAAGAAAATTGGGACAGCCCGGACACCAAGTAGGAACTACCTTAGATTTATAATTGTAAATTTGGTTTTTCATTTTAATTTTTTAATTAACTCTTCTGGGAAGAAGGGTCGACCGTTGAATTTTAAAATAGTGGCAGTTGGGCTGAAACTGAAAAGCGACTTGAGTAAAAACCCTAGCCGTGAAGTTTGACTGTTTTCTATGATAATAGTTTTTTTGTATTTTTTGATTGTTTTTTTTATAGAATCATGAAGAGGCCAAAGAGTTCTTATTTGTAAAAAGGCAAAATTGTCTAGTTTTTTTAGGGCCTCTAAAATAATACCCTTGTTAGAACCCCAGGAAATAATAAGGCTGTCGGCTTGTTTATTGCCAAAAAGTCTTGGTTTTGGAGCCAATATCTTGGCAGTTTTTAACTTTTTGGCCCTTTTTTGTTGCATTTTGACAGCAACAATTGAATCATCAGATGAAAAACCGAATTGGTTATGCTCGGAACTATTGGCTAAAAACTGGCCATTAGTTGTACCCGGCAGGCAACGGGGAGATACTCCTGACCGCGTAATCCAATTGTAGCGTTTAAAATTTTTTGTAACTGAATTTAAAATTTTGCCACGATTTACTATGACTTTCTCTTTTGATAAATCTGTAGTTGAAGCACTGGATTCGGCAATGAATTTGTCGCTTAAAACAATAATTGGCGTCTGTAATTGATCAGCAAGATTCAGTCCGATATTGGCAAAATCAAAACTTTCCTGCTGATCGCCGGGAGCGATTACAACTTTAGGGAATTCACCGTGTCCGGAAAAAATAGCATAAAGCAGGTCAGATTGACTGGTCCAAGTCGGCATACCGGTAGCGGGACCGGGGCGAGAAACCAGATAATAAAGCATGCCGATTTCACTCATTCCGCAAAAGGAAACAGTTTCGTTCATCAAAGCAAAACCTCCACCGGAAGTACCAACTGCTGATCTGGCGCCGGCAAAAGCGGCGCCTGCGCTTAAACTGGCGGTGGCTATTTCATCTTCTGGGTGAACAACCGTAATGTTGTAATCTTTGGCCCTAGAGGCTAAAAAGTGAAGTGTCCCGCTTGATGGGGTCATGGGGTAGGCGGCATAAAAATTTCCTTTACCTTGTAAAAACCCGTAAGCAAAAGCTTGGTTGCCATCATTAAAACTAGTTAATCTTCCCCCTGCGGATGACTGTGCTTTCGCTTGGTTCGCTTGTTTGGGGATTTTTAGGGTTTGTTGATATTGTTTCAAATTTTGCTGAGCGTAAATATAACCGATATCAAAAGCGATCAAATTAGTTTTTGTGTTTTTTGAAAAAACTTTTGAAATAAGTGATGTAGCCTGACTTTTGTCTTGATTTAGAAGAAAAGCTATGATTCCGAAACAAATAATATTAGCGGACAAAGGATTACCAGCTTGAGAAGAAAGTTGAGAAAGTGGCAAATTGATAAATTTGCCTTTTGAAACTGGATTTTTTTTGTCTGAAAATACAAGAGTGTTTGGGTGAAATTCGTTTTGATGCTGTCGGCAGTGGCCCGGTTTTAACGAGAAAAAGTAATCTATTTTTTGGTGGGGAGCGTGAACTTTTTGGTATCCGTAGGTGGCTTGATATGTGTTGTGTCCGCCACGAACAAGTGATGGATATTCTGTATAATCATGAAAATAAAAACCTAAGGATTGGAAAAATTTTGAAAATAGTTGACCGCCTGATTTGATGCCCATACCTGCCGGACCGGCAAGTTTGATGGAAAAGTCTTCTTTTATCATTTTGTTTGATTTTAACATCCCAACGGAATTGTTTCGTCATTCTGAGCGGGAGCGAAGAATCCCAAAGTGAGTTTTGATTCCTATGGGATCCTTCGGTCGTAAGACTTACTCAGGATGACGGGGGTGTATTCAGGATGACGGATGGCAAGTTGTTTAATCTTTTCGTGATTGGAGTTGCCAGAAACGGGAGTAAAGACTGTCAGGGTTTTTTAGAAGCTGGTAATGAGAACCAATTTCTTTTATTTTCCCATGCTTCATAACAACAATTTTTTCAGCTTTGATAACAGTAGAAAGACGATGAGCAATAATAAGGGTGGTTTTGTTTTTGGTAGCTTTCCAAAAAGCATCCTGAATTTGTTTTTCCAAGACAGAATCAAGTTGGGAAGTGGCTTCATCAAAAATAACAATATCGGGATTTGACAAAATCATTCGGGCAATGGCCAATCGTTGTTTTTGACCTCCGGAAAGTTTAACACCCCTTTCCCCTACCCTGGTTTTATATTTCTTTGGCAAGGTTGAAATAAAATTGTGTAAATTGGCCATTTTGGCGGCAGAAACAACTTCTTTTTGGGTTGTTTTGTCTCTGCCATAAGCAATGTTGTAGGCAATGCTGTTGTTAAACATAATTGGTTCTTGTGGCACTACCCCTATGAAAGATCGAAGTTGATTTTTGCTAAATTTTTTTATATTAATGTTATCCAATAATATTTCTCCTTTATCCGGATCATAAAAACGCATCAAAAGCTTGATTAGGGTAGTTTTTCCCACTCCGGAACGGCCAACAAAAGCAATAGATTGACCCTGCCGAATTTTTAAATTTATATTTTTGACGGCTTTTTTGGTGGTTTCCGGATATGTAAAAGAGAGATTTTTGAATTCGATTTCTCCTGTGGCCGATATTTTTTTGACCGGATTAACCGGATCTTTGACTAGAGTATCTTTGTCTAAAACTGAAAAATATTTCTTTAGATCGGTTTGGTCTTTGGCAATATTTCGAAATTGATAAACCAATTCAAAAAAATTCTCATAAAAAACGGTAATAAAACCAAAAATCATTAGATATTCTCCCGGTGAAATAATGGAATTTGTTAATTGTTTTAAAGCAACTAACAATGTTAAAAAAAGCATCAGATTGCCCAAGATACCAACCGTTACTCCTATAACTCTGAAAGAATTGGCAAAATTCCAAAACTTTTTCATCCAAGTAATATAGAGATTCTTTAATCTTTTTAACTCCCATGTTTCTTTGGCAAAGAGTTTGACTGTTTCAAAATTAATAAGATTATCGACTATTGCATGAGAAAGACGGTCTTCTTCTTTATTAAACTCCCGTCTTGTTTTTATGTTGTGCCTAATTAATAAACGAGCCAGGAATATATTTCCAATAAATGACAGAATTAAAAAAATCGAGATTTGCCAATTGATATTAAAAAAGAAAAAAAGGACAACAAAAAATTTTATTGCTATTCTGGTTAATCTTATATTGATACTATGGTGAAAACTCCAAAATGCGTTGTCTCCTCTTTTTATAGCGCTAATAAGTGAACCGGTGCTTTTGCTTAAGTGGAAAGCAAAGTCCAAATCTTGGATTTTTTTGAAAACTGTTAATCTGGCATCTCTGACCGCAAGGGAAAGAAACTTGTCTCCCAACCAATAAGTGAGATTGTCAAAAAGCAGGCTTAATAAACGAATAAAAACAAATAATATTAATGTTTTGAAAAGTATTTCAAAATTTTGACTCGAAATGTTATCAGTGAAAAGTTTTAGGAAATAAGGTTGGATACTTTCGGTAATACTAAGACCGATTAGGGCGAAAAGAAAAAGAAAGAATTGTTTCTTGTAGCGAAAAATGAAGCGGTAGTAATTTTTGTAAACTTTGAACATAAGTTAGATATAAAATGTACTTTTGATAATATCATTGTTTTAGATATTTTTTGGAACGTAATAAATTTTTTGAATTTAAACGTACTTTGAATTTTTTAGTTTGTCTGGTAGCAAATTGGTGTTTTTATCTGGATATTTTTTATAGCCTTTGCCATATCCGATTTCTTTCATCAGTTTAGTTGGAGCATTGCGTAAATTAAGCGGAATGGGAAGATTGCCAAAGTTTTTTACATCTTCTTGGGCGGAACGGAGGGCGTCGTAGCAGGAGCGATTTTTGGGGCTTTTGGCTAAATAGATAACAGCATGGGCCAAATTGATAGCACACTCGGGATAACCAATTTTTTCAACAGCTTGAAAAGTTTGATTAGCAAGCATGAGAGCTGATGAATTGGCAATACCTATATCCTCTGAAGCAAAAATAATCATACGGCGGGCAATGAATTTTGGATCCTCTCCTGCGTCAACCATTCTGGCAAGGTAGTAAATGGCGGCATTACAATCAGAAGCCCGCATGGATTTTATAAAAGCTGAAATGGTGTTGTAATGCTCCTCCCCTTTTTTATCAAAACGCAGAAACTTGTTTTGAAGAGTTGAAACAAAATTTTTTAGACTAAGATCGTTATAAAGGGTAAAAGTATTGTCAATCATGGTAATGGTTTGACGGGCGTCACCATTGGCCATTTGGATCAACCAGTCCCTGGCTGGTTTGGTTATTTTTATAGATTTTGCAGTAGCCGAATGACGGTTTATTTCTGAAATTACTCGATTTATGATTTGACCTATTTCTTTGTCAGAAAGCTGATTTAAAATAAAAACCCGACAACGAGAAAGAAGTGGAGAAATAATTTCAAAACTGGGATTTTCGGTAGTGGCACCAATTAAAGTGAGTTGACCTGACTCAACATAAGGCAAGAGAAAATCCTGCTGAGCCTTGTTAAACCGGTGGATTTCATCCAAAAATAATACTTTTGAAATGAGAGACGGCTGTGAAACCTGGTCTGAATTTAATATTTTTTTGATATCGTTTTTTCCGGCTGAAACAGCTGAAAGCTGATGGATTTGAACACCCGCATTTTTGGCCAAAATTTTGGCTAAGGTGGTCTTGCCTACTCCCGGCGGTCCCCAAAAAATCAGGGAAAATAAAAGTTGTTTGTCGTAAACGATACGGATAGGTTTATCAAGTCCAACTAAGTGTGATTGTCCTATAAATTCGTCTAAATTTTTGGGGCGGATTAAATCGGCCAAGGGCTGATGAGTATTGAGAGGCATTGATTAGTTTAGCATGGAGTTTGGTAAATATTCGGGTGAGGTATAATCCCTCTATGGATATTTACTACAAGTCAGTCAACGACAAGGAGCTAAAGTCTATAGAACAGACAAGAAAGGGAGTATGGATTGATTTTCAAAATATTTCCAAAAAAGATTTAAAGCAAATTGTTTTACTAACAGGTCTCAAGCACGAAGATGTGGATGATGCCTTGGATAGGTTTGAATTGCCAAGAATCGAAAAAAGAGGTGGCAATATTATAATTTTTTTGAGAGTTCTTGACGATAATCCGAACGACCGGGTGACTGAAACCTTTGTTGTCATTTTGACTGATGAAATACTTATTACGGCTTGTACAGGAGAAAACGAATTGGTAAAAAGAATGCTTGAAAGAAAAGACGAGGACTTAAATACTACCCAAAAATCGAAATTGCTTTTGCAAATTTTGTCAGAATTGTCCCGAGATTACACCAAAGAAATAAAAAACATTAATAACCAAGTATTAAAGCAAAGAAAGGAAATTGAACAAGCTGATGAAAGCGACATAAAAAGACTTTTGATAAATGAAGAAAAACTAAATCAGTTGTTGTCTTCGCTGATACCGACAAAGAATGTTTTTGAGGCCATTATTCAGAAAAAATATGTCAGGTTTTATGAGTACGACAGAGATTTGTTTGAGGATGTTTTTATAAATATTAAACAATCAGTTGATACTTGTTTGGTTAATTTAAAAAGTGTGATCAGTATCAGGAGCGCTTATCAGACAATTGACAGCAATAGATTAAACCAGACAATGAAACTGCTGACTTCATTTACGATTATATTGACAATTCCGACGATATTGTCGAGTTTTTACGGAATGAATGTAAAACTGCCAGTTGATCAAAATCCGTTAGCTTGGTTGTTTTTGATGGGACTGGCTATTTTTGTGTCCTTACTGACTTATGCGGTTTTTAGATTAAAGAGGTGGTTGTAAAATTAGCTAGTTGATTTTTTCCAAAGAATTTAAGATTTTTGAGATTTGTCTTTTTAGTTTTGGAAGGTCTTTTTTTCATAGATAACTTTTTGCTCTTTTAATATGATATCTCTTAGCAATGGATGGATGGATTTGTATGTTAGAAGATCGACTTTTTTTCCCAATTCGTCTTCCAGGGCGAACTGTAATCTAACCAAGTCAAGCAAGCTCTTTCCATCCTCAAGTTCAACCAACAAGTCAATATCGCTGGTATTTTTTGCTTCTTTTCTGACCACAGAACCAAAGAGAGCAGCCTTTAACGCCCCTTGAGATTTTAGAATGGGAGTAATCTTATTGCTAATATCTTGGATTGTCATGATTAAATTTTAGCACGAAAGAAAGAAGAGATAGACATTAATGAGATTGGGCGGAGAATGTAAAATGTAAGATTGATTCCAACGGGATTGCTACGTCGTGAGATTCCTCGCAATGACAGCAAAGGTTTTGGGGTTGGAGTTGGGTTGGAGTTGGGTTAGAGTTAACTGGGTATTTTTCTTTTTTGGAAGAATTTTATGACTAGGAAAATTACTATTAGTATCGGCGAGTAGACAAGAGCCCAGATAAATAAATTGCCCAGTGATCTTAAGTTTAAAATTAGAGATCTGACGGCTGTTTTGAAAATTACTTTTGGCCTCCAAGCTTTGGTGGGACTGTAGGGCAATTCAAGTTCGTCAGTTGATAAATAAACCATGATTTTGGTTAGTTTGGCAGATTGGCTTAGATATTCCTGACGACCCCTGAGGCTGTCTATTTGCTGTTGCAGGCTAACCAATTCTCTTTGAACATTAAGAAGATCTGGAATTTTACTAGCCTGAGAAAAAATTTCTTCAAATTTTGATTTCGTTTTGTAGAGAACCTCCAACTTTGCGTCCAAATCTTCATATTCATCTGTAACATCACGGCCGTAAACTGTTTCTGAAACTACCTTTACTGCCATGGATCTGAGCTGGTCTAAAATCTGCTGGCGATTATCTGACGGAACACGAATGGTGATATTGCCTGAATCAGCGCCTTCCGGCGAAGAAAGATGGGAATCAACCATGTAGCCGTTTGTTTGTGTGGCCATGTTTTCAATTTCATCGATCGTCTGCCTGACATTTTTTACCAAAAGCGAAAGGTTGGTGTCTTTTGTAACCATCCTAGGCTGGCTTTGACTTGGGGGTGTTTCGGGAAGCATTTTTGAGGAAGATTCCAGCAAGGCAAAATTTGAGCCAGAATCGGTTGATTGAAGTGATGAGGCTGATTGGAATGCTTGAGCTTGTTTAATTAAATAGGCGATGATAATAAGTAGTGTGAGGGTAAACCAGTTTTTTTTGAGCCATTTAATAATGGACATGTTTAAGTTTAACACATTATTTAAATTATTAACCGAAAGTGTTTGGTTCCCAGGGGATCCTTCTCCCCCTGCGGGTGATCAGGATGACGGATAGCAAGCGTCATTCTGAGCGAGAGCGAAGAATCTCAAAGTAAGTTTTGAATTCTATGGGATCCTTCTCCCCCTGCGGGTGATCAGGATGACGGGTGATTCGCAATGACAGGTATGTTAGAATATTTTATGTTTTTGAAAAACTTAAGCCCTTTGCTATCTGTTGTTTTTGGAATTTTGGTTTTATTGAATCCAAAATTATTGTCGACTTTAATCGGAATTTATCTGATTATTGTTGGTCTTTTGGGACTTGGTTTAATTAATTTTTAGTTTTTCAGGCGAGTTTTGACAGTGCGAGTTCGATTTTGTCTGTGGCCTTTTCTATTGAAGTATGTGATAAAAAAGCTAATTCTTCGGCAAGCTGTTTTAAGGCTAATTTAAAGATATTTTTTCTGCTGGTAGCAAAAGGCCTGGTGGGATCTTTTTGTTCTATCCAAAGTCTTTTTAAGATTGAAACGGTTTGATTGATGTCGTTGGAATCAAGTAGGTTTCTGGCTGTATTGATGTCAAGTGGCAAAGCTAATTCTCTTTTGACTGATAAAAATTTTATTGCTTCGTTTATTTCCTTTCTGGTAACAGGTTTTCTTATATTAGTTTTGGAGATACTTGAAATGGGAATTGAAGAAGTTAAAAGCGTGTCTTTGTCTTCTTTAAAGAACGGTTCAAAAAAAATAATATCTTTTTTGATTTTGTAGATTTTGTATACCCGTCCTCCGTCGACCAGTTTATCTCCCATTTTAAACGAAATTTTGTCCATTCTTTGTTATTCTAACACAGTTAAACGGCCGGTCTCCAAAATTCGAAATACATTGTCGTATTTTCTGCAATTGGTTGCAAAAGATTGAGAATTTTTTCGATATTTTGCAAATAGAAAGGAGAAGATGCTCCAAAATTATTTTTACTGAAGGCCAATCCGGGAGCAACATAAATCATGCTGTGGATACGGCAGGGGGGAATATTGTTTAAGCGGGGGTTTTCGTACTTAACAGTAAAGAAAATGTGATCGCCAAATCTTAAATTGCTGGGTCTTTTAATTTTTTGATAATTATCAATGACAAAATTGACGTGGTCTTCGTTTGTCTTTTTTAACCTATCAATATAATCCGGGTTGTGAAAAAGTATGGCCGAAGAATGAGGCCCGGTAAGAAGAGACAATTCGGCCCTAGCATAACCGTAAAGTTTCCTTAAATGTTTTGGCAATAACTCTTTGACACGAATTTTGATGTTTTTTGGTGAATTTTTACTAGCTTTTTTGACCGATAAATTGGTAATTTCCAAATTAGAACAATATATACCCTTAAAAAGAGGCTCATTTCTCTTGAGTAAAAGACGATCGGTGTTACTTAAAAGTTTTTCTGGTGGATTCTCAATCGCTTTAAGTTTTTGCGGTTTTATTTGTAGCTTGACAAGGCCCGGATTTTGAAGCCATTGAGATGGCAACCCCAGCTCCATTTTTTGGGCTTGGTGTTTATCAAAAGTGACAGGTTGTGATTTGAAAGGCCTGGAGTTAAAAATAGGATCAATTGACATTAATGCTTATTTTAACATTTTTTTTGGCTTTTTGCTTAAAAAATTGTACTTTCTTTTTTGTCAGGCGTAGAAATAGGCAAAATATAGACATCGCTACCGTAATTATCGGTGGCAACAAGTTTTCCCTTCTTTTGTAAAATAGCTTCAAAGGGTTTGCAGGCAAAACAACCACCTTCTTTGTGGCATTTGAAGCTTTGCAATTGGCGAGCCAGTTTAATTTTTTTGGCAATTTGTAGAACTTTTTGTTCAGATTTTTTTAGATTTGGCAGTTTTTTTGGCACCAGTTTATCACTTAAATCAAGATACCAATAGCTGGCTTTTTTGACTTTTCTTTTTTGGCAATTGTGAACCAAAAGATGATAAATCGGTAATTGGAGAGAATCGGAGTCTTGCCTGCTTTTGCCGGTTTTAAAGTCAATTAAGTGAACCGAATCAATGTCAGGCAAATATTCCAACCAATCGATTTTACCGCAGAGAATAATGTTGTCTTTTTCCGATAACCAGAAATAAGGCAAATCCTCTGTGATTTTTACAGCTAGTTTTTGAATCGGCCCGGGGTTGTCAATCACCCTTTGAATCATTTTTTGGCCACGGATTTTATATTTTAGTTCAACATCAGGATCAGTAAAACCACCTTTTTCTCCAGATACCTGCTTCCATGCTTGTTCGAATTTCTCTAAAAGAGGTTGTTTGAAACGTTTATTAACAGGCAAAAGAGAAAGTGACTCTATGACTTTGTGGACTGCTTGACCCAAGCTCATGGCCGGATTAATTATTTTAATTTTGTGGTTAGTGACAGGATCTTTGTAAACATTTTTTAGATAGTAGGCGCGGGGACATTGAAGGTAATCATTTATGGAAGAATGAGAAACCCAAACGGCAGTGTATTTGTCTTGAGGCATGAGTTTATATTAACATGACTGGTTTGTTGATTTTGATGTAATATTGGACATTGATATGACTAAAAAATCCGATGAGTTTTTAAATTTTGCCGATATTTTAAACAACAAAGAAACTGATGAATTGTTAAGAAAAATTAAGCTTGGTCGCAAAGATGATTCTGCTAGTAAGAAAAAAATAAAAATTAAAGATTTATGCAGAATGAGGGATTATAGATTACAGGCGCTGGTGAATTGGGTTAAGTTGTTTGGTAAAAAGGGGTATTGGGATTATAAGTGGTTGCTGAGATATGGATGGGAATGGATAAGACCAAAGTGGATAAACAAAAATGGTAGAGAAATTTCTTGGCGATTGATATTGTTTCCAAATTCAGAGGTCAGGAGATTCCTCCACTTCGGTCGGAATGACAAGATTAATAAATTTTCTCGGATTTTTGATTTAAGGGATATTGGGAGGGTTAGGAAAGAAGTACTAAAATTGGGTAAATTTGATCCTCTGTGGTTTGCCAGAATTTTTGAGCCAGAAACTAAGGGAATCAGAGCTTGGGAATATGGAATGTTGTTAAATTATTTCAAAAAGAAAAACAAAAAGATATTAGATATCGGTAGTGGCGGAAGTTTACTGCCTGATTTTTTGGCTAGTAGCGGGGCGAAGGTGACCAGTATTGATATTGAGAAACCAATGGAAAAAAGACCCGTCTTTGCCAAAGGCTACGACGAGGCAAAGGAAAAAAAACTGGCGAAGGTGGAGTTTGTGGTTGGGGATATGACGAAATTACCATTTAAAAAAAATAGTTTTGATGCAGTAATTTGCATTTCGGCTATCGAACATTTGGACACAAAAATGGAAGGTGGTTTTTATTCCAAAAAAGAATATTGGAATAGGACAATAAGAGCATTGAGAGAAATGGCGAGAGTGACTAAAAAAAATGGGTTGTTTTATTTGACAACTGATTTTTATTTAAAAAGACAGAAGACGGACAATTGGAGTGATTTAAATAAATTGATGAATAAAGATGATTTTGATTACGACGGGATCCTTCTCCGCCAACTGGCGGATCAGGATGACGGTGTGAAAAGACAGGGTGACGGTGTGAAAAGACAGGGTGACGGTGTGAAAATTAGAGGGGCGTATGAGTGGAAGAGATTAAAAATGTTTTTGAGTGAATTAAATAAAGCAGAGTTAAAAATTAAGACAGATGTTGATAAATATAAAAAATTATTAATGAAAGATAAAAATAGATCGAATTATAGAGGCAGGTATTTTACTACCGTAGCTTTTGTTGGCCTAGGATGATGATGATGTCGCTGGTGTTACTGTCGGGCAGTGTTTCTTTTTGATTAATTAAAAAGTTTTTTTCTATTATTTGATAAATCGAAGTTTTTAGGTTTTCGGGTATAAAGCTTTTACTTTTGACTATAGTATTTTGAGAATTATCGGTGTTGCCAATTTGAGTAACAAGGATTTGCTGGTTTTTTTCTAGTTCTTCTTTTAGCCCGGAAGCAATACCGGAAATGCCACTGGCATTAAAAATTTGAACAGTAAACTGAACGGTTTTGCTTGTGACGGTTGGAGTGGTTATTTTATCAGAATCGGGTTGGACGGATGCCTGTTCTGTGTTGTTGTTTTCGAAACTAAAAGGAGTTTTGGATTCCGAAAATTCAATGGCCTTTTTGAATAAAGACAGGTCTATATCTATGCCGTTTTCTTCAAATATTTTTTTATTTGTAGGTTTTCTTTCTATGGAAAAATAATAAAAGAACATAAAAATATTGAAAATAATAGTAAAAGATCCAAAAGCAGTTATTATCAATAATTTAAGTCTGGTATTCATTAATAAAAACTGTCATTAACATATAAATTGGCTTTTATAATGAGGTCAGCGTTTGATACAAAAGAATCGGTGCTTTTTAGTGATATATTTTCTATTTCAATTAAAAAATCAGCATCTAAAAAAGATTCTAAAAAAGAAATAATTTTGGTTGGTTTGGCTGTGGCTTCCAAAATAAAGGGGAGATATTTTTGTTTTTTATTAGCAATCGGCTCATCTGACTCAAAACTCAATTCCAATTTTTCAAAGGAAGAAGAAGCCTTGTTTATGGAGCTAATGAGGTCAATTAATTTTTCTTGATTAGGAAAAAGCTTGTCTAGGCCGTCAGTTTTTTTCAAAAATTCTTTTGAAAAACCATTTTTGCTTAATTCCTGCTGAAAATCAAAGGCTGATTTTGTTTGGGCATAATCATCTAAGACTCTTTTGGAAATAAGGACGAAAACAATGTTAAGAAAAATGATTAAAAATAAAGTGATGAATGTGAAAAATGAATGTTTGGCTGATTTTACTATTGACTGATTTTGTTTTATTTTGTTGGCAACTTTAACAGGACTATTATCTGTTAATTTTATCGACGGTTCCGTTGTTGTTTTGGCGGAATCATTGTTAGTAGTTACCGATTGAACTGGTTTTATTTTTTGGATCATTTTTTACAATGTTTTTAATACTAACTTCATTCTAAACTCTACCTGGGAAGCTTTTTCTAAAGAGGAAACCGGAAGAGTAACTTGATTGATAAAATCTTTTTCTTCCAAGGTTTCTTTTAATTTAAGTAGATCTAGTCTTGTTTTGGCTCTTCCCGTAAATATAAATTCTTTTTTGGCAGAGTCAAAGTTAATACCAGTGATCTCTATGTTGTCAAAAGAAGATGCTAAAAATTCTTTTATTGTTTGGATCAAAAGGTTGTTTTGATCCGAAATTTGATTAACAAGAGATATTTTGTTTTTGTAAAAAGAAAATTTGTCAATACTAGCTGTAACAGAAGAATAGACTGGGTCCAGATTTTCTTTCAGGTTTTTGTTTTTGTTTTGGCAATTGAAATAAAGAAAAAGCAGAAAAAAACTCAAGAAAGAAACGGAGACGATAAAAAAGAGAGAAAAACTGTTTATAAGCCTATCTTTGGATAAATTTTTGTATTTTTGAGAAAGTGAATATGGCAAGATGTTAATAGTTTTTGTATCTTCAGGAAGAGTAACGTTTTTTTGGGCTAAAGAAATTAAAACTGCCAGTTCGGATTCTCTATTACTGGGGATGTTTTTTATTTTATTGGAAAGAAGAATGGTTTCCAGATTTAGTTTTTCTTTAATTTCTTTTAGAAGTGAATCAGAACACTTTTTGCCACAGAGATAGATTTTAGGAGGATTTTGTTTCCTTTTTTTTAGGTAAAAATTTTTCATTTCCTGAATAGTGTCCATGAAATGATTGTTTTTTCCAACCACAGAACAAGCCTTGATACTTGTTTTGCTACCTAAAACCAAAACCGTAGAAATTTCGTCAATTTCGGCAACAAAACTTAGTTTTTGATTTTCTTTTGGCAAAAGTCGAAAAAGAGAAATCGCGGTGCTTTCAAAGGCTACCGGCTTTAAACCTGCTTTGATAAGAATTTTGGTAAAGGCATTAATTATTTTTTTGGGAACAGCACTAACAACAATGTTTAGCTTGTTTTCTTTTTTTTTGGTCAACATCCAGTCAAGATACAGTTTTTGATATGAAATAGGCAAAAAAGTATCTGCCTGAAATTTGATAGCCTGATCAATTTCTGATAGTTCAATATCCGGCAGAGTTAAAGTGTGGACAAAGGCCTTGACTTCCGAAATACCAACAATAACGGAGGCATCGTCAATTTTTAGTTGGGACTTAATTTGTTCCAAAACAGAAAGAAGCTGAACGCTATCTTTTATTTGACCATTTTGGATGGTTTGTTCGGATAAGGGAAATTCGTAAAAAAGCTCCAGACTGTCCCCTCTTTTGTTTAATTTGGCAACTTTTATGTTTTGATCCGTAAAAAGAAAGGCTAAATATCTTTTTTGGGCTCCCCTAAATGCATCCATGGTAGATAAATCTTAACACGCGCAACTAGTTTAGTTTTTTAAAGTCTTTGTCAAAGGAGAAAACTTCGGCTTGGTTAGTCTGGGCGCAGACAAAAAGATATGCATCTACTAAATCAATATTTTTGTTTTGATAAATAACCGTAGCTTGTTTTAACTCTTCTTTGTTATTAATTACCAAAAAATTCATACTCAAAATGATTTTTAGATGAGTAACAACATCCTTTTTGTTTCTTTTGTAAACACTTTTTAATACGTAAGCGAATTCAAAAAGAATTTGTGGAATTGTAAATAATTTACAATTATTTTTTTGGGCTTGCAAAAAATATTTTCGGGCTAAATTGGATTGTCTTGTATTGTCGTTTAAAAAATATCTTAAAAAAACGTTAGTATCCACGTATAGCTTTTTCATTTTTGCTTATTGGAAAATTTCTTTAAAACATAGTTTTGAGCGGCCGTTTCTTCGATTTTGATTACCTGATCTGTAGATTTGTTTTTTATTGCTAAACCGGATAAAGATCCCTGCATGTCTAATAAATTTGGAATTGGCTGAATAATAATCTTTCCATCAAGAATTGTCATAAAAAAATTCGATGGAATTTTTATGCCTAATTTTTTCCTGATTTTGGCTGGAATACTGATTTGTCCTTGCCTGGTAATTCTGCCTGTACTTACTGCGATCATGTAATGAGTTTACATAAATTTAATGCGTTTGTCAAGTTGCATTAAATTATCTTTCTTCTATTGGTGAGAATTGGTAGGTGCCGGAGGAGAAGGTAACCGTAAGACCAACCATGCGAGAACGTTGGTTTTGCTGACAAAATGAATTAATGTCTTTACCTCCTGTTATGTCGCTAACTTGAGTGGTGCAAGAGATATTGTCTTCATTAATAGTTTCCCCTGCAAAAGTAGGATCGCGAAGACTCCTTAGGGCGGCGTTTTCTAGATGACCCTCGGCTCTATTTAATAAAATCAAGCCTTGACTGTATTCGTTGTCAAGGCTTAACGAAGAAAGACTAAAAGCTGAAGTTTGAAGAATCAAGGAGGTAATAATGGCACTAACAAAAACAAGAATAATCATTGCCTGTCCCGATTGTTTTTTGTATTTCATGGTAAGGTGGTGGCACTTTGAAAGTGATAGGAGTAAGTTCTGCCTGTCAGATCAAAGCTAATTTTAACAGTAGGGTGATTTGCGGAAGGACCAAAATGAGTAAAGGTAAGATTTTTGACTTGAACCAAGCTGTCGGTGAGTTTAAAAGTTTGGCCATCTTCGGTTTTTTCTAAGGCATTGTCGTCGTCTAATTGATAAGTAGTGGCGCCGGCGTTGAGAAAAAGATAGTCGTCACTCTCCCCAATAGTTGGGTAATTTACAGAATTGGCTTTTTTGACTGTTTGGTGAAAATCAAAAAGAATTCTTTGTCCATTAGTGTAAATTTCAGCCCGAGCTAATTGATTAACTCTCTGTATGGTGATTTGAGAGTAAAAAGAGTAAAGAGCTACCATGATCGTTACTAACAGGGCAGAGTAGATTATCATTTCGATGATGGTAGTACCTTTGTTTTTATAGCTCATGGTGAATAGTTGACTGAAAAATCATAAAGAATGGGGGTGTTTTGGCCATCAATACTTTTTAAAAATGCCTTATATCTAAAATAGCGACCAATATTGGCACCTAAATAAATCCCCTGCCCCTCTGAATCAGTATAAAGATCGTCGGAAAGATCAGTGCCGGCAGGACCATGATAAAGCCATGGACCATCTGCGTTTTCAGAGATAGCCGTTTGGAAACCGATCAAGGTATTTGGAAATGTTTGGCCAGAAAAACTGATTCTATTAAAAGCAGAAGATTGATTGGTATCCAAAACTGAAGAAATTAAGGTGCCTTCTGTAAAAAATCCTCCAACCCCGCCGGTTAAATCCATGGCATCAACATAAAAAATAAGAGTTGGGTCTGAATGATCCATTATTTTGGAAAAATATATGGCTTCTAAATTATTTTCATAATCTTCCCCTATTTGTTCGTAATCTAAGCTGATTTCTGTCCAAGTTACAGGGGGTATAGTGATAGTCCTCTCGTCCCATTGGCCATAAACAGCCGTAACATCTATTTCAATTTCATCTGGAGTGGGATTATAGGCATAAAAATGAAGATTGCGAAAACCGATGGTACAGATCTCATCATAATTAAAAATTTTTACCCACGATCGCCATGAACCGGAACTGGGGGAATAAAGTTGGATTTTCATGGAATAACTTGATTCATTGTAAGTAAAATCGGCGGAGTTGGTGGATATAACACCATTAGAAAAAAATGTTAAAAATTTACACAAAAGCCATTCCCAAAAACCAAGTCCGCTACAATTGGTGCGCCAACCGTTTTGTAATTGGTCATCATAGATAAGAGATTCAGGTGAACCTCCCTGGCAACCTCCAAGAAGTTCTATTTCCCCGTTATTTATTGTGGGATCAGTGATTTTTACCAGATCCATTTGACCACCTTCGAAATCGGAAACCGTGCTTTGCTGCCAGGATAAATTATCGTAATAGCGAGTTAAATATTTACTTTGGGTAATTTGACTCGGATGTAAACCTGTCCACGAACAGGTGGCTGCTATTTTTTTTGTTGACAAATCAAGGGTTCCGGAAGAATCAACAATGTCACCATTTTGATTGCGATAAACAGGACTAATGTCTATATAACGGGTAAAATTATCGACAAGCTCCCCGCTGGTAGTAGAGACAAGAGATAAAATTCCACCATCTTCATTAATAATGTAACGACCGTTATTTAACAAATTCCAGTCAGCGTGTTGAATATTTTTTGTTTTTTCTAAATATTCAAGATTTAGAGCCGTGGCTTTGGTTTTTTCTTTACCAATCTCGGCAGTTTCTTGAGAGACAAAAAATAGTCTGGTGACGGCAAAAATAATTGTTGATAAAACTCCTATACATACAAGTATTTCTACTATTGAAAAAGCAAATTGCTTGTCATTGCGAGGTAGTCTTTTAGTTCGTTTCAGAAATCCGCCTTTGGCGGATACTTCGCATTCGCGAGAGATCCCTCGACTTCGCTCGGGATGACAGAATGGTTTGCTCGGGATGACACTAGTTTTATTTTTCATTCTATATTTACAATTCCTAATTTATTAATTGATATTAATTTACTTTGGCCAGTGGTTATATCCCGTAAAGTAAAATTTGACGGAGAAGAGTAATTATTTAAATAACCGCTTACTTTGACAAAGGTGGCTGTTTGGTTTGGTAAATTTATATCGACTATTTGAAGTGTAGAAGGCAGTGTTTTTTCTTGATTCTCGGGATCTGTGGGGGAAAAAGTTTCCCCCCTAAAAAGAACGTAACGACTGGAATCTAAATAAAGGGCGGACTGGATGCCATTAATTGTCTGGCTTTTGGCCTGATAAATAGTAGACTTGATTTCTGTAGCAAAAAGCTCCAGTTGGTTTTTTCTTTCTAGATTAGAAAAAGAAAGAATACTAATACCAAAAAGAACGGCCATAAATGACATGACCAGAACAACTTCAACCATGGTAACTCCTCTGTTTTTATTTATTTTAATTTTCATTGGTCATTATGAATTATTGCCGTCATCCTGAATTTAATTCAGGATCCTTTCGAGATCAAAACTTCCCTTGGGATCCTTCACTGTGTTCAGGATGACGTTGTAATTTTGTTTTAGTTGGGTTGCAGTTTGCCAATAAGGCTATAAATTGGCGAAATAAATGTTAGAACCATAAAGCCAACGGCAATGCCAACAATAATCATCAAAATAGGTTCGAGAAGAGTGATGAAATTCTTTAAGGAATTTTCTACTTCCTCCTGATAAAAAGTAGCAGTGTCTAGCAAAGTTTTTTCTAGGGTTCCGGTTTTTTCTCCAACGGCAACCATTTGGGTCATTAATGAAGGAAAAATTTTTGCCCGCAAAAAAACTTCGGTGAGAGAAGTTCCTTGTGAAATTTCTTTGGCAAATTGGTCGGCTAGTTTTTTTTTGCCAGGAAGAATCAAGGACTGACAAGCAATTTCCAGTGATTCCCCTATAGAAACGCCCCCTTTAAGCAGGGCAGAAAGGCTTTGGTTAAAACGAGTTAGGTTGTAATGAAGCAGAATATCCTTAAGGACGGGCAACTTGCTGGTTATCAAATAGATTAATCTTCCTCCTTTTTTGCTTCTGAAAAAAAGTGTTAGAAGAAATATTAATACAGGAACAGAAAGAAGAACAGCGAGACTGTTTTTTTGCATAAAAAGGCTGATGTTTAATAAAAGCTTAGTTAAAGGAGGAAGCTCTACATTAAGATTAGTAAAAACCTTGCCAAGTCGGGGAAGAACAAAAGTTAGCATGAGCAGACCAATGGCAAGCATAAGGCTGATAATTATGGCCGGATAAAGAAGAGAGCCTATAACTTTTTTGCGTAAATCTTCTTCCCTTTTGAATTGAATGGATAAATGGTTAAAAGACTGGTCTAATGTCCCAGATATTTCACCTGTTTTAACCATGGCAAGAAATATATCGTCAAAAAACTTTGGATATTTTCCGAAACTGGAATGAAGGGAAGAACCTTTTCTGATAGAAAAACTTATATCTTGAAGTACTTTTTTGACAGTTTTGTTTTCTGTACCCTTGATTAAAAGATTGACCGATTCTTCCAAAGGTAGGCCGGCATTCATCATGGTGGAAAGATAGCGACAAATAGAGATTTTTTCTTTAACAGGAAATTTACCCGAAATTTTTATGTCTGCTGACAGAGAGCCTTCTTTTTGTTCTTTTAAAACAAGGACCTGATAACCTTTGTCCTTGAGGAGGGACTCGGCTTCTTTTTCCGATGAAGCATTGATGATATCGGCGATCAATTTTCCTTTTTTGTCAGTGGCTTTGTACTTAAAAAGGGGCATTAAATAAGAATAGCATGGGAATAAGTTTTTTGGGTGTTGACTAAGAATACGGATTGTTGTAGAATTGTACAACAAAATGAAATATATAGATTTTTTAAGACATTTTGATAAGAGACAAATAATATCTACCCAAAATGTTAGAAATAAATTTGGAAATATAGATAGGCATCATTTTAGCGTTTGGGTTAAAAAAGGCTGGCTTGTTGCAATTAAAAAAGGTTTTTATGCTTTACCGCAGAAAGATTTAGACGTGCATTTAATTGCAAACAGAGTCAATAAATCATATATATCTTTGGAATATGCTTTGTCTTTTTACCAAATAATTCCCGAAATAACTCGCGTGATTACCAGTGTTTCTTGCGAAAGAGCAGAAAAATTTGAAAATGATTTTGGGACTTTCAGTTATTATAAAATTAAGTCTGATTTGTTTACCGGTTATGTAAAGAGAGAGTCAAAACTTAAGGATGTGTTTTTTAAAATAGCAAGCCCTGAAAAGGCGTTGTTTGATTTGGTTTATTTTAGGGACGATTTAAGAAGTAAAAATGACTTAATAGAATTAAGGTTAAATTTAGAAAAAAAAATAGATTTGAGAAAAGTCTATAGTTATGTTGAATTAATTCAATCAAAAATAATAAAAAAACGATTATTAAATTTTTTTGATTACTTAAATGCTTGATTTTAAAGAGATAAAAAAATATTTTCCTTTAAATGAGTCCCGTTTAGACAGGGCGGTATTAGTGGAATATTTGCAATACAAAATATTAGAGATTTTGTTTGAATCTAAATTTGGTGAAAAATTGGTTTTTATGGGTGGAACTAGCGCGAGAATTATTTATGGAAATGATAGATTTTCTGAAGATTTGGATTTAGACGGATATGCTTTAAAAAAAGATGATTTTGGTTTGATGATAAAAAATTTAGCGTTGAATTTAAAAAGAGAAGCCTTTGAAGTTGAATATAGAAATGTTTATAAAGGAGTGTTTAGGTGCTATTTAAAATTTCTAAATTTATTGCAAAAATTTAATTTGACAGATTATGAAACTGAAAAAATATTGATACAACTTGATATTAATCAAAAAAAGGGAAAAGTAAAATTTGAAACAAGAATTATTAATAAATTTGATGTTTTTGCTGAAATTAGAGTATATCCAATAGACATGCTTTTATCTCAAAAAATAATTGCACTTTTAAACAGAAAGCGACCTAAAGGCAGAGATATTTATGATATTGTTTTTTTGTTTTCAAAAACACAACCTGAGTGGAATTTATTGAAAAAAGAAATTGGTATAGAAGGAAAGTCAGAATTGAAAGAAAAATTTGAAATTTTTTGTGAAAAAAATGATTTGAAAAAATTGGCTAGAGATGTAGAGCCTTTTTTGATTAAATCAAAAAAAATTATTCAGGTGGAAAAATTTAGAGATTGGGTAAAAACAAGTTATTCTTTGGTGGCGGCGAAGATTTCTTCGATAGTAGTAAATCCAGAGGCAATTTTGTCAAAACCGTCTTGAAGCATGGTTACCATACCAGCCTTGACAGCGGCTTTTTTGATTTCTTCTTCGTTGGTCATTTTGAGAGTAAGTTGGCGAATCTCATCGTTAACTTCCATAACCTCGTAAATACCGACCCGCCCCCTGTATCCAGTTTGATTACATTTTTCACAACCCTTGCCTTTGTAAAACTTTTGTTTGTCAAAATTTTTACCAAGAGATTTATTGATATGGTCTAATGTTTCTTGACTGGGTTTGAATTCTCCAACACAAGCGGGACAAATACGGCGGACAAGTCTTTGGGCAATAACTATATTGATAGTGGAAGATAGTAAATATCCTTCGGTACCCATATCCAAAAAACGGGGAATTGCGCCAGGAGCAGAATTAGTGTGAAGTGTAGAAAGAACCAGATGGCCGGTAAGAGCCGAATGGACGGCCATATTGGCAGTTTCGGTATCTCTAATTTCACCGACCATGATAATGTCAGGATCGTGCCTAAGTAAAGATCTAAGACCAACATTAAAATCTAAACCTGTTTTGTGATTGACCTGGATTTGACTGATACGAGGCATACTATACTCAACCGGATCCTCAATGGTACAAATTTTGACCTTGATTGTATTAAGAATGTTTAAAATACTATAAAGAGTAGTGGTTTTGCCTGATCCTGTGGGTCCGGTAACCAGAATCATACCGTTAGGTTTTTTGATGTTTCTTTTGACTATTTCCAAACTAACTGCCGATAAACCGAGTTCTTCTAAATTTAAGGGGCGCGAAGAGGTTGGTAGAAGTCTTAAAACAATATTTTCTCCAAAAAAACTGGGTATAATAGAAACACGTATACCTATTGAGATTTCATCTACCTTGAATTTGAAACGACCATCTTGAGGCACCCTATGTTCGTCAATTTTTAGATTAGATAAAACTTTTATTCTGGCAACTATAGCCGGCTGAATGTCTTTGGGAAGAATCAAAACATCAGACAATACACCGTCAACTCTCAATCTAACAATAAGAGAGTCTGATTGGGTTTCAAAATGAAGGTCGGAAGCATTTTCGGCGGCAGCATATTCAAGTATGGCATCTAAAATTTTTACTACCGGCAAATTGGTAGCTACTTTAAGCAACTTTTCTACCGTGTCTTTTTCTGTAACAGAACCGGCTTTTTTTATATTTTGGGTAATAATATCTTTAAACTTTTTTTTGATGTCACGCTTATATTGGTTTAAAGCTCTGGCAAGGTCAGCCGGACTGGTAAAAAAAACAGAAACAGGAAGGTCAACTTGACGTTTGGCGGTTTCTAGGGCTTCAAAGTTTTGCGGATCTTCCATGGCCAAAGACAGTCCCTTGTCGGTTTTTTCAAATGGAATCATGCGATAACGACGGGCTAGGTTTTCCGGTATCAGATCTAATATTTCATCAGGGATTAAGTAGTTTTTTAGCGGTACATAGGGAAGATTTAAGCTTTCTGCGACAAGACGGGTCAAAACCTCTTCTGACAAAAGACCCCTAAAAACAAGCGTATCGGCCAAAGATCTGTCTAAATCCTTGGAGGCTTTATAGGCTTCTTCCAAATCTTGACTTGAAAGAAACTTGTTTTTTTTTAAAATTTCGTAAAGTGTTTCTTCGTATTTTTTCATGATAGTTTGTCATTCCGACCGAAGTGGAGGAATCCCTGAATTTATTTCAGAAATCCCGCCATAGGCGGGATACCTCAGACAAGCTGAGAGATCCTTCGGCTACGCTCAGGATGACGGAGGCAGGTAATTTTTGATTTTTTCCAACAGTTCAAGCGGATTTAAGTCTGCTTTTAATATAAATTCTTTGGCTCCGTTTTCTAGAGCCTCTTTTTTGGCATCTTGGCTCATTAGATTAGTATAAAGCAGGACGGTTGTATTTTTGTTTATTCCTTTTTTGATTTCTTTAAGAAGATTTAAGCCGTCAATTTTTGGAAGCATGATATCAAGCAAGATCAGATCAAACTTATCCTTTATTTTTTCTAAAGCATCTTGTCCGTCTAAAGACAAGTGAACTTGGTGCTGATCTTTTTGCAATTTGGTGGAATATATTTTGGAATTAAGCATGTCGTCGTCGACGATAAGGAGTTTAGCCATGAATTGTGGTGTTTTTTATTAAATTAATTAAATCCTGATTAGAATCATAGGCTTTTTGAAGTAGATTGGAGTTTTTGTCTGATTGTTTTTTGTCATCCAAAATAAGAGCCAAGCAATTTTTTATAATAGATAATTTTCCCAAAAAATCGTGAGAGTTTACTTTTATATTCATGTTGTTTCTAAAATCCGCCCTTGGCGGATATCTCGCATTCGCGAGAGATCCCTCCGCTACGGTCGGGATGACAATAACTAATTAATTTTTAAAAAACGGTTAACATTTTCGATAAACTCACCTGGAGTTAGGTCGCTTTTGATAAGATAGCCGGCTACTCCCATAGCAACACTATCTGCAATGGCGGTATCTTTGCTCAGGTTGGTTAAAACCACAATTTTGCCATTGGCTTTTTTTGGTTTGGGATCATTTTTTAACTTTTTTAAGATTTCTAGGCCATCGATTTTGGGAAGCATGATATCAAGTAAGATCAGATCATAACCACCTTTTAAAATAGCCAAATAACCATCGTAGCCATTGGCAGCTTGATCAACGGAAAAACCTTCTTCGGTCAAAATGTCAACATAAAGCTCCCTTAAATAAATTTCATCTTCAACAACTAGTATTTTTTTGTTTGATAAGTTAGTCATTGTATTTTGGAAGAGAAAAAATAAAAGTGCTTCCTTCGCCTACTTTTGATTGTACCCATATTCTACCCTTATGCAAACCAATGATTTGTTTTGCTATATAAAGACCCAGTCCAGTACCGGGAGTTTCGGCTAGTTTGGCAAACGAGCCACCAAGGCGTCCAAATTTTTTGAAAAGGTTTGGCATGCTTCTTTTGGGAATTCCGGGGCCGGTATCCTTGATACTGGTTTCTATTTTGCCATTTTTGTCTTGGAAAAAAATCTGGACAGAGCCTTTTGGCGGGGTGAATTTAATGGCATTGCTGATTATGTTTTGGAGGACTTCTGTTATTTTGTGTTCGTCGGCTCTGGTAAAAGATTTAAACTCTGGTTTTTCAAAAGAGAATTTTATTTGCTTTTCGTCGGCTTTTATTTTTAGTTCATCAAAAACTTGCTTGGCCAATAAGGCAAGATCTAATTTGACAAAGTTAAGATCAAGACGACGGCCTTCGATTCTGGAAATAGTAAGCATATCTTTAACTAGGGTTATTGTTCTTTCGGTTGATATATAAGCCCTGTTTAGATTTGTTGTGAGTTTTTGGCTGAGTTCTTTTTTGTGTTTATTAAGCGCCAGCCATAAGTAGCTTTTTATGGCGGTCATTGGAGTTCGAAGTTCATGAGAAGCAATTGAAACAAATTCGTCTTTTAGAGAAGATAATTCTTTTAATCTTAAATTGGCTTTTTTAAGCTTAAGAGTAGCTTTGTCGATTTCTCCTCTAAGGGTTTCACTAAATTGCTGAATTTCGTAATAAGCCAGTGAGTTTTGGATAGCTACTGCCATTTGAGAAGCCAAAATTTCTAAAATCTCTATATCTTGTGATGAGTAAATATCACCAGAAGATTTTTCTCCTAAAAGTAAAAGTCCTATTTTCTTGTTTTCGATTTTTAAGGAAATTGAAAAAGCAGTTTGGGTCTGGTACATGGCTTTTTTACTTGATGTTTCATCCAGTTCTTCTAAAACGATGACATTTTTGGGAGATTTGTAAAGGGTTAATATGCTTTTTTCATTAAGATTTATATTATCAGGATAAGTGTGAAGAGATAACTTCTTGGATAGGTTTTTATTTTTAAGAAAAATAGCTCCGTAAGAAATTTTCATTTCTTCAGTTAGTTTCTGTAAAAAAAATTGATTTAAATCTTTTAGAAGAATGGTAGAAGACATGAGTTTTCCCATGTTTTTTAAAAGTTTTTCCGGGTGATACCTTTTTTTATAAAATATCTCATCGGTGTTTTTTTCTAAGTAGCTTCTTAGTGGTTGAAAAGAGAAAGCCATTATTAGAGATAAAAAGGTGGAAAGTATAAACTCTTGTTTACTGGTCATATTGACCATAAGAAAATTACCAAGAATAGAAAAGGTTCCGGCATAAAGACCGGCGAGAATGGTTAAAAGGAGAAAATAAATGAGAAGTTTGACAAAGATAAGGCGAATATCAAGAAGCCTGTGTTTAATTATGGCATAGCTAATAATGGCGATCATAAAGGTGATAAATATAGGGCCTATGTGAATATATTTGTAGTTACCAAAAAGAGGAAGAAAAATATTAAAAGGAAGAGCACCTATTAAAGGAAAAAAAACAGACAAAAGAATAAGACGAAGTTGAGCTTTTTGAAAACCTCGAGAATTAAGGAATTTTTTAACAAGTTTGATTACAGCCCAAGCAAAAAAAATACAAAAATAAAGAATCCAAAAAGGATAGATTGGCCCAAGAGAAACTACTGGGCCGTGAGGACTTGGATTTATTTTTTGAATAAAAAAATTTGAAAAGATGAGAAGATAGATTATAAAAGTGGGTATGCCGGCAAATACAAGGTTTTGGTTTTTTGAAGGTAGTTTTTTTTCAGTAAGAATATGAGCGAAATAAACAAAAGAAGACGGAACTAAAGTGCCTGAAATATAAATAAGTCGATCCCAAAACAGAGCCACGGGGATGTTGGTAGAAGCGCGAAAAAAGGCAATGGAAAGTGGCCAAAGAGAAGCATTAAGAATAAAAATAGCAAAGGAACTATTGGTGGTATTTTTTTGATTACGAAAATATACGATAAAAGCAAGGACTAGGTTAACGAAACTAATGAAAAGAAGAAAAAGACTAATAAAATCCATTAAGAAATTTTAGCATGAGAAGAAAATAACTTGCCTTAACTCAATGTAACTCTAGCTACAACGGATTGGTCAAAAAGGGTTTTGCCGACTTCTTCTACTTTTAAGCCTCTTTGTCCGAGTTCTTCTTTAAGTTCTGCAACCGTCCACAAAGGTGAATATCGTTGAAATTTTTCGCCAAAATTAATCATTGCGGGAACAGCAAATAACGCTCGCAAAGTTTGTCTTGTTTTACCGGGTTTGGCTATATCTCTAGGAAAAATTTGGGTCATAAATGCAATACCGAGTGCTTTTGAATCAAACTTGCCGGCTTCAAGCATGTGGAGCCAAAATTCCTCCGCAGTACTGCCGTTTTTGATTGCACCTTTAATAATTCTTGTCATAGTCTCTGGATCAGTGTAGGTTAATGCCCAACTGCTATAATCGAGTGCTGGCGCCCCTGGGTGTTGCTCTGAAATTCTTCTGCGCTTTTCTACTGGAAATGGATCATAGAAATTATAATCGACAATTTCATGTGGCATTCCAAGTCTATCAAGTCTTGTTCTCGCCAAGCCATTGGCTCCTCTGCTATCATCGTAGCTCAAATATTTAACTGGCTGAGATTTTCTAAAATATCTGGCGTCAAAACCACCTCCATCTCCCCAAGAAGAAACAATGCTTCCTTTTCTTGGTTTAATGTGTCCAACCATTTGAGCTCCTACCCCAAGAACCTGCATCATATCTGCAAATTTCGGTTTACCTTGACCCTCTTCACCCATTCTAAATCCAACGATATCTTGGTTCCAAAATTGACGAGTTTCTGCTCTAATTCTGGCTTCGACAAGTTCCCTATCTCCCCCAACCAGATGGTGAATTTTAGACAGCTCTCCTACACCAAGACCGTCAATTCCTTTTGTATTATAAAGCCTAAGCAATCCTTGTACGTCTGTTGGTCTGGGTGGTAGTGTTGTTTTTTCTTTTCCGAACATCAGCTTATAGCTAAGATTATAGCACAGCCCCAAAAAAGCGAGGCGATTGAAATAAGAAACCGAAAAGAGAGGATTACTCCTCTCTTTTTAAAGTCTAGACAGCCACGGAGGACTATCCCTACATTGTCTTCTTTATCTGGTAGCACTAATAGTGGTTGTGGCCAATTCTGTTCCTGGTGCGCTGACTGTAATACGATTTGCAGTAGCATCGGCTATACAAATATCATACAAAGTATCAGCGGCAGTACCATTAACCGGATCCATTGGAATATCGGCAACGTAAGTTGGGGCTACAACAGCACCTAAATCAGCGCCTCCCACGGCTGTACCAATATTATCGGCTCCAACGGAACAAAGTGTAGCAATTCCGGCTGGAAGAGCACCGTTGTTGACCGGATCAGCCATATAAGCACTGACTGCAGTGATAATAGTGTTAACGTCGGCTCTTCTTTGTGTGTCTCTGGCTTGAGCCATTTGTCTAGCTGGATTGACAGCTACTAAAACAACGGCGGCTAAAATTCCCAAGATACCAATAACAACCAAAAGTTCAACTAATGTAAAAGCTTTTTGTTTTTTTATAATCATAATCTAAGAATTTTCACCTCCCTTTATATATTTTTAAGCAAACGGAAATGTTAAAAAAGTTTGCGGGTCTGTATTTAGAGTAAAGCCAAGAAGGGTAGGTTGTCAAGGGTTTTATAGGTTTAGTGACTGTTCTTTTTCTATTCTTTGATGAATTTTGATTAGTTTTTCTGGAATTTTTTGGTTGGATTTGGAAAGATAATCGTAAACGGCTTGGGCAAAGGCGTCAATGGCCAGCAGAGAACAATGAATTTTAATCGGAGGAAGACCACCGAGTGATTTTACGATAGTGGATTTGTTGATTTTTAGGGCCTGATTGACGGTTTTGTTTTTGGCAAGTTCGGTTATGATACTGCTGTTGGCAATGGCGGCAGCGCAACCAAGAGTCTGGAATTTTATGTCTTTAATGATGGGTTGATTTTTTTTGTTTTTGGCTATTTTTATATAAAGGTACATGACGTCGCCACAAACTATATTACCAACCTTACCTATCCCGTCTGGATTTTTTATTTGACCACGATTGCGTGGGTTTTGAAAATGGTCTAAAACTTTTTTTGAATACATATATTTAAAATTTAAAAAACGCTTCGCTAGATCCTTCGATCGTAAAACTCACTCAGGATGACGAAATTTTGTCATTGCGAGGATCCGCTAGCTGGCGGAGACGTGGCAATCCCCGCCTGCAACGCTGTAGCAACTGCGGGCAGGCCGTTGGGATTTTGATCACGTTTTTTTACATTTCCGACGGGATCACCACGTCACTTCGTTCCTCGTGATGACAGCGGCTTGTCATTGCTACGTCTACGGGCGACCGCAAGGGTCGCCCCTACAAAGGGTCGGCAATGACAGCTTAAAAAGGGGAAAGCCGGCGGAGGTCTTTGATTATTTTTGGTAAAACTTTGATTAAATAATTAATTTCTTTTTTGGTAGTCCAACGACCAAAACTGATTCTTATTGATCCGTGAGTTTGAGAAGGTTTCAGTCCACAAGCAAGAAGGACGTGAGAAGGTTTTAAATTATTTGAAGAACAGGCAGAACCGGTTGAAACAGCGATTCCCAGCTGATCAAGTTTTAACAAAATTGATTCGCCTTCAACGTTATCGAAACGAAAACTGGCAATGTTTGGGAGAGAGAATTTGAGATGGCCATTAAGATGAGAATTGGGAATTTTTTTGAGAATATTTTTTATAAGATGATGGCGGAGTTTGAACAATCTTTGGGATTCTGAAACAAGTTCAGAATGACGAATGGTTGCTGTTTTGGCAAAGGCCGAAACAAGAGGAAGATTTACAGTTGAAGACCTTAAGGTATTTTCGTGACCGCCACCGTGTAAAAGTGGGGTAATATTGGTTCCTTTTTTGATATAAAGCAGGGCAATTCCTTTGGGGCCATAAACTTTGTGAGATGAAGCTGTCAAAAGATCAATATTCATTTTTTTTACATTTATGGGAATTTTGCCAAAAGTCTGAGAGGCGTCGGTGTGAAAATATATATTAAGTTTGCAACAAATTTTTCCAATTTCTTCTATAGGCTCTATGGTTCCAATTTCGTTATTGGCGTGCATGATAGAAACTAAAATTGTCTTTTTGGTGATAGATTTTTTAACATCACTAGGATTAACCCGACCAAATTTATCAACGGGAATTTTGGTAATTTTGAATCCTTGAGTTTTTAGCCAATCGGCTGAGTTTAAAATACAGTCATGTTCGATAGAAGAAATGATGATGTGATTGCCTTTGTTTTTGTTGGCAAAAGCAATGCCCTTTAGAACAGTATTATTTGACTCGGTGGCCGAAGAAGTAAAAATTATCTCCGATGGGTCTGCTTTAATAAATTTGGCTATATTTTTGCGATTTTTTTCTAAGATTTTTTTGGCTTTTTGACCAGATTGGTGCAAAGAAGAAGTGTTGGCAAAGTTGGAAAAATATGAAGAAAGGTGTTTTATGATAATTGGATCAATTGGGGTGGTGGAAGCGTAATCTAAGTAAATCATGCGTCAGCTAGAGTCAATGAATTAAGAGAAGAAAACCAAGTTTTGTAAATTTTGAACCAAATTTTTTTGGCTTTACAGACTGATTGTTTAGGGCAGATATTTTCCATACAAGCAACCGGAAGAATTTTTTTTTCTAGGGCTTTGATTATTTGTCCAATTTTTATTTGATTGGCCGGTTTAGACAAAAAATAGCCACCCGTAGTTCCCCTTTTTACTTTTAACAAACCAGCTTTTTTGAGTGTGAGGAAAATTTTGGCCAAATAATTTTCCGGAATTTTTTCTTCTTTTGAAATTTTTTTTATAGAAGAAAGTTTATTGTCTTTTAGATAAATCATGGCTATAAGGCCATAACGGGTTTTGGTTGATATTTTCATATATTTGAATTACGACTATTTTTGTCAGGATTAGTTTAGCAAAGACGACTGTTTTGGTCAAGTATTGACTGATTTATTCTGAAAAAAGTTGGACGGTGTAGATAAAGATTTCTGTTTTAGGATCAAGATAACAGTCTGAGCGCAGACCCATTTTTTGAGAGCAAAGCTGGGAGAGAAATTCTTTTTTTGTCCAGCCGGTTTCTGTGGCCACTTGGGGCAAAAAAGTACCGGTACAATTGACATACTTTAGATAAACTCCGTGTTTGCCCATTTTAATCTGCTTAATAGAATTAATTTTTTTTAGAGGTGAGAGAATAGAAATTTCTATTTTTATATCTTTTAGCTCTTGTTTTGTTAACGGAGGAAAACGAGGATCATGAAAAGCCGAAGCTATGGTCGTTTTGGCTATTGTAGGCAGGAGTGTTCGATTAGCGACAAAACTGCCTATACAGCCTCTTAGTTGGCCATGTTTTTTTAGAGTAATAAAGATTCCTCTTTTTTTGGAACGTAATAAATTCTTCGAATTTAAACGTTCCTTTGGGGTTTTCCCTGTTTTTGTATAAGTTTCCAGGACTTGGCGGGAGTAATTTAAAAGAAATTTTTGTTCTTGAGAGGAGAGTTCGTGGGATTTATGTTCCGATGGGATTGCCGCGTCGTTGCGGGCGACCGCAAGGGTCGCCCCTACAGAAGACTGACTACTGCTCTTGTAAAAAGCGATAGAGGCGTAGCCGACTACCCTGTTTCCGTCCCCTGTTATTTTTCCGGAATTAGTGAGATGCAGTAATTTACTTTTATTTATTTTTAAATTCTTGGCTACCAGTAAAGCAACCTCTATAGGTTGGCTGGCACAGGCGAAAGTATCAACATTTGGATAAGTTTGTTTTAGTTGAGAGAGTGTGTTTACGAATCGTTTGTGTTTAAGAGTCAGAATTGCATCAGTGGTTTTTTTGTCTACAATTTGGGCGGTTTTTTGTTTAGGATAATGAGAAAGATCGGAGGAAATAATTAAGAGGGTATTGTTGTTCAAATTGTCTGAAATTTTTTGAGCTAGTAATTTAAGATCTTTTTGGCTGGCTTGGCCGATTAGGATGGGAATGATTTGGAAATTTTTTAATACTTCTTGCAAAAAAGGTAGTTGAACTTCCAAAGAATGTTCTTGTTGATGGGCTTGTTTATCAACAAAAATGTTTTTGTCTGTAAGCTTGGCAATAAAATTTTTGCTGATTTTGATTTTGCCTAGTGGCGTTTGCCAAAAATCACTGTCATCTATGGCAATTCCTCTGAAAAAAGCTGAATGACTAACACCTAGAAGAACAATGTGCTTAAAATTATAGTTTTCGATTTGACGAAAGGCATGAGCCGCCACTTGGCCGGAATAATCATAGCCGGCGTGAGGGACTATAAGAATTTTGGGGGGCTTCCCCCTCCGGGTGACTGCGCCAAGGCTTGTGTTTTTGATATTAACTTTATTTAAAAATTTTTGAATAGTGGAAGAAAGTTTTTTGGCCGAATTGGGATAAAACTGGCCGGCAACAACAGGCTGACGAATTAGCATATGATAATAGTATAGTTGAATTCTGCAAAGCAGAATATCTCGAACAAGTCGAGAGATCCCTCCGCTTCGGTCGGGATGACAATAATATCTGTATTAAAAAAAATGAAAAAAGCAAAGACATTGTACAAAAAATTAGATAAGAATACGGTGCAGTGCAGGGCTTGCAATTGGTATTGCAAGATTAAAGAAGGAAATGTGGGGATATGTGGAGTAAGGCAAAACAATAGTGGAGAGTTGTGTTTGTTGGTGGATGGAAAAATAATTAGCTTAGCGGTAGATCCGATTGAAAAAAAGCCTTTGTTTCATTTTTTGCCGGCAAGTAAAACTTTATCTTTTGGAACTTTGGGGTGTAATTTTGGTTGCGCTTTTTGCCAGAATTGGCAACAATCGCAAGGAATAAAGGGGAAATTATGGTTGCTTTTAAATTATTCAGAGGTCAGGAGATCCCTCGACTTCGCTCGGGATGACAAGACTCCTAAAGAGATTGTAGAAAAAGCCGAGAAATTGGGGTGTGAGTCAATTGCTTATACCTACAACGAGCCAACGATTTTTGTTGAATATGCTTATGAAACGATGAAGCTGGCAAAAAAGGCGGGTATAAAAAATGTATGGGTGTCTAATGGATTCATGTCAGATGAGAGTTTTGAGCTAATAAAAGATTTGATTGACGGCATTAATATTGATTTAAAAAGTATAAATAGTGACTTTTATAGAAAAATTTGTAAAGGAAAATTAGAACCGGTTTTGAAAAATATTAAGAAATTTTATAAGGCTGGAATTTGGATAGAGTTGACTACTATGATAATTGCCGGCGAAAACGACTCCCCTGCTGAGTTAAAAAAAATTGCTGAGTTTATTGCTAATCTTTCTTGCGACATTCCTTGGCACGTAACCGCTTTTCATCCTGATTATAAAATGATGGACAAAGAAGCTACTAGCTTGGAAAAATTGGAAGAGGCATGGCAAATTGGTAAAAAATCTGGCTTAAAGTATATTTATACCGGCAATGTTTGGGGTGGAAAAAATTCAACATATTGTGTGGAATGTGGAAATTTGCTAATAGATAGGGGGGATTATGGATCAGGAAAAGTTTTGGGGTTGGCAGATGGAAAATGTGAAGAGTGTGGCCAGAAAATTAGTGGAGCGTGGTAGAAAGTAATTTTTCTAATTTGTTTATACAAGATTGGGTGTTGATAAAAAGAATGGTGGTTATGCCAAGTTCTTGGGCTGAGTCAATGTTTCGAGTTATGTCATCAACAAAAATACATTGATCTGGACTAAGATTGAGCTTGTTTAGGGCTAGTTGAAAAATTTTGTGATTTGGTTTAAAAAGACCGGTTTCTTGGGAGATAAAAATTTGATCAAAAAGATCATCTAGGGAAAAATTTGAAAGTCGTTTGAATTTTTGCCTAATGGTGGATGAAGTGTTTGATATGACAACGGTTTTTACACTGGCCTTCTTTAGTTTTTTTATTGTTTGTATTAATTCTAAATTAGGACGGGAATTTGGCAAAATCAAAACATTGCTAATATCAAAAATAACGGCCTTGTAGTCTGTTTTCATTAAAAAATTAAAAATACTTTGACAAAACGATCCAGAAAAGAATTATAAAAATATAGGCTATTAGCCAGATGGTAGTGCTGATAACCAGTTTTATGGCTTTGACAGTCTGCTTTTTTTTCCAAAAAAGAATGAATGGATAGCCTAAGGTTAACAGGGCTGAAATTAAAGCGGAGACGACAAAAAGAATAAGAAATAGAAGCGGGCCAAGAAAATTTGGTGCTTTGCCAAAAAGGTTGTTTCCGTATAAAAAAAGAAGACCGATTAAAGAACAGTAGGCAAATAGTCCAGTAGCTTGTAAAAAAGCAATGAGATTTAAAGACAGTTTCTTTTTGTTTCTGATAAGTTATGATAACAAATATTGAGCTGAAAGGCTGTTTTATAGGAAAAAGGAATAACGCTTCGCTAGATCCTTCGTCCGATCAATCGGACTCAGGATGACAAATAGGGGTTGTTCGTAACGGAGGGCGTCGATGGGATTACTCTGATTTTAAGCTTAAAATTGTACTGAAGCCTTACCCTGTACAAACTGGCGAATTAAAGCATTTAACAATGTTTGATATGGAACATTGTTTCTTTTCGCTTTTGCCTTTACTTTGATTAAGTCTCCTTGATTAACACGGATTGTTATTCTTTTTGATTTTTGCAATTCTTCGTAATTTTTGACTGCTTCTTTAAAAAGATTTTTAGCATGACTTAGATTAGAAGTACTGACAAATTCTTCTCTTTGTAAGGCTTTTTCGATTCTTTTTTCTTGTTTGTCTAATTTTGGATTAATTTTTTTCATGATTTTTATTTCCTTTTTAAATATTTATTTGTTAATACTCTACTCGGATAAACTGTCTTTAAGAAAATTGTTTTTTTTCTTTTATCGATTACATAAGGTACAGCATAAATATAATTTTTAATCTTAATTATTAATATTCTTTGTTTTGGATACTTTTTTTTATTTTTGTGTTTTAAGTTATCGAGAATTTTATTATTCTTAATGGCGTTAATTACTTGATCAAAACCAACGCCTCGAGTTTGTTGAAGTAATAAATTTTTTTCTTCACTAAACTCTATACTTAAATTCACTGTTTATATTTTAGCATTGTGTACATCCGTTGTCAATACGTTAAATAAATTAAAAAGAGAAGTTGAAAAAACTAAAGTTTTTTTTTAGTTGAGTTAAAATAGGTTATGTTAATGGACGTTAAAGAAGGATTGAAAAACTTAAAAGAACAAGAGAGACAGATACCTGAAATTGAAAGAAAAGCAGTGGTAGGTTTAGTTAGAGAAATGACTATGCCCTTGAACCTAAGAGATGGTCTTTTTGATACAGCCGTAACGAGATTTACAGACGTGTGTGACCATTTGAGAGTTGTTTTTGTTTTTCCTGTTCCTGGTGAAGTGCCGGACTTAACGATAGTTGAAGATGATGGGTTATCAAAAATTGTAGTGGAAGAACATAAAATAGCAAAATCCCAAGTGGAAACAAACAATCTTTTTGGGCCTAAGGTTGATGAAGTAATAACGTTAATTAAGATTAGAGATGATTTATCATTAGCTGAACTTGGGAAATTGATAAAAACTATTAGAGAACTAAGCAAGTCTCCTTTGTGGAGTGGAAAAGATCAACAGCAGGCTGATGAATGGCAGGAGGGAGTTAGAGAGTATAGCTCAAACTTGAGATGGGCCGGATTGGCCATGATGGAGGTACAAAAACAAGCAAATGGAAAACAAGCAAAAGAAACGAGCGATTTTGACGATTTTTATCGTAAATCAGTTGAGATTGTTTTTAAATTAGGCCAAGCTATTGATTTAGATCGAAGGAACGGTTCAGTCCCGACCTTGGATGAAGCTTGTGAAGAATTAAAGAGAAATAAAACGGATGAATATGGAGAAGCATTGCAACAGGGTTTGCAATATGCCAGATATGCGGGTAAATCAAAAAGACAATTAGAGTTTGCTGATATGGCTAGGCTTTATCAGAGAGTAAAGAAGAATAAAAGAATTGCCTGTTGATTTTGCAGAAGCTGTGGTTTTGCGAGGAATAGAACAGATGTATCAAGAGTTGCCAGTACCAAAATGGGTTAAGGCTTTAATAAGGGCTGATTTAGAAGATGAAAATCAACTAAAACAAATTACTCAAGCAATTGATCAGGAACTTGGATCAGGAGTGGTTGGACAAATAATTCACGAGTTTTTGAGTTATGAAAAGTATCAACGGTATTGTTTTGATGAAAATGAGAAAAAAAAAGAAGACGTAAAATTAATGGAGTTACTAATAAAAAATGAAAGTAAAAAAGATATCAAGGCGTTGTTAATTAGATATCAAGACCACTTACAAAGCCTGGGATTAGGTAAAGATAATATTGTCCGGTTTAGCGACTGGCTAGAAGACCCTGAGTTTTTTGATAAAGAGAAGAAAGCCAAATTATTAAGAGAGTCGAGTAAAAAGTTTGGATGGGAAAAAGATAAGAATGTTAGAAACCTCGATGATGTGAATGGTTATTATCAAAATCTCTTAAAAACAGCGGATGAAGAAGAAATAAGAGAGTTATTAAAGGAACAAACTCGCTTTCAAAAAACCATGATGATTATGATTGTTGATGAAATGAGAATTAATTATGGTGGCTGGGAAGGACTTTGTTGTTGGCTAGGTCTGCTATGGCATTAGGGATAAATCTTGAAAAAATTAGTGGTGCTGATACTTTTGGTCACACGACGCTATCTGTTAAATGGGCTGATGGTGATGAAAATGTTGTGGAGGCAAGTGCTTATAAAGGAAGTGAGCTGGTTGATATAAAAGAAGTTGCAGATCCAAATGGACTACTGCAAAAAGGAGAAAGAGTCGTAAAAAGATTGAGTGGTAAAAGATATCTTTTGGTTGATATTCGAAAATATCTTGCTTCTCGTGTTTTAGTAAATTTACAAATTTGCTTGGATACGAATTCTTTGTTGAAAAAATTTCAGCAAGAAATTTTTTTCAACTCAGCTGATATAAATAATTGGTTCGCCGATAGACACAGTCAGGGACATAAAACTATGGCGAGTATTACCAGAGCTACTGGTAAAAAGAAAGATGAAATCGATCGGATGCTTGATAGATTAACGTTTTTGTGTCCAAATTATTATAGAGCCAGTGGAGAAGGAGATGAATTATCTGGAGAGTATTCTGATTACCCTGATTTCCAGAAAATGATGAGAAGGTTGTTTAAAGAAAGAAGTGAGGAGAAAGGAGAAAAGAATAGGTTTTATTCGTAACGGAGGGCGTCGATGGGATTTAGCTCTGAAGCTTTTTTGGCTGGATACCAGCCAAAAAGCAGACCGACGGCGGCCGATACACCGACAGCCAAAAGAATTGATTTTAGACTAACTATAAAATGTATACCCATAGCGGTAGAAGCAAAATATGTCAAAACCGCTCCGATTATGACTCCAAATATTCCTCCAAACAAAGTTAAAACCAGCGATTCGATTAAGAATTGAGATAAAATATCTTTTCTTTTGGCTCCGATGGCCTTAAGAAGGCCAATGTCTTTGGTCCTTTCTGTGACAGTAACCAGCATTATATTCATAATTCCGATTCCTCCGACCAAGAGCGATATGGCGGCAATTCCGGATAATACGGTGGTCAAAACTCCGGTAACACTACTCATTGATTCAATCATTTGCTGAGGACTTCTAAGATCAAAGTCTGCATTATCAGGATCACTTATTTCATGTCTTTCCAGAAGTAAGTTTTCAATATTTGTTAAAGTTTGCTCCATTATTTGGTTGTCAATTACTCTGACGGAAATACTACTGTAGTAATCGTGTCCAAATAATATTTTTTGAGCTGTAGATATGGGTATTATGACACTGGAGCTGTCTTTGATAACTCCTACAATTTTGAAAGTCTTGCCGTCAATTCTGATTTTTTGGCCAACTACCATAGCTCCTTGGCCAAATAAATCTTCAACAAGCTCATCGCCCAGTACTACACTTCTGGTCATACTATATATACTACTTTGATTCAAAAAATCGCCCTGAGAAAACTCTAATGATTGAATTTGAGCATAGTCGTATTCGACTCCATTTATGGAAGAAGAGGTGGAATTTTCTTCAAAAACTAGATTTTTTTGACCACTGACTATTCCACTGACCGCTTCTATGTTTGGCAATTCTAAAATAGCCGTAGTATCTTCTTTTACCAATGTATCAAAGGTTCCGCCTGTCATGCCCGGTCCCCTTCTGGCTCTACCCGGAGATACGGTTATGACATTGGTTCCAAAAGTAGAAATTTGATCAACAATTGACTGAGTGGAACCTTCTCCCAGGGACATAATGGTAATGACAGATCCAATGCCGATAACAATTCCCAACATTGTCAGCATGGTTCGGGCAAGGTTGCTTTTGAGTTCGGTTAAAGCCAATATTATTAATTCTTTTATATCAATCATGTGTAATAAAACTGGCGGTTTTTAATTTATAATCACGGCTCTCGACTAGTCCGTCTGTAATTTTTATTATTCTTTTGGCAAAGGCAGCAATGTCATCTTCGTGTGTAATTACAACAACAGTACTGCCTTTTTTGTTTAATTGAACAAGAAATTTCATAACTTCATGAGCCGTCTTTGTATCTAAATTACCTGTTGGCTCATCGGCCAAGATTATGGATGGATTCATGGTTAAGGCTCTGGCTATAGCTACTCTTTGTATTTGTCCTCCTGATATATGATTGGATAAATTGGAAGCCTTGTCTGCTAGACCTACAATTTTTAGCACTTCCATAGCTCTTTTTTTTCTTTTTTCTTCCGGGTATCCGGCATAAAGCATGGGCCTTTCTACATTTTTTAATACTGTAGTTCTGGGCAGGAGGTTATAAGATTGAAAAATGAAACCTATTTGTTTGTTTCTAATTTCAGCTAATTCGTCAGGGTTATAATGAGAAATATTTTTTCCATTTAAAAAGTATTTTCCTGAAGTTGGAGAATCAAGAGCTCCCATCAAATTCATAATGGTTGATTTGCCCGAGCCTGAGTGTCCGATGATAGCCACAAATTCCCCTTTGTTGATTTTTATATCTATTCCTTTTAATGCCTGATATTTAACTGGTCCGGTTATATAAGTTTTTGTTATTTGTTCAAACTTAATGATTGGATTGTTTTTGTTTTTTTTCATCTCATTCCGCCCATGGGCAATATCCCTCCGCTACTGCCGGAGTCTTGGGATGAATCAGTTGTTTGGCTTGTAATTATTTCATCTCCCTCGGATATGCCTTTTAGTATTTCTGTTTTGCTATCACCCACTATGCCTATTTCAACGGGTATATATAACAATTCTCCGCTTTTTTTGTCCAAAACTTGGACGGCTTTTTCACCTTGATAAGTTTTTATAGCGCTATTGGTGACAGCCAGAACATCTTGGGCACTTTTTGTTTCTATATCAATCTGAACCGTCATACCAGCTTTTATATTTTCTTCAACTTGGCCCAAATTTACATAAATATTATAGGTAATAATACCCGATGTGTCAGTGCCAATATCGTCAACTCTGTCAACTATGCCTTCAATTTCGGATCCCTTTAAGGCGTCAACAATGACAGTGGCTTTTTGGCCGGCTTGAATATCGCTTATGTCACTTTCAGATACTGCTAGTTTTGCCCAAGAATCAGAGTTGTTTTTTATCATTAGGGCTATGGTTTCAGGGTTAACTTCCTGTCCGGCTGAAAGAGCTAAATTAGCTATTGTTCCGCTTATTGGCGATTTTATTATTCCGCTGGTTACCTCCTGATAGCTTAGCCAAGCTGCGCTTAGGGCCACTTGGGCTTTTTTTATAACTTGCTGTTGATTAAGATAATTGGCTTCTGCGGCCAGCCAATCGGCATGTTGTTGAATGTAAGTGGGATCATTTTCCAATAAATCACGAGCAACGGCATCGTTTATAAATTTTTGGTTGGCTGAAAAAGAATTTGATTGAAGTGTATATTGAGCAGACTTGGCTGATTCCAGAGTATTTTTGGCTCCCAGGTAAGACGAATAAGCCGTGCTTTTTTCGGCTTGACTAGCGGTACTTTTTACTTTGAACAATGATTGTCCGCTTTTTACCATGTCTTGATTTTTTACATATACTTCTTCCACCACACCGGTGATAGTTGAGTTGATATCCGCTTTACCGCTGGTTAAAATTTCACCAGTTTCAGACACTAGGCTAACTACATTGCCTTTTTTAACTTTTTCAGTTTTGTAAGTTACCGCTTCTTTTTTGCTACCTAAGGTTTTGCTTAGCAAAATTGCTATTAACACTAAGCCGATTAGCAGTAATATTTTGTTTCTTTTTGATAGCTTTTTGAATTTTTCAATTATTTTCATGTTTGATTTTGAGACTGTTAAGATACGGCGCTTTGCGCCTAGATTCTTCCCCCGCCATGGCGGGGTCAGAATGACGTAGAGTTATGGATGCATTCGCATTATACCCCTGCCCATCGGAAACATACCGGATCCTTCCGAAGGCCTTTCTCCGCTATCCATTCTTTGTTGACGCATGTCCTGCATTTTTTGGTTGATTTCTTCTTCCGTTAATCCATCTTCTCGCCACTTTTCCATCATTATATCTCTTTGCTTTTGCATCAACTCCCTTCTGGCTGCCAAAATTTTTTTGGATTTATAAAATTTGTAGCCTGCTAAAACCGTTAATACAATAAGCCCTGTTAATAGCCATTTTAACCAAGGTTTTTTTGTGCTTTTTTCTTTTGTCATAATTTGAATCATTTTATCACTAAAAAACTGAGAAAAAGCTGAAAGATTTTCTTACTTGTTGACAACACTTGTTTTGTATATTATGATAATATACAATGGATTTGTTAAGTAAACTAGAAGGTTTCGACTGGAACAGAGGAAATGTTAAAAAAAATTGGATAAAACATAAAGTAAATGCAAAAGAAGCTGAAGAAGTTTTTTTTAATAAACCATTGCTTGTTAATTTTGATCAAGAACATTCGAAAAAAGAAAAAAGATTTCGAGTGCTTGGCAGAACCAATAAGAAAAGAAGATTATTTATTTCTTTTACTTTAAGAAAGAAAAAAATTAGAATTATTTCTGCTCGAGATATGAGCAAGAAAGAAAGGATAAATTATGAAAAAGTTTAAAAAGATACCAAAATTTAAAAATGAGAATGAAGAAAGAGAGTTTTGGGCGACTCATGATTCTACTGAATATGTTGACTGGAGTAAGGCTGTTAAAAATCCGGTTTTCCCCAATCTCAAGCCTTCTACTGAAACTATTTCTTTGAGACTGCCAAAATATTTATTAGCAAGGCTCAAAGAATTGGCCAATTCTAAAGATGTTCCCTATCAATCATTGTTGAAAATATTTTTGTCTGAAAGAATAGATAAAGAAATCCAGACGGCCTGAAAAAACAAAAACACCCTCATTGAAAGAGAGTGTTTTTGTTAGAGACAGGTATTATTTGAAAAATTTTCTTCCTCTGTTACCAAAGGAATGAAATAATTCCATATCAATACCATTTTCTTCTGCCCATGTACGCATTTCTTGTTGATGCTGTTTTCCGGCTTCGCCACATTCGGCCATAAGTTCTTCCTTTTTGGCTAGAAAAGCTTCTTTTTGTTCCTGAGTAATTTTGCCGTCAGAGACAGCTTGGTCTAGTCTTTCTTCTAAACCGGCTCTCATCTGTTGTTGTCTTTGTTGTCTGTGCTCATCAAAAACCTGTTTAACTTCATCTCCGTTTAAATTGAAACGATCGATAAGTTTTTGGACTAATGGCGGATAGGTGCTGTCGTCGTTGGCGTTAACTACTTTGATTCCAAAAACCATGACTGAAACTAAAAGGGCTAAAACCAAAGTTGTAATAGCGAGTTTCTTTGTGTTCATTTGTTCCCTCACCTCCTTTTATTTATTAATTGCTAATAAGAGGATGATAGGAAAGGAAACTGAGAAGAGGCTTAAGAAAGCGGGAGGCGGAGGGTGAAGGTGGAGCCGTGACGGATTTCGCTTTTTACACTAATTGAGCCTTGGTGTTGGGTGATTATTTTTTTTGCTAATGATAAGCCTAATCCAAAACCCATTTGTTTTGATCGTGAAACGTCTACACGATAAAAACGATCGAAAATGTGAGGAATATGTTGTTTTGAAATTCCAATACCAGTATCTTTGATTTTTAATATTAAGTATTTTTTGGTCGTTTGGGTTGCGACAAGGACTGAGCCTTTTTTTGGCGTATATTTTATGGCATTGTCCAGCAATATTATTAAGAGTTCTGTTAGCAAATCGCTATCTCCTCTTACTGTTTGGTTTTTTGGTTCTGGGCTTATACGGACTTTAATTTTTTTCTGTTTGGCTAAAGGATCAATGCTTTTTAAGGCTTTGTTGACAACATCGGCGATTTTTGTTGTTTTTAATTTTAGGTTGTTACTATTATCATCCTGTTTGGCAAGACGCAAAAGATTGTTTGTTAAAGAATTTAAATTATTTACATCACTTAAATTACTTTTTAATATTTCTTTGGTTTGTTTTGAAAGTTTTTTGGTTCGTAAATCTACCTCCATGGAAGTTTTTAGAGCTGTTAAGGGAGTACGAAGTTCGTGGGAAGCGTCGGCTATAAATGTTTTTTGTTTTTTCATTGCTTTTTCTATTGGCTTTAGAGTTTTGCCTGCCAAAAAATAACCGGCAGTAGCAGAAAAAAACAATATGACTCCGTTGGTGTAGATCAAAAGAAAAAGGAGACTTTTTTGGGCATTTTTTAAATCCTGATCCAAAAGGCTGTGCAAAGGCGGAGGGACTCTTTCTGTGTTAAATCTTCTTTCGATATTGGTAAGGCTTCTTTTGAGTTGAAAATTGACTCTGGTGTAAATGAACAAGGAAAAAACACCCGAAATAATCATGATGATGACTAGATAGTAGATGGTTAGTTTGATTCTGGCTGATTTAAACATTCTGTTTATCACTAATTTTGTAACCGAAACCTCTGATGGTGTGAATTAGGGGTTTTTTGTTTTTAAAGGCCTTGTCGAGCTTATTTCTCAAATAACCGACATAAACTTCGACCGTATTGGGTAAAACATCGGCATCATAATTCCAAACATGATTAATAATTTGGTCTTTGCTTAAAATTTGTTCTTTGTGCTGTAAAAAATATTGTAATAAGGCGAATTCTTTTTTTGATAAATTTATGTTTTTTTGTCCGCGTTTTACTTGGTAAGTTATTGTATTAAGTGTCAGGTCAGATACTGAAAGTATGGATCCTGTATTGTTTTTTGGTCTTCTGGATAGGGCCTTGATACGAGCCAATAATTCGGCAAATGCAAAAGGCTTGACCAGATAATCATCAGCTCCGGCGTTTAAACCGTTGACCTTATCATCAATTTCTCCTTTGGCTGTTAGCATCAAAATAGGAGTGTGAACATCAAGTTGACGCAACTGCTTGCAAATTTGCATTCCGCTTAATTTTGGAAGCATTAAATCAAGAATGATTGAGTCGTAGTCTTCGGTAGAGGCCAAATCTAATCCGTATTGACCGTCATAAGCTACGTCGACAGCATAGGATTCCTGCTCTAAACCCTTTTTGATAGAATTGGCGATTTTGTGTTCGTCTTCGATAATCAGGATACGCATAATAAGATATATTGTAACAATTTCCTGAAAAACAGCTGAGAAAATAGGAAATGTTTAAGTTTGTGTTAGTATTTTTTAGTGAGAGGGAAAATTTTTATTTTGATTGGTGTAATTGTTTGTTTGAATTTGCTGATTGTTGGTTACTTTTTGACTGATAAAAATAATGTTCTTGGAGATTTTGAAGAGAATTCTAACAAGAGGATTGAGATAGATTTGAGCAGACAACGTTTGTACGCCATAGAAGACGGTAAAATTCTCCATAACTTTCGAATTTCGTCGGGTACTTGGGATAGAACACCAAATGGTGTTTTTAAAATATGGGCCAGAGCCAGATTGGCGAAAATGTCTGGAGGGTTGGAAGAAAATGGGACATATTATTATTTACCAAATGTGCCCTATATTCTTTATTTTTATAATGAAGTAACGCCGAAAATGAGAGGCTTTGCCATTCATGGAGCTTATTGGCACAATAATTTTGGCATGCCCAAATCTCATGGCTGTATTAATATGAGACCCGAAGAAGCCGGAGTGATTTATTCCTGGGCTGATAAAAATACGGTTATAGAAATTAATGGCAAGTATCAATATCATGAGACTTTGCCTGATGCCGGGATTTGAGATTATATGATTAGGTAATAAAAAATTATTATGGCTATGTGTAAGCTCCAAATGGGACTGTATAGCTTGGTGTAAAATTTAGATTATGAAAAAGCTTAAAAAGATACCAAAATTCAAAAATGAAGATAAAGAAAGAGAATTTTGGGCGACTCATGATGCCACTGATTTTTTTGATATGGATAAACCAATTCAAATTGATTTATCTGAACTTAAACCTTCAGCTAAATCGGTTACTACTTATTTTGAGACAGGTTACAAACCCGTCTTTACAAATTCAGATTTTTAAAAAATTGTTTTGTATTAGTTAAATTCCCACGGGATCCTCCAGAGGCGGACACGTTGCCGCGATAACGGGCGACCGTAAAGGTCGCCCCTACAAAAGGCTCGCAATGACAGGTTTTTTTGGGCGGAATTATCACGCTTGGCTAGATCCTTCGTCCGATTAATCGGACTCAGGATGACGGA
>JAHIPV010000010.1 GCA_018902845.1 Patescibacteria group bacterium
GAGCATGGCGATTATTGATTAAAGATCAAGATCCGTTTTTTATTTACCTAACTGATCCCCAGATTCCAAAATCAAATAATTCTCTTGAAGGAGTAAACAGTCAGCTAAAACAAAAACTGGGTGACCATCGCGGCATGAAATACTCCCAACAAGTCTCTTTTGCTTTTTGGTACTTCACTTTTTCCAGAGTTAAAAACCTTTTAGATCTTAAAAAACTATGGGTCGGTTGGAAAAACCTCTATAACTCAAAAAAAGCACACTAAATTTTACTTAAACTGATTTTGTACGTCTCGCCATTTTTATCCCGTTGGTTTTTGTCTACAAGCATCAGAGACTCTTTGAGTCCCGACAGTTTGAGATCTTGCACCGCCTTGTCCTTTTGCCGTAACACTCCAACTTATTCTAACGCCATTGCAAAAACTATCATCAGTTATTCTTCCGCCTGGAACTCTTCTGAGAACCGATTCGCATTTTGTCGCCAAAACAGGACAAACACGACCACATATGTGTACCAAATTTGCCTTTTCAACCAATCCAGCTAACTGAGCCAACTGAGCTACCATATAACTTAATATTATCACAATTATCCTTATTGCGCTTTTTGGCAGAGTCTTGACAAGACTGCCGGGAACAGAGCTTAGTGTCAAAAAATCCTACCATAGAAGATCTTCATTTATTGCTTTCTATGATAGAAACAGACGGCATTAGTCAGGAAATACTGGACAAATTAAGCAATCAAAAATTACCTGCGATAACACAAGAACTCATCAACAGAATAAACAATTTACCCAAAATAGAAACAGACTTTTAAAAAAAAACAAAAAACTACTGTTCGTCTAACCACGGTCTTAATCTTTCATAGATTCTTCTTTTTCTATCCGTTCTCTCTACTTGTCTTTTAAGAACAATCACCTGTTGATGAAACGGATTATTTTCCTCTCCCCCAAAAAACCGATCAGCATATTCCATTCCTGCCTCATAGCCCGGTTGAGCAAAATCCTCAAAAAAATCACCATCAGCCCCAACCAAAGAAAAATTTATACTTCCATCTTTGTTATACCAATAACTTACCGCTCTTTTTGCATCTGGTTTAAATTTACTAAACTCAGATGCCAAACAGCCAATTGCTTCTGGATAATTTTCGTTAAGCATTTGTCCCGCCCAGTCACCAAACATAAAACACTTTGCATAAACCACCGCTATTCTCATTTGTTCCTGCCACTCATCGGATTTTTCAGAATCGCAATATTGCAACTGAAAAAGGTCCAAATATTGTTTCACTACGGTCTCCGGAGTCTGGCCAAACTTATTAAGTGAATAAATCAAATTAAAAAATTTTTCGTCAATGTCATGATCTCCAAAAAACTCTCTAACTTTTTCTTTTGCTCTATTTTCATTCTTACAGCTAAACCAGTCACTTTTTCTATTAACAATACCTTCGTGCGTTAAAGCAGCCAAAGATAAAGTTTTAAAAACATCTTCATCAAATTCTATTTCTCCACCAATACAAGCCCCGGCATAAGCAATCATGGTGGTTAAACAAACCGACTCTCCATGTCCGCAAGTTTTTTCTTCCATTGCTTTTACTGTACCGGCTTCTGGATTTGTACCATGGTAAACAGGTCTCAATTCTTCTGTCGATCCGAAACTGCCTCTATAGATTTCAGCCGCAAACAACATTGCCTTTTGGACAAAATCAAAGAGTCTCTTTTGTTGTTCTCTGTCTGTATTTGGAATTTTTTCTAAAATATGACTCAATTCTTCACCAACGCTTCGATTTTCCAAAGATGCTTTCCACGGAAAATATCCGATTTCTTGATACCTGTAAAAAGGATCTTTGCTCTTGTCGATTTCTTTTGCTGGTATTACTTGTGGTCCAGATTGTACGGGTAATTCTGTCTTGTGATCCAAAGGACTCATAAAAACAATATAACAAATTTCAGACAAAAACGCTGTTTTTTTGGTAAAATCCCATTAACAAAACATGAAAACTAATTTACCTTATGACGAAAGATCAGCCGGAGGCATTGTTTACAAAATCGAAAACAAAAAAATTCTTTGGTTACTAATCAAAACCAAAGGCAGAAGAAAAGTCATTCGTATCGGCACCGCCACCAAAAGACATCCGGGTCCTTTGCTCAAATCAAGATACAAATTTCCCAAAGGCCATCTTAATCGAGATGAATTTTTAAAGCAAGCCGCTTTAAGGGAAGTCGAGGAAGAGGGCGGGATAAGAGCAGAGATTATAGAAAAGTTGGGTTCCAAAAATTATATTATTTGGGATACTTTAAAAAGAAAAAAAATCATCAAAAAGGTAACCTTTTTTTTGATGAAATATTTAGGTGCAAGCGATACAAAATATCATGACGCAGAAGTTGTTTTGGCCAGAGAATGGCTCTCCTTTCAAGAAGCCTGCAAAAAACTTGCTTATGATTCCGAAAAATCCCTCCTCAAAAAAGCCCTAAAAACTACCAAATCGTTCCGATAAACCATGTTTTTCAGAATATCTTTTTATTATTTTCAAAAATTTTTCTCCAAATTTTTTCAACTTTTCTGCCCCCACCCCACTAATACGCAAAAAGCCATCTAAGTCTTGCGGCAAAAAATAAGCCATTTGTTTCAAAGAAACATCGCCAAAAATTATATAAGCCGGCACACTGTTTTTAACAGCCAGCTCTTTGCGCATAACTCGCAACTCTTCAAAGAGCTCGGTTTCATATTCTTCAACTTTTGTTTTTTTGCCTTTTTTAGGCGCTAATCCAGTTTCAAAACGAGCCTTTGGCAACATTATTTTTTCTCGCAATTTCAAAAATTTTCTGCCTTTATCACTTACTGCCAAAGTCGGATATTCACCTTCGCTTCTGGTTAATAAACCGTCAACTACAATAAGATTAATATAATATTTAATTTCATTTTTTTCATTTTCGTTTGCCACTCCAAACACAGACAATTTGTCATGTCCCAGCAACTTTATCCTTTTGCCCAAAGAACCGCGCAAAACATCAACAATATATCTTCCCCCAAATCTTTCTCCGGTGCGAATTACTCCGCATAAAATTTTTTGAACAATAATTGTTGCGTCTGTTTTTTCTACCGGATTCAAACAAATATCGCATTTATTGCAATCTTTCAAAAGACTTTCACCAAAATATTTCAATAAATATCGCCGCCGACAACTGTTTAACTCGCAATACTTAATCATTTGTTCCAGCTTTATTTTTGCTCTGACGCGTTCTTTTTCATCTTTAATTTTCTTCAAAAAATATTCATGCTTAAACAAGTCTCCGTAGGAGTAAAACAAAACACATTCGCTTGGCAATCCATCCCGTCCCGCCCGTCCGGTTTCCTGATAATAACCTTCAACCGATTTCGGCAAACTGTAGTGAACCACTAGTCGAACATCTGGTTTGTCAATACCCATTCCAAAAGCAATAGTAGCCACAATAATTTGTATTTCGTCTTGAATAAACTTTTCCTGAGTTTTACGGCGTAAATTTTTATCCAAACCCGCATGATATGCCAATGCTTTCAAGCCTTCATTTTTTAAATCATCAGCCAATTCTTCCGTTTTTTTGCGGGAGAAACAGTAGACTATTGACGATTTACCTTCATATTTTTTAAGTAAATTTACCAACTCGGCATAGGCATTCTTTTTTGTTTTAACAATATAATTTAAATTAGGTCGGTTAAAACTGGAGATAAATACTTTGGCATTTTTCAAACCTAGTTTTTTTACAATGTCTTGCCTCACTTTTTCAGTGGCGGTGGCTGTTAAAGCCAGTATTGGTATTTTGGGGAAATTTTGTTTCAAAATAATCAAACTTCGATAACTGGGTCGAAAATCATGTCCCCACTCAGAAATACAATGAGCTTCATCAATAGCAATCAGGTTTAAATTTAAAGTCCGCAAAAAATCTTGGAAATCAGGAGATACTAATCGTTCCGGCGCCAAATATAATATTTTAATCTCACCTTTTTGCGCTCTTTTTTGAATTATATTAATTTCTGTTAAAGATTGTGAGCTATTAATAAACTCTGCTTCAATTCCATTAGCCTTTAATCCATCCACTTGATCTTTCATTAATGCAATAAGAGGCGAAACTACCAAGCTTACTCCATCTAACATTAATGCCGGCAATTGGTAGCAAACCGATTTTCCACCTCCTGTCGGCATTAACACTAAAGCATCATTTTTATCTATTACACAGTCAATCACCTCTTTTTGTAGTGGCAAAAAACTATCATAACCAAAATACTTTTTCAAAAACTTCAACATAATTATCTTCCTTCTATCCTTTCCTCATACTTCAACGGCCCTCGCCCTTTATATTTCACTGTTTTAGCAAACCCACCATCCACCATTTTTTCATTTACCAATTTTCCTTTTTCACATCCTTTAGGATTTTCTATTAGTCCCTCTCTTGATCTATTTCCTGTCAAGTGCATATAAAAAGGATCTTTAAACTTTGGCTTACTTTCACAATTTATCCATACCCATGCCAAAATTCTGCCATATTTATCATTCTGATAACGATCATATTCTAACCATACTTTTTTATCTTTTATTAATTTTTCCAAAAATTCCCCCGCTTGCTCATAACCTTCTTTACCTCTGGCAGGGGAATCAACTCCCAACATTCTTACTCTCGCCCCAGATCTTAAATCAAAGGTATCTCCGTCTTCTATTGTTTCTACCAGTCCGCTATCCGGAAATATCATTTTTGCTTTGTAATACTCGTCAAAATTATCCAATCTTCCTGTCTTTACATACCAAGCCAACAAAATCCCGGGAATAAAAATACTGGCCACCCCTGCCTTTTTCAACTTTTTCCATGTCAACCTCGCCATCTGTTAATTATAAACACAATCCAAAAACCTCAACACACCCTTCAAAACCACCAACACTCGTTAAAAAACTCTTGCCCTCAGCCAATACCTAATTTCAGAAAAATCTAGACCAATCTCCCAATTCGTAAATTATTTATTGGTAATTATTTTTCATAGATCTCATTTATCAATTCGGTATCTCTTTTTTTTTAAGTAATTTTGGATTAACCTTTTTTTCTTCGCCATCAATTCCCACAGCAACCATTTCCACTACATCATATAATGCCGAATATTTAGCTCTTTTATCTACACCGCCTCCGCCCATTCCCAGTTTCCTTTTTTATCCATGTAACCACCCACCGCCAAAATTTGATACAACCCCGGACACCTGACCACATTCAAATAATAGCTTGTCGCTATAATTGGGTGAATCTTTATCAACTCCTTTTCTCTGGTCCAATATTCTCTTTTATTTTTAATTTTTCTGGCCAATTTCATTTTGACTAACATTGTCCCATATTCATCATCTTTGAAACCAACCCCTTTGGCTACCTTTTTAAAATAAGCCAATTCCTCCTTTTTATTCAAATGCAACTTTTTAATCGGTATTATCAAATTCATATCTTCTACTATTTTATAAAGAAGGCCAAACCAAGCCACCTTGGGAAACTTGGGATCAATATCGCAATATTTGCTCACGGCTTGTTTTGATAAAACATTAGTTTCTTCTACGTCTACCATGGCCTATTTTACTTCAACCCGATACTCAGTTTTTTAATTGATTCATTTTTAATCAAAGATTTCATTTGAATAATGGCAATTTGATTTAATTTTTTCAGTCGCTCTGGCTGAAACAATTTTTGTCGAATAAATTCAGCATTCAAACTTTCTAAATTTGCCAAACACACCAGTTGTCTAACATCAGTATAGTCTCGAATATTGCCTTTTTTATTTGGGTTTTTATCTCTCCATTGCTTGGCGGTCATGCCAAACAAAGCCATGTTTAAAACATCTGCTTCACTGGCATAAACAAATTTTATCTGTTTTTTTGTAACCAAAACGGGAACAATATGAGCTTTTATAGCGTCTGTATGAATTTTATAATTTATTTTTGTCAATATTCGCTTTGCATTCCAACCAAGCGTCAATCGTTCATTTTCTTCCTCTTTAAGTCTTTGGAATTCTTTGATTAGATATAGCTTAAATTCCGCCGAAATCCACGACGCAAATTCAAAAGCAATATCTTTATGGGCATAAGTGCCACCACCATGGCCAGACTTGGAAATAATTCCAATTGCATTTGTTTTTTTAATCCATTTTTGAGGAGAAAGCACAAAACTGTTTAATCCAGCACTTGCTCTAAAGGAGTCGAATTCGACCCCTTTAAAATTAGTATTATTTATTTTTTCCCACAATCCCAAAAACTCCAACGTATTTCTGTTTCGTATCCAATTTTTTACTACGTCTTTGGGTTCATCGGAATTTTTGTAGCGTGCAATATCTGTAAGCGAAATAAAATCCTCCTCTTTTTGAGAGAAAAAGTTAATATTTATATCTTTGACAACAAGTATGTTTTCCACTAAACCATCTTGCTTTACTTGATTAGAACCGTTTATAAAACACTAGTTTCTTCTATATCTATCATGATCTATTTTACATCAGGTGGTGCACTACTCAATCGAACCTACAGATTCCGTTTAGAACTTTAAAAATGCTACAATATTCTCAACCATGAAATTAAACATTTTGGGCACAGGAACCTTTTTTGTCGACATTGACAGAACGGCCTCGGCATTTTTATTAGAACTAGAAAATAAAAAAATACTAATTGACTGTGGACCTGGTACTTTAGTTAGGCTTTCTCAAATCGGAATCAAGCCCGAAGATTTAGATTATGTTTTTATCACTCATTTTCATCCAGACCATACCTCTGATTTATTTCCATTATTCATGAACTATCGCCTTTCTGACTTGCTTGCTCCTGGAAGCATAAACAAGTTTCCCAAATTCTTTGGACCGGAAGGGATCGATAAATTTTTACTAGATTACTCCAAAAATAGTGAGTTGTTGGCCTATGATGGTTGGACAAAAATAGAAGTGATTGATTATCATTCCCCAATGAATTTAGGCAAGTTTACCGTAAAACCATTTAAAGTTGACCACAATCCATTCGGTCTTTCGGCTAGAGCTTATGCCTTACGTTTTGAAATTAACAACAAAATGATTGTTTTTTCTGGAGATTCAGGTGATTGCCAGGGGATCAGAGATGCTTGTCAAAATGCCGACCTGTTTATCTGCGATGCTTCGTTTCCAAAAAACAAAACCAGTTCCACTCACATGAATACCCACGAAATTGGGAATATTTCCCAGGAAGGACATGTTAAAAAAATAATTCTTACTCATTTTTATCCTCAGTTTGACCATATAGATCTAGTCGCGCAAGTCAAAGAGAAATTCTCCGGTGAAGTTGTCAAGGGCCAAGACTTAACAGAAATTGAATTCTAATCGAGACATTTTACTAGTATAATTTCATCAAGGAATTCTCATTATGATCAACGATCCAATAACAGTTTTTGAAAACATTAAAAGAATAAACGAATACAAGTCAGAGTACTGGTCTGCAAGGAAATTAGCCAAAACATTAAAATATAAAGACTATCGAAACTTTGAATTGGTTGTCAAGAAAGCTAAAAAATCATGTAAAAACTCTAATCAACCCATAAAAGATCATTTCGTTGACACCACCGAAATGATCAAACTAGGTAAAACCGCTACAAGACCTATAAGTGATATCTACTTGTCTCGATACGCCTGTTATTTAGTGATGCAAAATGCTGATCCAACAAAAACAATCGTTGCTTTGGGGCAAACTTACTTTGCTATTCAAGCAAGGAAACAAGAAGTTCAAGCCACAACAAACACTTGGCCGAAGCAGCCAGTAGAGCAGGTGTTCAAAACTTTGGTAGATTTACCAATTATGGGTACATGGGACTATATGGTGGAAAAACAATGAAGCAAGTTCACAAAAAGAAAGCCTTAAAAAAAAGTCAAAAAATTCTTGATCATATGGGTAGCGAAGAACTGGCAGCCAATCTATTCCGGGCCACCCAAACAGATGCCAAACTGAGAAGAGAACAGATTAAAAGTGAAGCAATGGCCAACCAAACCCATCAGCGTGTTGGAAAAAAAGTCAGAGAAACTATCAAAGAATTAGGTGGAACAATGCCGGAAAACTTAACCACTCCCGACGCCATCACCCAAGCAAAAAAGAGAATAAAAAATAGCAAGAAAAAAACAATAAACAAACCAAAAACATAATCCATCTAGTCCGAATTCGCCTGCCCGCCCCACGCCACTGTCATCCCGAGCGTAGTCGAGGGATCCCGTAGGAATTATAAAACTTCCATTTTTTGTCTCTCAACCAGCAAAAAATTTTATTAACACTCTGTCTAGGATTCCATTTTTTTTTGCGACAAATTCTTTTATTCTACTTTTCCAATTATCACCACGTATTTTTTGCCGTATTTCTTGGCACACTTAGAACAAGTGGTGTACCACATATACCATTTTTTAACATTCATTCCTTTACCCTTAACGACATTTTTAAAAATCGACACAAGCTGTTTTATGGTTTTAGGAATTAGTAATACCCCAACTAACTTAATTATATTCGATGCCATTATTTTATAATGCATATAATGAAAAATTCTGAACGAGCAAGATACATAATGGAAGCATCCAGATCGATGTTATATAACTTGCCGACCATGGCCAAAGGTCATAAATTTAAAGCCTTATCTTTAGCTGCTCTTGACTATACTTCCCAAAAACACAACCTTAACTTTACTCCTCTTAGACATCAAGTTGTTGCGTATATTCTTTCTTTGGGTATCGTTATCAACGATTACTACGATATTGATCGTTTGGATAAGAAAAAATATAGACAATTACGAAAATCAATCAGTGAAGATCCCTTTATGGAAGAACAGTATCATGCCTATTTTAAATCCATCCGCCAAATTGAACAAAATCGTCCATTGCCAGGAAATACTCAAGGCTGTATTGATTATCGTGAGAAACTCAATTTAATTTCGTTAGCCGTCAATTGCTCTTTAGCGTTTGAAATTCCGCTAACAACAATGGTCGATACTCACTCGAAAGTTTCAATAAAGCCTGATGCTCCTGTTTGGTTTCAACCACTATTTTTTACTGTTATGGCTCTTCAGGTCGTCGATGATATGATTGGTTGCCGGGGCGACTCTCTTAACCATCGCCCCAGTTTTTTTACCGCATTTGGTGAACTCCAAAATCTTACTGATATAAAATCTATTCGTCAACATTTTAGTAAAATGGGAAAACTGTTTAATGATTATCTTGAGCAAGCAAAAGCAATTGATCCTGGATATGTTTACCCTTTTATTCTAGCCAGCAAATTAATATATAGTACTTTACCAAAAATAGCCGAATTTCTTCACCAACCTGGATTAAGGTATTTTGCCTCAGTTCTTTTGACTGATAGGGATATTGAGCAGAAGTAAGTTAATGAAATTAATAATCACCCCAAGGCTTTTCCTAACTGGCGAAACTTATACCTAAAAATCTATATCCGCCTCTGGTGGGCTAACGGATTTTCTTCATTAATTGATAATTTGATTGGTTCCTCGGCGATGGCTGTTAGTTTACCCCGCCACGGCGGGGCCTCGGATTTACCTGCCTGCCTAAATGTTTCACTTTTGGCGGGTTTTTATCGTCCGTCCTTTCACTCCGTCCAAGATTTCATTTTTTCTTTAGCGACAAATTCTAAAAATCGAATTTAACCAAATCACTGACAATTGGAAAAACAATATTTATGTATTGCCTTCTTTACACAAACTAAGATTATGTATAAGTTATTGAACAAAGTAAAACATAACTATGTTACAATACAAATATGAAAACTTTTATACCCCAGGAGTTACCTCTAAAAGAAATTAAGTGGGAAGAAAATATAGATTTAATTATTAAAGCCAACACCAGCCTGGCCAGATATGACGAATTACTAAAAACTCTTCAAAACCCAACCTTATTTTTAACTCCATTAATGAAAAAAGAAGCAGTTTTATCCTCTCGAATCGAAGGTACTCAAGCAACCGTTGAAGATATTTTAAGACATGAAGCAGATATTAACTCTGTTATTGAAACCGAAGATATGCAAGAAGTCTTAAATTATAGGGACGCAATGTTATATTCAACTCAGTATCTAAAAAAAAGACCTGTCTGTTTAAACTTAATAAAGGAAATTCATAAAATTCTTCTCAAAAAAGTAAGAGGTCAAAATAAAAATAGAGGACAATTTCGTCAAAGGCAAGTGTGGATTGGTGCCCGAGGAACAAAATTAGAAGAAGCAGAATTTATCCCTCCCGCTTGGGAGAAAATTAACGGTTTCTTAAGTAATTGGGAGAAATATATCCATTATCGAGACAAAGATCTTATTGTCCAGTTAGCAGTTATTCATGCTCAATTTGAAATTATTCACCCTTTTCTTGATGGCAATGGTCGAGTCGGCAGAATTATATTACCTCTTTTTTTATATCAAAAAGGGATTCTATCCACTCCTATGTTTTATCTAAGCGAGTATCTAGAAAAACACAGAAATTCCTATTATCAAAATTTATTAAATATTTCCAAAAAAAATGACTGGAATTCTTGGATTAAATTCTTCCTTAAAACAGTAAATAGTCAAGCAAAGGACAATATTGAAAAAATTTATTCCATAAAAGCCTTATACGAAAAAACCAAAGAACAACTCCTTCAACTTAGGTCGCCTTATTCAATCAAGGCAATTGACGCCCTTTTTAATTTTCCATTTTTTAGCTCCACAAGATTTGCAAAATTTTCAAAAATTAATAACAGAGTAACGGCTATTAATCTCATAAAAAAAATGCAAAGTCTAAACATAATTAAAATAATCAAAAAGAAAAAAGGGTCAAAACCGGCAATATATCTTTTCCCTGAACTCTTAACCTTATTGAAATAATACCAACTTCTCCACACTGTCCAGTATAATTAATTTCACCTAGAATCTAATTTGAACGCTCAATTTCGCAAAAAAAACTTAAAATAAAAATAAATCTTTCAGCTTAGATTCAAAACCTGTCCCACTTGGCGGGACGTAATAAATTTTCTTCGAAAATTTAAACGTTCCAGCCACGTTTAAATTTTTTCAAAAAAAATTTATTACGCGGCGGAGTTTATACCTGAAAATCTATATCCGCCTCTGGTGGGCTAACGGATTTTCTTCATTAATTGATAATTTGATTGGTTCCCGATACTACGCTCGGGACTAAATGTCCTCGGCGGTGGCTGTTAGTTTATCCGCCAGCTGGCGGACCACCAGCCAAAGTTTACCCCGCCACGGCGGGGCCTCGGATTTACCTGCCCGCCTTAGATCCTTCGGAGCGTCGGCGGGTTTTTATCACCCGTCGCTTCACTCCGTCCGAGATTTCAATTTTTCTTTAGCAGCAAATTCTCAAAATACACGAAGAGGAAAAAACACATTCAGGATATAATCAGTCAATGAAACCTCAGGAGACAAGTGTTAGAGCCAGGCTAATAATAATAAAAAATAATAAATTACTGACTCAGTTTCGACAAAAAGACAATTATTACCACTACATTGGTGGCCATTTAGAGTATGGTGAAACCCTTTTAGAAGCTTGCCTGAGAGAAATCAAAGAAGAATGCGGAGGAGGTGTCGAATTTAAGTTCAAAAAAATTCTTTATATCCGCGACTTTATTTGGCCTCAAGAAAACGAACATAGTCTAGAGTTGTTCATTCTAGGAGATATTAATAAGTTTGAAGAATTGGAAAAATTACCCGATCCCCAGCACTCCGATGGCTCTGTTTGGCTAACCTGGCTTGATATCAACAATCTTCCTGACAATCTTTACCCCAACGCCCTTAGTGCAAATTTAATAAAAGATTTCAAAAACGGTTTCCCCAACCAAGGAGAATATGTGGGAAAAATGTAAAAGACAAACAGAGGAATATCTCTTATCGTTAGTTTCAAAATGAAAAAAAATAAATTAATAATTTTAATGGGGCTACCTGGGGCAGGTAAGTCCTATCTGTCAAATTGTTTAAAGAAAAAATACCAAGCCAAAATTTTGTCCGGCGAAGACATGGCCGTAAAAATGTTTGGGGCAAGTAAGTGTAAAGCCAAAGAATATAAATTGGTTTACCAAACAATAAGGCAACTGGCCAAAGGGTTGCTTAAAAAAGGATTTACTGTAGTAATTGATGGCACCAATTTAAAATACACATACAGAAAAGAGATATACGAAGAGATTGACTGGAAACAAACGATATTAATTTATCTACCAATCGACGACAAAACAGCCTTAGGAAGATTGGAAAAAAGAGGTGGATGCGACAAAAAAACTTTCTACGAATTTAAAAAGAACCTAGAAGAGCCGAAAAGAAAAGAAAAAGCCAAAATAAAAATTGTCAGTCTAAGCCAAGACCAACAAAAAATAGAAACAACTCTGACGAATTTACTCTCACCTGTCGTAAAACAAAAACTTTGAAATAAAAATAAATCCTCGGCGTAGGCTCAAAACCTGTCCCACCTAGCGGGACGTAATAAATTTTCTTCAAAAATTCAAACGTTCCAGCCACGTTTAAATTTTTTCAAAAAAAATTTATTACGTGGCGGAGTTTATACCTGAAAATCTATATCCGCCTCTGGTGGGCTAACGGATTTTCTTCATTAATTGATAATTTTATTGTATCCTCGGCGAGGGCTGACCGCCACCAGCCCCCGCCTCGGATTTATTTTTATTGCTCTCTCCGTCTGCCCGCCTAACTGCTTTGACTGTTGGCGGGTCGAGCAAGATTTCAAGTTTTTTTAGCGCCAAATTCTTTCAATTCTGAAAAAATACAAAACACTAATTCGCAAAAACCAACAAAATCTTTGCGGGCTTCGCCCGCCTAGTACATATTTTTTGAGCTAAGTGACAAAACGTGGAGGTAAAATCAGTTCTTTTTTCCTAACTAATCGCTTATTCCCAATTTATTAATACTCTGATACATTAATTTCATGAAAAAAGACACTGTAAACAATGTAAAAATGTTATCCAAAAAAGA
>JAHIPV010000011.1 GCA_018902845.1 Patescibacteria group bacterium
ACGAATAGTGTGTCCATCAAATTTGTCGCCGGAGTAAACTTCATAACCTACAGGAACACCTGTACCGGTAACCATTAAACCAATTACTATCTGAGGCTGACGGTGTTTTCCTACTTTGCTAAAACCCAGTTTTCTAAAATCATCCGGAGTAAAAGATTCAAAATGTAAAGTAGTGGCATCAAAGAAAATTATGTTTATGGCTTTGCCATCACTACCATATATTTCTCTATAAACATGGGAACATACTTTTAACTTGGTACTTAGAGTCAGTTTATCCAATAGTCGGTAAATTGAATTTTTATTAATATTGCGATTTGTATATTTTCTCAACCATCTGTAAGTAGAAAGTTTGCTGGTTGGTTTGGCAATACGAGCAATTACCAGATCTCTAAACAGAGGTTCCGGTATTACAGAGGAAAACTTTAGTTCATCGTAAATTAATCCAAAGACTTCAAAAAATCCTACTTTGTAAATATTGGGGATAACAAACCTTGAAGCAAAACTGGCCAGTTCCGCTTCTTTTCTTTTTATTAAAAAACCATCCAATGTTAATTGCCCGCCAGTTTCTAAACGAATTTTTAGTTCCTGAGCATGGGTTAATAAATACTCAAGCTCTATAGAATTGGGCTGAGCGGTGCCAATATGTTTTACAACTTTATACAAACCATTTTTCTTAAAGATGATTTGAACAGAAACAGAACCGGATTTATTACTACGCTGTCTTACAAACATCGCTTAAATCATATCAGGACACCTAAATCTGCTTTAAATTTTACAAATTTAGCTTTAAAACCAGTCTTTTTACCTCTTATTTGTCAAAAAGTGTGAAAGTCAGGAGGTATTGTGTGCTCACAAACTCCATCGGTGACTGTTACACTCTGAGTTACCGTAGGTCCTGATCTGATTCTCGCTACGCCGACAACCAAGAAATGCTTGGCGACTGGTTGTTTTGTTGCGTCATCCCAGCGTTCTGTTACTTCCCAAACTTGGCCTGCCTCAACTGCTGGTTTTCTATTAATAAGCATATGGTTGTATTATAGCAAAAAGTGATGAAAGAAGGGAAAAATTGATTAAAAAACCTAAACAGGAACCCAATATCAACGTCATGACTAAAATTGGAATCAAAGTTAATGGTTGCTGCCAACCAATGAGAATGGCTGAGGGCAATAAAACAATAGTTGAAATAATTACCCCCTTTTTGGCACCACTGATCTTGAGATTTGAGGAGCTAATTAGAAATCCAGATACTACCCAAAGAGAAAAAGCTGATAAATTAGCGTCCCAAGTTAGCTTCTGAAATATCATGGGAATTAGGTCGATTAAACCTGCAACTATGCCGAGAATAATTCCAAGTTGAGTTTTTTTCATAGTTTATTTTATCAAAAAAGACAAGTAATTTTGGCCGAAAAATTGCAACGAGGTAGAGTACCGAAGCGGAACAAAGTGGAGTGAGTAATGGAGAAGTAATTAAGACAAAAAAACTTCTTAATAACGATAGTTTTTGGCAATTTTAGGCTTGAGAGGTCTGGACCTGTTCTGCCCTCTGGTAGACAGCAACAGAACTGCACGTTTGATCACCCCTTGAGTTAAGGGCTGTTTTTGCAATAATATATTTCTCTGGATGTTCTTCGATGTATTCTAACAGTTGAAGATTGCCTCTTCCTACATTAGTAAGAAATCTGGAGGAACCGAAGGGTCTAAAAAGTTCTCTCTGTGGATCAGCTCTAGAATTTTTTGGGATAGGTTGTATCGGATCTACTATTTTTAGCATGTTTATTTTAATTTAGCTTTTATAATTTATATTATAATACTTGATAACATTTTTGTCAAAAAACCAGGAATTTCTTTTTTGTTTTAATTATTTCATATAATGGATGGCGTGTATACGAAGTTTACAATTTGAGTTTTTAAGAGTGGAAAGGAAAAATTAGCTAATAATAAATTAAGATTGGGATTTTAAAGAAGCGTTGTTCGGAATGGTATGAACCTTTTACTACCATTATCCTCTATAACAAGTGCTTCCCTTGCCTTTATTATTCGAGTGGATATTCTCAGCAGTTGTTCAGGGGACATTCCAAGTTGCTTGGCCACTTGTTCGTGGGTAGCAGGTTTTAATACGAAATCCACTCTACGTATTTTTGACATAATGTTTTATTTTATAAATTTTTATTGATTTTTACAATAACAACTTAGGTTGGATATAGGACATATTCTTTTTTTGGATTCTTGCTTTCTGTTATCTTAATAATTTTATTTACCACCCATTCAGGAGCAAAATAGGCTTTGCCCTTTTTCTTTAATTTGATTTTTTCTTCTAACGACAAAGGGCCAAAACTGTTAAGGATGCTACCAAGCGTAATCAAAATAAAAGCGAGATTTTGATCTTTGTACTCTTCAGAAAGAGTTAAAGATAAACCCCTTAAGGCAAACTTGCTGGCCACATAAGCACTCCTGCCTTTCATCCCAACAGTACCTGCTCCAGAACCGATATTTACAACCAAAGGTTTTGAGCTTTTTTTTAGTAAGGGCAATAGGCCCTTGATTAATCTATAGGGAGCGGTGACATTGGTAGCAAGAGATTGTGTCCATTCTTTGTCAGTGAGATTTTCTAAATTTTTGTATATACCAATTCCGGCAACATTAAACAGGATATCTAATTTGTTTAATGTTTTTGATAATTTTGTAATTAGTTTATTGATAGATTTTGCCTTGGACAGGTCACAGACTACATATTGATGATTATTTCCAAGTTTATTAACAATTTTTTTTAGTTCATTCTTTTTTCTTGCAACTAAAATCAATTTATTTCCGTCTTTAGCGAGTTTCTTGGCAATTATTTTTCCAATTCCCCCGCTTCCACCTGTTATTAATATCGTTTTATTTTTTAGTTTCATATTAAACTTGGCGCTTTGGTTCAACTTTCTTCTTGTGCGTCTAATTTTTGCTGAAGTTCTTTGTCGGTCTCGGCAAAAACTTCCAATTCCCCCGTTTGATGATTATAAAGATATATACTGTTATCTTTTTTTGTGCTTAAAGTAAGACATAAAATGTCTTCGCTTGCTATGGCAATTTGGTTTTCAGGCAAATATTGTTTCCAACTTTTATTTTCCCTAACAACATCATCAAAAGTATGAAATTTATCTTCTTGATCAAGTACGCAAAAAAATCTAAAATGTCCCCAGTCGAATCCATTCCTTTCTTTTAGTCTGTCTCTGATGATTGGTGGATATTTAATGTCCAACTCTTGCTCAGCATTGTCAATAGATTTGTCGTTGGTAACTATTTTTTTGCTTGGCTTAGTCATATTATTGTTTTGATTAAAAATTATAATTTTGGTTTTTGGAAATGGTAATCTGTAAGTTGTTGATATTGATGACCGATTGAGAGGATTTTGTCTTCCTGGAAATAATTTCCAATTAATTGAAAGCCAATTGGTAAATTATTACTACTAAATCCACAAGGTAGGGCAAGCGAAGGTAATCCGGCAACATTTATACAGACAGTAAAAACGTCGGCTAAATACATTTGCAAAGGATCGTCTATTTTCTCCCCTATTTTCCAGGCTGTGGTTGGTGAAACCGGAGCCAGAATCGTGTCTACTTTTTTGAAAGTTTCTATAAACTCGTTTTTTATAAGTGTTCGAACTTTTGATGCTTTTAAATAATAGGCATCAAAATAACCGGCAGATAAAGCATAAGTACCAATCATTATTCTGCGCTTCATTTCGTCTTCCATAAAAGCTCCTCTGGTTTCAAGATAATAGGAAAGTAAATCTTTAATGTCCTTTTTGCTCTGGCCAAAACGAATACCATCATAACGGGCCATATTGGCAGATATTTCACAAGGAACCAAAACATAATAAACGGCAATTCCCTGATTAGTGCTCGGCAGGGAAATGTCTATAATTTTAGCACCTTGTTTTTCAAAAAACTTGGTAGTTTCTAAAACTTTTTGTTTTACCTGTTTGTCAATAGATCCGGAAAAGTATTCTTTGGGCAAACCGATTTTTAATCCTTTTAATTTATGTTTATTTAATAATTTGGAGTATTTTGGAACAGAAGTGGAACTGGTAGTGGCATCGAGCGGGTCTTTGCCAGCTGTAACTTCTGTGATAACGGCAATATCTTCAACCGTATTGGCCAAAGGTCCCGGACAATCAAAAGAAGAGGCCATAGCAGTAATACCATAACGAGAATTGCGACCATAGGTTGGTTTTAGACCGGTAATGCCACAAAGCGAAGCCGGATGACGAATTGATCCGCCTGTATCGCTACCCATGGAAAAAACAGACATAGAGCTAGAGACGCAAGCGGCTGATCCGCCGGAAGAGCCGCCGGGGATATAATCAAAATTCCAAGGGTTCTTGGTGGTAAAATAACCAGAGTTTTCTGTACTAGCGCCGAAAGCAAAAGTATCGGTGTTGGTTTTACCGATTAAAATTGCATCTTGATTTATAAGTTTTTGATAAACAGTTGACGAATATTGAGGTATATAGCCTTTTAGAACTTTTGAACCGGCCGTAGTTTGTATGCCTTTAGTTAAATATATGTCTTTTATGGACATGGGAATACCGGCTAGTTTGCCTATTTTTTGGTCTTTTTGGATTTTATCGTCGATTTTTTTGGCTTGTTTTAAAGCTAATTCGTCAGTAATAGTGATAAAGGCTTTAATTTCGGGATCTAGTTTTTTTGTTCTGGCCAAATAGGCCTTGGTGACATCAAGAGCAGAAATTTTTTTTTGTTTTAAAAGCTTTTGGATTTTAGTAATAGTTAATTTGGTTATATCCATATTTTTTGATTATTTATTGATAGTAACTGGAACAGAAAAATAATTATTTTTATTTTTAGAAGCTGCTGATAATGCCTGGTCTTGATTTAGAGATGGTTTTATTTTGTCTTGCCTGAAAATGTTTTTGAGCTGAGTAACTTGAAAACTGGGTTTTACTTTGCTGGTATCAATCTTGTTTAGAATGTCAAAATAATCGAGAATTGATGAAAGCTGAGAGAGATATTTATTTTCCTCTTCTTTGGTCAATTTTAATTTGGCTAGTTTGGCAATATGCTTAAACTGACTGGGGGTGATTTTTTTAGAAGACATGAGAGTATTTTAGCATTTTGTTTTGGTATTTCCGACGGGATTGCCACGTCGTAAAACTCCTCGCAATGACAAACATACTGTCATCACGAGGAACGAAGTGACGTGGTGATCCCGTTGGAGATGTAAAAGATGAGATTGATTCCAACGAGATTGCCACGCTTCACCACATAATAAATTTGGTATTATTTTTTAGTGAAAGAGATAAAGGCTGGGATAAAATTGACTAAATTATTGTTAGTTTTTATTGTTTTGGGTATTTTTGTTGCAAACGACAGAGCCGTATTGGCTGAAAATGTTGACAGCCAAGTTGGGGTGGAACCAGATTTAACTGATTTAGAGTTTAGCATGAGCGCATCTGTAGCCGATGGGTCTAGTTTGAATGAGGCAGATGAAATTATTTTTACAATTTATTATCGATCTTTGTTGACTTATGCGGCTGATTTTTTGATTACTACTGATTGGGAACAAGGGTTGGTAGGAGGAAGCGGAAGTAATTATATAGATGCAATGGATTATGTGGTTGCTTCAGCTACTGATAGCCCTGAAGGAACTGTGCCTGTTATTGATTTACAAAACAGGCAAATTAGTTGGGATATTGAAGATTTGCCCCCTTCTGTAAATGAAAGCGTTGTATCTTATAGTCTAAGAGTTAAAAACGATCTTCCGGCGGGGAACAAAATTACCGTATCCGTTGAATCTAGAGCCAAGATGTTTAACACAACTTGGCCGGATGAAGAATTAAATTATATTATTCAAGGATCGCTACAACCCAGCCCGACTCCAACTGGCGTTTCGGTTACTTTAACCCCAACTCCAACCGGTGTTTCAGCGACTGCAACGCCGGTTTCGGTGGTGACTAACACGCCAGGTCCAACTATCACTTCCAGCCCAACCGCCACCCCCAGCCCGACAAAAGAAGCATTTGCTATTAAGTATGTAAAACTTAATGAAATTACCAGTAATTCGGCTAGAGTAATTTTTGAAACAAACGAAGAAAGCGGTTTTTCTTTATTTTATGATGAAAAACAAAAAAATCTTGAAAACAAGATTGAAGGGTTGGATTATCACAAAATACACGCGGTTAACATAACGGAACTCACGGCTAATAAACGCTATTATTTTAAAATTAAAGTTGAAAAAAAGAGCGGACAAGCTTTTTGGTCGGATTTATTTACTTTTGTAACAGCATCGGAGGATGGAGTTATTCCCATCAGGAAGGAAGATATTGTCATATCTTCCGGTGAAATGGTAATAAGTTCTGAAAAAACAGATACTTTAGTTCTGGTCAAGGAAAGTCCTATTTCGATTAGTGTAAGTATTGCCGAAGCTGAAAGGATTTTGTCAATAAGCGCAAAATTTCGAAGCACAAAAGTGCTGGGGTTGAATAGTGAGGCCAAAGCGCCGGTAGGAGAAACCAGATTAGTAGAGATGTTACCGGGTGTTTTTTCTGGAAGGTTGCTTACTCCGAGTAAACTTGATCAATATGAATTGATTTTGGAAATTAAAGATAAACATGGAGCTTTCCATATTAAAAGCGTACCTTACAGGATATTTGTTTCTGAAGCTGTTGGAGTTTTTGGGGAGAAAAATAAAAGGCCGGTTGAAGGAGCGAAGGTAGAAATATTGAAATATCAGGAGAGTTTTGGGGATTTTATTTCTGTAGGAGAAAGATTTGCTTTGCCTTATGAAACAAATGAAAAAGGAAAACTGGATGTTAATTTGCCCTCTGGAAAATATTTATTAAAAATTTCTGCCCATGGTTTTAAAACAAAAGAATATGAAATGGATTTAGGTAGAAGCATTATTTCTTATCCAGAAATTTTTTTGGAAAAGAGCTTTTCTTTAAAGGCTTTTTTCCTGTCCCAAAGAGATACTCTGAAAGATGTGTCTGATTTTAATGCCAGAAATTTTAAGATTTTCTTTTCGTCCGGAAGAGCCAAACAATTGGCCTTGCTTGGCAATGTTGCCGTAATAGCCTTTTTTGTTTTTGTTAATTTGCTTTTGAGAAGAAAAGAAAAAATGGTGTTGGCATTAAAACCAATGCTGATTTTTATTCATAATTTATTGGGTTTATTAGTTTTATTAAGTATTTTGTTTTTCATCAGATATCAAGACTTTTGGGGTTCTTTTCTTTTTGTTGTTAGTGGACTAATAGCCTTGTCTATTGGATTTGTGAATATAAAGAAAATAAAAAATAGACCGTCCTCGCAACGACAGGGTGGTAAATTTAATGTCTGAGTAGTTTGGCTCTAAGGCGGAGAAATTTCCAACGGTATTTGTCAGCGATATTGTATAGTTTATAAAGTGATTCGTTGATAACCAGATCATAAGTTCCTACGAACTGAACTAATTGTCCGCCAAAACCCTTTTTAAATCTGTGAAAACCATAAGTATTTTCGGTTATCTTGGCATCTGGTCCTAGACTGCCCCACATGTCAAAACTTTTACATTTTAACTTTTTGCCAAGTTTGATTGCTTCCCACATAAGAAGGGTGCTGGCCATAACTTCCCGGTGTAAATTCGAAGAAGCGCCGTAAGGATAAAAAAATTTATCTTTTAGAGCAAAAAACATGTGAGCCGCTAAAACCTTGTCTTGGTACTTGGCCAAGAGAATGTGCATGGTGCCGGTATCTTTTAAGATTCTCCAAAGGTCTTGATGATATTTTTCTGTATGAAGATAAAAACCCTGTCGTTTGGTAGTTTCGAAAAGAAGTTTAAGATAAATCTCAAAGCCAGAATCATTGTTTTCCTCCACAATTTCTACAGAATGACGATTGGCCACCTTAATATTGTATCTGGTTTTGGGATGCATGAGACTTAATAAGTCTTGCTCTGATTTGGTTAAGTCGATTAGATATGTAAATGGAAAAAATGCGACTTTAGGTGAAACTGTCAATCCGGGAAAATCCATGTTAACTCCAAAAAACTTTTCTTGATTATTTTTGTAAAAGATTTTTTGGTATACGTCCGGTTCTAATTTAACAAAAATGGCGTTTTCATCTTGGGCAATTTTTTTAATGTTGTCGATAGTTTGTTGATCGACCTTGGGACCACGTTGAAGTATGCCTATTGAGAAATTTGTTTTAGAAATTTTGTGAAAACTTATTGAATAGGCTGATATTATTTTTTCTTTTTCAAAAACACCAAGGCGGTAGACCTTGTGGCCCTGTGAAATTAAAAAGTCTCCCCACTCCCATGTCTGAACGGGGTGAGTAATAAGAGAGTTGTAGTCGTTTTTTTCTTTCTGATAAAGAATCCGGGTAATCATCTTAGTAATTATCAACTATTTTTATCTACTTTCCAAATAGTTGGTCTTCCAGATAGCAAAGTCAGAGATAGTTACTTGGGAATCACAGTTAAAGTCTGAGTTGTAGTTATTACTAGATTGATTAGTCTGTCTGTATTGCAGATATTCTG
>JAHIPV010000012.1 GCA_018902845.1 Patescibacteria group bacterium
ATCAATTCGTACGACCTCTCCGACGTTACGTCGGAGCGCTCTTACCAACTGCGATTCCGACTTAAGTCGGATGAGTCCCGAAATTCGATTTATCGAATCATCGGGAAGCTACCCTGCCAACTACCCTGCCAAAGCTACACGATTATACCAAAAAATCCACTCCGGTATTCATCCGTCATTAAAAACCGCCATTTTTTCACTCAAACTATAAGATATACACTAGATATGTATATAACCCTATCACAAAACAACAAAAACCCTCTTTGTAAAGAGGGTTTTTGTTGTTTTGTTGCGGAGCCAGGAGTCGAACCTGGTCTGTAAGATTATGAGCCTCACGTGCAGCCGTACACTACCCCGCACATAATTACAGCATAAATTCTACCACAAAAGCATCCATTTTTTCCAATTACTTATCTTTTCCTCTGTTGTTAATTTTGGGTGAACCTGGCTGAAATCAATTTCAGGCAAAACAAGCCAGTAGTCATCTTCACCGCCTAATCCAAATTTGTCTCGCAACTCTTCAGCCACAAAAGCAGAACTGCTGGCGTATTTTAATTTCTGTTTTAGTAAAATATTTTCTTCTTTTAAAAACTCCAATCTATTTTCTAAATTCTTGTTTTCTTTTTTAGCTTCTGATAATATCAATATCTGTTTTATACTGTTTCTAACAGATGATATAATAACAAATCCAATGACTAAATATAGGGCTATTTCTCTTGTTTTTTTCATTGACTTGTAAGCTATCCCTGTTTATGTTACTATAAGACCAATATGAACACAACTTTTGAAAAAGCACTAAATTTGTTTACCAAGTCCCTCTCAAAAGCAGGGAAATCAACCAATACCATTATAGCCTACAAAGGAGATATTAATCAGCTTTGTAACTTTTTAATTAGCACAGGATCGGCCAACGATGTTACAAAAATCACCACTCAGCACATTGAAGAATTCAAAAAAAGTCTGCAAGACAAGAATTACACCGCCAAATCAGTTTCCAGAAAAATCAATTCTATAAAAAATTTCTTTGTCTTTTTAAAAAACGAAGGGGTTACTGACAAAGACCCTTCCGTGGGTATCAAGCATCCAAAATATGAAAACGGCCTGCCAAGAATTCTAAAGCCTTTAGAGTACAGATCGTTACGCGATGCTTGTAGAAACGATCTCCGGGCCACGGCCATTGTCGAGCTTATGCTCCAATGCGGTCTCAGAATTAAGGAAATAGAAAACCTAAAAATAGATAATATCGCCGACAATGAAATTGTCATTCAGGCTTATGAAAGCCACGGGGAACATACAGTTCCTCTAAATAATTCGGTTAAATCCGCTCTCAAAAATTATCTAAAAGATTCTCGCTTCCAAAGCAAAAACAAAAATGTGTTTGTCACAAAAACTGGCAGGGTATTGCTAGCCAGAAATATCAGAAGCCTTTTAAACAGATATTTCAACAAAGCCGATATCCAAAATGTAAAAGTAAACGATCTTAGAAATACTTTTATTGCTTTTCAGCTTAAAGCCGGTATACCAATTGATATCGTTTCACAAATTGTTGGTCACAAAAGAATTTCTACTACCGAAAAATACCTCCAACTGATCGAAGGCAAAGAGGAAAGTCGTGGGATCAAATTAAAAGAGTTATAAAACTAAAACTTTGCTCTTTTGGCTATATCAGATTCCACAATAGCTCTAGGCTTACCATATTTTAAAGAAGATAGTTTTTTGATCATTTCCGCCATTTTTCGATTTCCCGGTGCCTGTCTTTCCTTGGCTGCTACCTGTAACGAAAAAGGAGTTTTGGGTATACCGTTTATCATAGTTTTCATATAAATCTCTCCCACCGGCAGGTTCATCAAGTCCTGTTCCCCAAAAGTTGGCTGATATTGTCTTACCAGGAATCCGGCATCGGCAATACCGGTTCTAAAACTGCATATAGTACCTACATTTCCAAACACAGCATTTTTTACCTCTTCTTCCATTTGAGATATAAACTGGTTAGCCACAATCAAGTTCAAATGATACTTCCTTGCTTCGCTCATGATTACGGCAAAATCCTGCGTGGCAAAATTTTGGAACTCATCGACATACAAATAAAAATCTCTCCTCTTTTCTTCCGGCACATCCTGCCTGCTCATGGCTGCGATCAAAATTTTTGGAATCAAAATCAAACCCAAAAACGACGAATTCTCCTCACCAATAGTACCTTTAGCTAAGTTGATGATCAAAATTTTACCTTCATCCATGGCTGTTCTAAAATCAAAAGATGACTTTGATTGGCCAATGATATTTCTCATCATTGTATTGGTAATAAAACGGCCAAATTTTGACACGATATAGTCCAGTACCTCAGATTTGTGGAATTCGTTTGTTTGGGCAATCTGATCTGTCCAATATCTCTTAACCATCGGATCTTTTACTTTCGGCAACATCTGTTGTACATAAGATTGATCGGTCAAGCAACGTACAATTTCGATAAAAGTTGCCCCTGGTTCACTCATTACCGTCAGCATTATATTTCGGATACTATGTTCAAATCTTGGCCCTACAATTCCTGTTTTGTAAGGGTCATAAAGTTTATACATCAAATTTATAATTGATGAAGTTACAAAGTCTTTCTGGTCTTCTCTCTCGCACTCCATCACATTAAAACCCATTGGCCTATCCGTTACCGAAGGATCAAAATAAATTACATCCTCCACTCTTTCGGGCGGGATTCTTTCCAAAATGCTTTCAAATGTATCGTGTGGATCAATAAAACAAACCCCTTTTCCTGCTTTTATATCTTGCAGAGCCATATCAGCCAATAACCATGATTTACCCACACCAGTCTGTCCGATGATATAAAAATGTCTTTGTCTGTCCGATTCCCCCATACAAAACTTTTTTGATACACCTCGATACTTATTATCACCGATATACAAGCCTTCCTGTGGAGAATCAGCCGGCGCCGCCGCTTTTTTTGCCTTCAGCCAATATATGTTTGGTGTTTCAACCGTTCTATTGGGTAAATGAAAAACCGAAGCTATTTCATCAGACGACAAAATGGTTTTTCCTTTATGCCAAAAAATCAGTGGATATTTATAAATAAAATCAGTCATAAAAAAGCTTTTCAATCTTATTTTTCTTCCAGAAAACTTGTTCCACGGTGATTCAAACTGAGTAAAACAAGATTTAATGTTAGACAAATTACTTTTAGCCGATCCTTCGTCCTTGGCTACCGATACTATCCTGATGATAGTTTCAAAACCAACATTACCGGATTTAATATCAATTGCTTCTAATTGTTTAGCATCAATCTTGTAAGAAGCTTTTTCTGGATTAGCTTCAGATTTTTTAGTATCAGAAATAAAATTCTTACCCTCTTTCGACCAGCTTCCGTCTGTAGCCGACAAAATTATTTGTATTGCCGCCGATTCGTTTTCTCTCAATTTAGATAAAGTAGAAGTTAAGGAAGACAACGGATCAACCGGTATTTCTCTGTAAGTCTTAATTGGATAAAAACTGGATTTTTTTGTCCCCAAGGCCGCATATTCCACCTTTCCCTCGGCAATAAAAATATTTGGATCTTCTACTTCTTTTATATCTGCACCAGGATAAACGCTATATAATTGCTTTTCAATCATATCTTGATATTTCTTTGGTACCGAAATATAAAATCTGATATCTTCACTAGTCCCAATAATTTCCAAAGATAAACTTGGCTGGGCCACAAACGCTTGCAATAATTTAATCTTGGCTTTTTTATACATATTTCCAAAAGAAGATATCACCTGTTCCATTGAGTCAATTTTTATCTCATTATCATCAGGAACAGCCAGTAACAAGGTAACTAAATCCAAAGATCTTTTTTCTCTGTCTCTCCATTTACACCACAATACAAAAACATAAAAACAAAAACCTAGTAAAATCAACACCAAGGTTAATATCACCAGCAAAAACACCCCTCTGCTTATTTGATCTGCAATATTTTCACCCATCATTATTCTTCAACCTTTTTAAAGGACACCTCGCCTTTATTTTTTTTAATAATTCTAAACACAAAAACTGACAACCATCTACCAGCCTCACTTAGCCCCTTTTTAAAACCAGTCACAAACGTTTTTCTGTCTATTGGCAATTCCACCTTAACTTCTTCATCGTCTACGGCGGTCAAAACCTTTTGCCCCGTATCGTCACTTACACTTTTTTGCTGACTTGGGTCAAGCTCAAAATCTTCCATCCAGCTTTTAACCTCTCTTGGCAGGGTAACATCTTTTCTTGTTTCAACCAAGCCTTGCCTTATTCTCTTTTCAGGTTGTTCAACGCCACCAGCTTCAATTCCCACCTTTTCCGACCCAACACCTTTTTCTTTAATTTCAGCCATGCTAAAAGTATATATCTAAAATCGTTTATAATCACTATATGGCCATTAAATAATCTATAAACCCATGAAACAAAGCCAATCCATAAAAAAAATTTATCAAATCGACAATTCCATAAAGTGGCTTCCTATGCTCACTACTGTATTGTTTCTAATTATTATTTTTTTATTTATTTGGTTTTTTCGCGGTGGCAGTTTCAAGCTCTATGCTAGCTTGTTTTTCTCCCTTTATTTTCTGACTCATCAAATTTGGCTTTCTGTAATTCTTATCGGAGTTATCCAAAATCTGGCGTTTCTACCTCTAAGATTTATTGGTCTCAAACTTTCTACCTCCCTAAAAGCATTTGAAGAAAATCTGGATCAAACCAAAGAATCAGATCAATATTTTCTTTTTACAAAAAAAGTAAAAGAAGGGGATACTACCGTTCTTTTTTATATCTTTAATTTTATTGTTAACGCCATTGCCTTTTTTTCAGCTGGTCGAATATTTTTAATTGATTTTTATAGTTCTCAAATAAGCACAAAATATCTTTACGATTGGGTGCCTTACCCCAAATACCCCTTAAATGGAACAACCTTCAATTTTCCATTTCTTAATATAGACAAAACTTTTTCTCTTCCATGGAAAAATATCATTACTGTTTGGGTTTTTATTTTAATTGGTCTGATTGTCCCAAGACTAATATGGCGTTTTCTAAAAATTTTTCTTCATAAAAACAAAGAAATCCTAAAAGCCCGCATCAGTTACAACAAAATTCTCCTTTATATCGGCGGTTTTACCGGTACTCTATTTGTCGTTTCGCTTTTTATTCTTCGCCATATTCCAACTGTAGCTCATGCCATCACTTTGTCGGTTGATCTTACCAAACCAAGTCCGGCTATGAACTTGATTACCGCCATTGGTACTTTTATTACTACCCTTCACGCCGGTTGGAAACGAAACAAAGAAACTGTCAAAAAAGCTCAGCAAGCCAAAATTCCTCAAAAAGTAATAGAAACAGTCTCAAAAGACAATCTTTCTAATAGTTTTAGAAATGCTGTTATATTGGGCATTGGTGCTTATGTAGTCACTTCTCAAATTCCTTCGGCCTTTGAATTATCTGTTCTAGTCTTCGAAGTTCTCTATATTCTGTCTCCCTACACCTTCGACCTAATCTTGAAAAAACAAGTGAATACGCAGTCCGCCCGTGGCGGATCAACCAAACCTGTCATTGCGAGCGAATAAAAACGAGCGCGACAACCACATTTATCCATCTTCTTCCAAAACAAACACCACCACAATACTCAGAATCAAGCCCTCCTGTATTTACCATAAATAAATTATATCACATTTTTTCAATAACACTAAATTTTCTGTTAATCTAAATTATGTCAATCAGCAAAAACAAAAACCCTCCCACTATAGTACTTGGCGGTTGGTATCAAAGAACCACCCTACATTTAAGCGAAATTTATGATTTTCTGGCTCTGGCTCACTCAAGACTGCCACTTTCTACCCAAAAATTAACAGCCTTACACCAAAAACTAAACATAAATTCAGTCAGCCGCCAAGCTGATTATTTGGAATTTGTCCAAGCTCAAACCAAGGACAACATAGAAATCAGGTACTACGAAGACGGCCTCTACATTCTCAAAATAAAATCATCAGATATCAAAAAAGCCCAAAAAAAACTCCAAAATTATTTTGATAATTTTTTCAATCCAGCCATTTCTTATATTTTTTCTCTCGGTGCCCCCACCCCAAAAATTTTAGCTAATATCAAAATTCATAATCCTCTTGCCGTTTTGATAAACAAAGACCAAGTCAAAAAAATCAAATTTGACAAACAAAACTTTGGTGAAGTTTATAGCAAAATCAGCTCAAAGGATCTTACTGTTTACAAAACTCCCCAATATATTTTTATTGAGTCTCCCCAGGCAAATCAAAATGCTATGAATCTTGTTGAAACTCAAATCTTTTTTAGGGAATTCAAAGACCAACTTGAAAAATATCTAAACATTCACCGCCAAATCTGGGAAGATATCTCACAAATTAAGGAACAGCGTTTTATAAAAGGCAAACAAGTTGAATCGGTTCGCCAAAAGCTTGATGCTCAGCAAAAAACCGTCAACCTTATCAACAGTCGCATCACTCAAATGTCATCCTATGTCAAAACTCGTGCTTCCATCGCTCAAAAATTTAATTTAGAGCAAGACTTGCTTGCTATTTTTCAATATAAATTCGAAACTCTTTCCAACACTCATCTTTATATCAAGGAAATTTGGAAAATGACCAGTGATTATTTATCCACTGCCATTGGAGTTATTGTTGAAATAAAAAACCAATCAACCACTAACAATATAAAATCACTAAGTTTTATAACCGCCATCGGAGTTCTTAGCGGAATAACCAATTACTTTACCAAAAATGAATTTCCTGTCTTTACGTCAGTAGGTTTTCTCTATTTCGTTTTTCTTGTTATTTGCGCCTTTTTGGTTAATCAAATTATTAGCCTAGTTTACCAGCACATCAAATACGAACTCAAATTTTCTAAAGACAAAAAGTAGCAATGCCCTCAAAATTTACCAAAGCTATATTTCTTCAATTTTCCGGCATGGTCGGAGCCGGGATTTTTTCCCTGCCTTTTGTTTATAGTCAGTCAAGTTTTAATTTAAGCATACTTGGTCTTATTTTTTTAACCTTAATCACCGCCTTCATTAATCTTCTTTATATAGACATCATCAACGCCACCCCTGGAGATCATCAACTCCCTGGTTACGCCCAAATCTATTTAGGCTCTTTTTTCAAAAATATTTCTATCTTAAATATTTCCCTCACTTCACTTGGAGCTACTTATGCTTTTACTACCCTAGCCTCCGGTTTTTTGACTGTTCTTTTTCCTTATCTTTCTGTCTATCTTGCCACAGCAATTTTTCTCATTTTCTTATTTTTAATCCATATAAACAACAATAAATTTTCTAATAAATTATCAGATATTATCCCTATTTTATTTTTGTTTCTTCCTATTTTTTTCTTCTCTTTTATTTTTCAAAACAGGCTTCCGTCCATAGTCATCAACAATCCATCCCTTGTCTTTTTTGGCCCCACTATTTTTGCTCTTTCCGGTTTTACTATTCTCCCCGAAGTCGAAGAAATTTTGAGAGGTCAAAAAAATTACAAAAAGCTTTTCAAAAAAGCTTCTTTAATTGGTCTATTTTTAGCTTCTTTCCTCTATCTCCTTTTTTCTTATTCGATTCTAAAAATCAGCGGCCCTTTTTTAACCCAAAACTTGGTAGACGGCTTGGTACAAGTTTCTCCTTTTTTAAGCAAAATCCTTGCTATCTTTGGTCTTTGTGTTACTTTCAGTGCTTCTCTTATTTTTTTAAATATTTTCAAAGAAGTCTTTTATCGCGACCTTAACATAAAACAAAATCTAGCCAGGTTTTTACCCATACTCATACCAATTATCGCCATCACAATTATAAAAACATCTTTTATTTCGGTTATTTCCCTAATTGGCTCTCTTTCCGTTTTCCTTTCAGCTATTATTATCTCTTTAATTCGTCTCAAACTCCCTCACAAAAATTTTCACAAACTCCAAATCCTAGCCGTTCTTGTCACCTTCCTCCTCGGCCTCCTCTCGCTTTTTTAACTATACACTTGACAATACACTAAAGTGTATACATAATTAAAGCATGAACTTCATGTCAACTACCGATTTAAGAACGAAATCATCACAACTAATAAAACTGCTTTTAGCAGGGGATTCTGTTTCTTTGCTATACAGATCTAAAATAGTAGGTCAAATAATACCTCAGGAAGATCAACTAGAATCAGAAAAGAAACAACCACTTTCCTATCTTCTAAAAAAACTTAGACCTACAAAAAACTTTCCACAAGACTATCGCAAAGCTTACAGAAAACGTTTAAAAAAGGAATATGGCAAATATTTTTCTTGATACTAACTATTTTATCGGTCTTATCCAAAAAAAAATTAAAATTAAACAATTATTGGATTTTCATAAACTTTTTATTTCACCACTTAGTGTTCATATTTGGGCTTATATTGGAAAAGAAAAAATACCAAGTAAAAAACTTAATGAATTTTTAGAAACTTTTTACTTTGTTAATTTTGATAAAGACATTTTAGAAAAATCACTAAAAGGCCCCACTAATGATTTCGAGGACAATGTTCAGTTACATTCAGCTCTTTTAGTCAACTGTCAAATTTTCCTTACTTTAGACAAACAACTCCTAAAAATGGCCTATTTCGGCCAGACGGAAATAAAACAAAATATCCAAGACTAGTGCTAAAATCCATCAATGGATAATCAGGTCGAAGAAATCAAAAACAAGCTTGATATTGTCAATGTAATCAGCCAATATCTAACACTCAAAAAACGCGGTCGTCACTTTTTGGCCTGCTGTCCTTTTCATGGCGAAAAAACTCCTTCTTTTACAGTTTCTCCCGAACTTCAAATTTTTAAATGTTTTGGTTGTGGCAAAGGCGGGGATATTTTTACTTTTCTCCAAGAATACGAAAAAATTGATTTTAGAGAAGCTTTAGAGATTTTGGCCAAACAAGCCGGAATCACTCTAAAAAGATCAGCCGAATTTACCCAATCTTACGATCAAAAGAAAAAAATACTTGAAATCAACAATCTGCTTTCTCATTTTTACCACTTTGTTTTGACAAAACATGATCAAGGCAAACAAGCTTTAAATTATTTAAACAAACGGCAAATCTCCTCAAAAACTATCAACACATTTAAAATCGGCTATTCGCCTCAAAATTCAAACAGCCTTTTGAATTTTCTATCAAAAAAAGGCTATAAGCCCCAAGAACTAATAGCTTCTGGTACTTTTGGTCAATCCTATAATCGTTTATATGATCGTTTTCGTCATCGGCTGGTTTTTCCTCTTATAAACCACCGTGATCAAATTGTCGCTTTTTCCGGTCGTATATTGCCATCATCCGGCGATCAAAAATTAGCCAAATATATAAACTCACCGGAAACAGATCTATACCACAAAGGCGGTATGTTTTTTGGGCTCAATCTGGCCAGAAATCATATTCGAAAAAAAGACTCAGTCATTGTTGTCGAGGGTGAGTTCGATATGATTTCACCTTTCCAAGCCGGTATCAAAAACATTGTTGCCCTAAAAGGCACCGCTTTTACACAAGATCAACTTCGGCTTCTAAAAAGATACACAGAAAATTTAGTTTTAAGTTTTGACTCGGATTTTGCCGGTACTCTGGCCGCCAGAAAAAGCATAGAATTGGCCGATTCTATCGGTTTTAACATAAAAGTTTTAGATTTAAAAAATAAGTACAAAGATCCCGACGAAGCTGTTTTAACCGATCTGCCTTTTTTCAAAAAACAAGTCAAACACAGCCTGTCTATTTGGGATTATTTAATCCGTAGTGCCGTTTCCAATTTTGGTATAGACACGGACAAAGGCAAAAAACAAATTCTTTCTTTTACTCTACCTTTCTTAGCCAAAATCGACAATTCTGTTATTAAATCAGATTATCTTCGCAAGCTGGCCGCAGAACTTGGGGTTGACAAAAATGCTGTCGCTCAAGAAGCCGATAAACTCAGTAAGCCTAATGCTAACAATAATTCTGTTGCTTCAATTTCCTTCATCCACAAACCCAGTCAGGAAATACTTAGGACAGAAAAATTGGAAGAATATTTATTGGTTTTGCTTTTTTCTGCCCAAAATCCTATCGAATTACTCAAAGAAATCAGCCCCGAGACAGATTTGGATCAGATTTTAAGCATGGTCAAATTCAAAACCGTCCTAAACTTGCTTTCAAAACAAAAAAACTTCATCGCCATTTCATTTTCAAAAAAACTGCCACCGGAATTAAAAGATATATTTGCCTCCATCTATATCTCCGCCACCGCCAATCAATTCGACCAAGAAAAAATACTTTTAGAGATAAACAAGGTAATCAAAAACATCAAGTTGGTTAATCTCAAAACGACACTAAAGGAGTTAAGTCTAAAAATCGCCCGTCTGGAAAATCGCGGACCTGGCGATGAGTTAAAAAAAACCGAAGAAGAGTATAATCTGACTATTGGAAAGTTATCAAAACTTCAATCATAAAATCATAAAATTGCCAAAAGCTAGATTATTCCCTTCTTTTTTTATACAATACAACACATGAACACCGTTCTCGATTTCCAAAAGATCAAAGAAAAATTATTTCGCCTAGCCAAAAAAAATAACTATCTGACCAACGATGAAATCCTGGAACTGATTTTAGAACCATACAAATATATTAACGAAATAGACGATATTTTTGATTCGCTTTTTGATAAGGGTATCAATGTTTTCGACAAAATTGCCGAAGAGAAAGATATGTCTTCCGATTTAGAAGGTCCTCGTAGCATCAATTTAGCCACTCTTGTCAATCCAAAGGCCGGAGTTGATTCCGTTCGTATGTATCTTAAGGAAATTGGCAAAATCGACCTTTTGACTTTTAAAGAAGAAATAGAATTAGCCCAAGCTATCGAAAGAGGCTCAGAAGCCGCCAGAGAATGGCTTACCAGCGCCAATCTTAGGCTAGTTGTTTCTATTGCCAAAAAATATATCGGTAGAGGCCTAAGCTTTCTTGATCTTGTACAGGAGGGGAATCAAGGTCTTATGCGGGCTGTAGAAAAATTTGACTGGCGCCGTGGTTTTAAATTTTCCACTTATGCGACTTGGTGGATTCGTCAAGCTATCACCCGTGCTATAGCCGATCAAGCCAAAACCATTCGTATTCCTGTTCACATGGTTGAAACTATCAACAAAGTTTACAAAGCCACCAGAGCATTAACCCAAAAACTTGGCAAAGAACCGACTATTGAGCAAATAGCCGAAGAAGTTGGTGTGACAGTAGAAAAGGTAGAAGAAATTTACAGAATATCTCAAGACACTACCTCGTTATCTACTCCAGTAGGGGACGACGAGGATTCTTTTCTGGGTGATTTTATCGAAGATACTACTCAGGCATCTCCATACGAAGAAGCCTCAAGAGATTTATTAAGAGAATCGGTAGAAGACGTATTGGATTCTTTAGATGAAAGAGAAGCAAAAGTATTAGGATACAGATTTGGTCTTTTTGGAGAAACCCCTAAAACTTTAGAAGAAGTTGGCAGGGTTTTTAATGTTACCCGCGAACGCATTCGTCAGATAGAAGCCAAAGCATTACGCAAACTCCGCCACCCCTCCCGTCGCAAAAAACTCCAAGACTATCTAAACTAAAGGGAAAACCCTTGTCATTGCGAGGACTCCGATTAATCGGAGGACGTGGCAACCTGTCCGCCTCTGGAGGATCCCGTGGGAGTTTAAACTCTTTTTTCTGGATTATTTCCAAAAACTAAACTATAATCAAGCACGCCTTTGCACCTTAAACTCTTAATTTTTTATTTTCAACTCTCATTGAAAATTGGAATTTGAAAATTCTTTAGTCCGCCTTTGGTGGAGAAAATTAGCCAAGCTTCAACTCTCATTGAAAATTGAAAATTGCGTAGCAAAGCGAAGTCCGCCTTTGGCGGAAAAATTAGAAATTAATATAATCCCCTGTAGCTCAATGGTAGAGCATTCGACTGTTAATCGAAGGGTTCGTGGTTCGAGTCCACGCGGGGGAGCCTAGTCGTACTTAATATAACAGTATTGGCCTGTTGAAGCACATCAATAATCGGTTGGAATTTAATTTCAGCTATTTTTTTGTCTTTTATCAAAAACTCCTTAAAGAAAAAATGGAGATATGCCTTCTTAAGGTAAATATCTGCCTCTTTGTAGGCTTTTGCAATGTCTTGAGTAATAGCCATAACTTCTTCAATAAGATTTATGTCAACCGTTCTCACTTTGTCAATTTCCAATAGTTCTGTCTGAATATCTAGGAGGTCAGAATCTATTTTGGTAATAAGTCGTTTGTAGGTATCTCTATCAAACGTTCCTTCAAGCAATTCTTCCTCCAGTTTATCTCTCTTTAATTCAATTGCCACCTTTCGGTTGTTGATGGCCTTTTTAGATGCTTGAACTCTTTCTGTTGTATTGCTGTATACCTGACTGATATTTCTTTTTACCGCTTCAATAAATTCGGGTTTAAATTGCAGTTTTTCTATTTCCTGTTCAACTTGTCCTTCTAGGTTCTCTAACAAGACATATTTCTCCTTACAGCCTGTCCCACGTTTACCAAGACCTGAGCAATGATAATACCCTATCTTTCCACCTCGTGATTTAAACCTAGGGCCGTAATGCCATTCAGCTACAAACCTTCTGCCACAATTCTGACAAAACACGAAACCGTTTAATAAGAAATTATGCTTTCTTTTTCGGATACCGTAATCACCTTTACCTGCCAAGATGTTTTGTACAATATCGAATATCGGTTTAGTAATTAATGGCTTATGTTTACCCATAACTTCTAGCCCTTTCCAACGCATTAGGCCGTAACAAAACGGATTAGTCAGAATCTTATAAACAGCCGAATAGTGAAGTTTTTTACCCAATCTGCCCTCAACCCCATTTTTTGTTAGAAATTGTGTAATTGAATAAATACTGTGGTCCCCAGTCGCATACATCATATAGGCTTGAGTAATAAATGGGGCTGTCTTTTCATCTTGGACTACTATCCTTTGGTCATAGCTTCCTGTCGGATTAGGATTAATGATATTTTTAAAACCCAATGTTGCAAATGCGGGCCAGATACCACTTTTAAGCTTTTCTCTAGCAGTTTGTTTTACTTTATAAGAAGTGAGTTTTGGTTGGATAGAATTTACCACTGCCAATAACTCGTCAATAGCTTCAGAAAAAGGATTGTTTTCATCAACCACCATTCCTGTTAGGGGAATGGTTTTAACCCCATACTTTTCTAGCTGTTTTTTTATAAACAAATATTCGAATGTATTTCTGGAGATACGGGAAGAATCCTGGACAACTAAATAGGATATATCGCCTTTGGAGCAACGTACTAGCATCTCTTGAAGGGCAGGGCGGTTCATACTTGTACCACTTATTCCATTTTCCATATAAATATCTTCCGCTAGTTCACCACCTATTTCCTGTATCTTTTCGAGAATTTTTGTTTTTTGAACATCGAGAGAAAGACCATTCTCCGCCTGGGAAATCGTACTTACCCTGTCGTACCCCAGGCACAAAGGAATACTATTTTTTTCATTCTCTATTTTCATAATTATCTACTATTTAATAACCCTATAACATTATTATAAGAACTATCTTTGTGGGAAACGACTGGTGCATTCTTTATTTGTTTCAGTACCATTTCAACCCATAATTTAGCCATCTCATTTATATCAACCTCACCTCCAATAGGGGGGTGGGTAGGATTGCATTGTTCTTTGATTGATATTGATTGGCTGGTTGTCATAGTCGTTCAGTGGGAAAAACATATCTCCCCATATAATTTCAAGAGGGCGGACGTGACCTCTAATAGGTCATCACTTACGAAATTAATAAGACTCTTTTGACTTAGCTTTAAAAGTGCCCTTTTAACTCTTCTAAAAATAGAATGTCCTATTACTTGAGAAGTTATATTTTTAATAGTCATTTCAATGTTTTTCATATTCGTTTAACTTGGGTTTAATTACGACAGTGGTATGTTCTTTAAGTCCCATTTCTTCAAGTTTTCTTCGACACTTTTCCAGACCTTTTAAGCTTCTTTTACCTTTTCCTTTTAGATAAGTATTAATAGATGGAACTACAGTTTCGTTATGGATAGGAACTTTCTTTCCTGACTGAGGGGGACTTGAGGTTTGTGATGGTACGGAAATAAGCTTCCTGTCGGTATCAAGAAGTTTTTGAACATGATAGGTGTTGCTTCTATTCCATCCACTCCTTTTCCTTGATACCAGCCCAGCCCCTATAAGCTCGTTCAATAACGTTCTTATGTGCTTATCGGTGTAGCCAAGAATTTTTCCTAAAGTGATTTGGCTAGGGAAACAATATTCATCTTTACCACAATATTTCAACAGGACACAGTAGAGAAATCGAGCCGGGACAGGCAACTGCGATTGTCCAAATATTTGGTTAGGAATAATTGTAAAGTTTTTCATGCTTCTAAAGAAAATGTTTATTACTGACTACATTCTCTCTAGAAACAAACAGGCAAAATATACCAATTGAAAGACTTGTTTATGGGATATGCAATATAGAAGCCTCTAGGTTGCAGGGTTACAAAGCCAGCCGTTTTTCGTAAGTCTTGACTGCCTTGAGTATATCAAGATAGGTTGTAGTTTCGTTTTCAAATTTTTCTACCCACTCATCAGCTATTACTTGATATGTTTTTCCTTTTATTCTTTCCCAATACCATTCTCTATATTTTCTGATATTCGGAGCAATATCTACTCGTGGCCGATAATAAGAGAGCCTTTTATCAGTGCTGTATAAATCATTTATTTTGCGTAGAGCATCTTTGACATTCTCGTAGGTACTGGTTGGAGATATAAAAATAGCCGCTTGAGGTAACTTAAAATAACTTGCGGTTACGTAGGCATTGCTACTCTCTATAATTTCTGTCGATGTTGGGTGAAATGATTCATCCACTGCCATTCCGCAGTAAATTGCCTGTCTTATTGCTTCACCAAAATATGGGGGACGGTTAAACCGAATACAAACAAGGTCGATTTCAGTGGCAACCAACCGGTACATGTCCATTTCTTTCTCTATCCCGCCGGAACCAAAGAATGATTCGTTTTTTTCAATAAATTCTTTAATTTCTTCTACCTCTTTATATTTTGAAAGGTTAATTTTCTTTTTCTCTTTACTGTTAAATGGTTTATCATAGGCTTCGTCTATAAATTCTTCAGGACCGACAATTTCTCTTATTCCTAAGTCATTTCTTAAAATAGGAAGCAAATCGAGAAACTCTGGTTTGTCAAAAAGCAAGCAAAGTTCCTGAAAAGAGGTGTCACTTTTAGCCCCAATTTCAATTTTTAAATCCAAAAGATAAACCTTATCATTTTTTTTAATTCTCATAATTCTCTTTTACTATCAGTTTACCAAAAAAGAACCGTCAGTTATGACGACTCCTATTGATTGAGAATATCTATTTATTACGAAACTTTTTCTTCAACGAATTAGTTAATCTTTTACATTAACAACCGACCCCCCTAGCCAAGAAGAACCACCAACATTATTCCCATTCAAATCAACAAGTTCCATGCGACACTTATCTTTCTCATCTTCTAAAAAATAACTCTGAGACCATAATGACCAGAGATTTTGAGTTGCTTGCAGTCTTACTTGTTTAAGCTGAGAATGCCACGTGTTTCTGACTTTTACGACAATAGAACACTCATTTGTACTAGCGTATTTATAACTGATTGACTCTATAAATTGATTCATTCCTGTATCGTCTAATTTTTTTATGTAGTCTTGAAGGATTTTTTTCCTGTTTTCAATAAGATTTTTCACTTGTCTTTCCTCGTTCTCTTGAGCAATTTTGCTATTTCTTTGTTCCTGATATTCGGTGTTGGATAGCACTAAAACATAAATAGCTTTAAGTTTTGGGATAGAGATACTGTATTTTTTAGCAACCTCAGTATTTACAGCTTTCTCATCGGTAGATTTGCCGGGTAGGGTATTATCAATGGCTTCGTCCAACTTTGTCTCATATGTTTCATAAATTTCTATCTCTTTTGTTGTAGGTCTTGCTTTCGTTACTTTATCAACTATTTGCTCGGCTTGTTCAGTTGATATTTGGAATTGTTCAGCAGTTAAAGAAATGGCGTTTTTGTGTAAATTTTTGTCTATGATTTGTGCTACATTCAATACCTGTCGGTAATTTTCATCATATTTATAAAAAATCTCTCTTTCGTTTTCTGTAACAGCAATTACTGGTTGTACTGTGGTGGTTGGAATTGGAACAGCAGAGTCGACACTTTTATCGGTTGTTTTGCTTGCTTTTGAACCAACAAAACCTATAAAAATAATTATTCCAATTACTATCAAGAATACCTTTTTCATAATTCTCCTTAAATATATCTTAGTATTTCTTAGAGAAGAAAACAAGGGATATTTGAGGCTAAATCTATAATTGTGGTTTATTAAAATTTCAGTATGGATATACCACAATGTCATGGTATGCCAAAAACTAGTCAACAGACACTACAAGCATTAGGAAAAAAACTTAAAAAACTGAGAAAAGAACGTGATTTAACACAAGAAGAATTAGCTGAACAACTAAGGATTTCTACGGTTTATGTGGGGTTTCTTGAAGCAGGAAAGGGAAGTCCTTCCCTAAAGCTTCTGATGAAAATATCTCGTAAGTTTAAGGTAAAGGTAGAAGATTTGTTTCATAGGTAAAGTATGATTTCTAGGGCTATTTATTGGTGAATGTACGGGGTAAATCGTGTCAAAAAGTGCTAGAATAAGACTGTTTAGGTAGTAGAAAATTTAGAAACATTTCATGAAATTAACAGATAACGAAAAACGTGACGTAATTAAGTATTTAGAAGCGAGTAAGCCACTTCCTGAAAAATATCGTTTTCTCTTATTTGATGGTGACCGAGAGGTTGAGCTTTTGTGGAATGGAAAGACTAATGAGGTCACAAATGTGGTTTTACCTTTTCAAGTAATTGAGCAAATCGATGAACCGAGAAGTGACGCCAAATTTGGTATGCAGGAGACACTTTTTGATACTTCTGGTAGACAGTTAACAGGTTGGACAAATAAACTTATTTGGGGTGACAACAAACTTATTCTTTCTTCATTAAAAAATGGTCCACTTCGAAAAGAAATTGAAGCACAAGGTGGACTAAAACTTGTCTATATTGACCCTCCATTTGATGTTGGCGCAGATTTTTCAATGGATATTGAAATAGGCGAAGAAAGTTTTACAAAGAAACCATCTGTTATTGAAGAAATTGCTTATCGTGATACCTGGGGTAAGGGAGCAGATAGTTTTATCGCCATGATTTATGAAAGATTGAAATTAACATACGGACTTCTAGCAGAAGATGGAAGTATTTATGTACATTGCGACGAAAGAGTTTCCTCCTACACTAAATTAGTATTGGATGAAATCTTCGGAAGTAAAAATTTTCAGAACGAAATAATCTACAGAAATACAGACCCCAAAAATAATACTACAAAAAAATATAGTCGTATTCATCAAACGATTTTCTTTTATACAAAAAGTAACAATTACTTTCTGAATAACAAAGGTATCTCAAGTGATTCAGCAATTAACGAATACTCATATTTAATGTGTACTGACGGAACTGTAAGGTCAGCAAGTGAATTTAATGGCAATAATGGTAGATTATTTAAACTAGAAAATACAACTGCTCCTAAATACACACCATCTAGAAAATTTGAGTGGTACGGATATACACCAAAGAATGGGTGGCGCTACAACAAAGAGAAAATGGATGATTTATTTAAGGAAGGGAAAATATTGTTAAAAAACAACAAAGCGAGTTCAAGGTGTCATGTTAAATTTTTAGATACTGTTTCAGGTTCGGTGAAATCTTCTCTTTGGACTCAAGAAGGAAATGTAAAAGGTGGAACGATATATCCAACACAAAAACCTGAAGAGTTGTTGGAGCAGATAATTAGTGCTTCTTCGAACGAAGGAGATATCGTGGCAGATTTTTTCTGTGGGTCGGGAACTACTTTGGCCGTTGCAGAAAAACTTGGCAGAAAATGGATTGGGTCTGATTTGGGTAAGTTTGGTATACACACTTCACGAAAAAGACTAATTGGTGTCCAAAGAGAACTTAAAAAGGCAGGTAAAAACTTTCGGGCATTTGAAATATTAAATGTTGGAAGATATGAGAGAGAAAATTATTTAACAGTAAACGGTGATTTACGTGCCGAAGAAAGAGCTAAGCAAGCGGAAAGAAAAGAAAAAGAATTTGTCAATCTTATTATTTCCGCTTATAAAGCCGAACCAGTAGAAGGTTTTATAAATATTTCAGGTAAAAAACGAGATAGGTTAGTTGGAGTTGGTCCAATAAGTACCCCTGTATCTTCAAAGCTTATCCAAGATATTGTAAATGAGTGTAAAGACAAGAAGCTCACAAAGGTTGATGTGCTTGGTTTTGACTATGAAATGGGCATGGACTTACAGGAATATAAAGACCAGGGGATTGATATTGCCTTCCGTATGATTCCAAGAGAAGTGTTTGACAAAAATGCTGTCGAAAAAGGTCAAGTTAGGTTTTATGACGTGGCTTATATAGAAGCAAAACCAATTGTAAAAGGAAAGGTAAATAACAAAGAGCTATCCATTGAGTTAACAGATTTTTCAGTCTTTTATAACCAAGATGCTACCGAAGAAACATCAGAATCACTTCGACCAGGTGGAACTAAAGTTGTTGTTGAAAATGGACAGGTAGTTAAACTTTCCAAAGATAAAGTTTCCGAACTAGTATCAAGAGAGATATTAACCAAAAAATGGAGTGATTGGATTGATTACTGGGCGGTAGATTATAATTTTGCCGACAGAAAGGAAATTATTAGTGAAACCGATAAGGATGGAAATGTTGTTGAACGGTGGACAGGTGATTATGTCTTTGATAATGAATGGCAAAGTTTCAGAACCAAGAAAAATAGAAATCTTGAGTTAGTATCGGCTCCAAAGATAGTTATAAAAGGAATTTATAAAGTTGCCGTCAAAATTGTAGATATTTTTGGCAATGACACAACCAGAGTTATCGAGGTAAATATATGAACTCTAAAAATAAAAAAAAGGTTCTACTCACAAAACCATTTGTACACGAAAATCTAGAATTTAAAAATGCTCTTCTTGAATATGCAAGACAATTAAAAAAGAATCCTAAAGATAATTTTGAATCCCAATTAATATCCGCAGTCTTGTATGCACAATTAGCAGAATACATGGCAAGTTTTCTTTTAGAAAGTTTAAGGCACTTAGTTTATGATATTACTTATTCTTTTAGTCAAGCCTTTGCTTTTATTGACACTCGAAACAGAGTTGGTGTTTCACTAGATAGAATAATTGAAGGGCTAAAGGAATTTTCTTTTTCAGATAAGCCAGACATATTAAGTCTATTAATTGAAGTAAAAGATGCAAGAAATGACTTATTTCATAATTTAGTATCCAAATCTCAAGAAGACTTAAAAGAAATTGGAGAAGATATCATTACGATACAGGAAAAAACGGAAGTTATTATCCAAAAATTGAATGTTGTTATACCAGGACTACAAAATGTATTCTATCCTGCTAACTTAAACAACAATCAACCCGAAGCAGATAAAACAAAATAAATATGGCATTACACAAAGATTTTCCACGAGACCCATATGCAATACTTGACCCCAGTATTCGATGGTTTCCAGCCGATGAGGACTTGCGAGAAAAAGGATACGACAAACTGTTACCTCCCCTTGTTGCCGACCTTAGAAATAAAGTAAAGGAATGGCGAGACAAACATTACGAAGGTGCAAGTGATACTTCCAAAGCCTTGTTGAATTGGTGGTTTAAAGAAGAACATATTTTATATGACCAACATGGTGTTTCTTCACCATTTCGATATTATTTTTGTCAAAGAGAAGCACTCGAAACTGTTATCTGGCTTTACGAAGTAGCAAAAGTAAAAGATAAATACGACCTTATTAGATATAACTCGACAGGAGTATTGAGTGCGGGAATGTTTACTGAGGACTGGTTGCGTTTTGTAATTAAAATGGCGACCGGATCAGGTAAAACAAAAGTAATGAGTTTAATGATCGCTTGGGCATATTTTCACAAGAAATATGAGCAAGATTCGCAACTCGCAAAGAATTTTCTTTTGATTACGCCAAACGTTATTGTCTTTGAAAGAATCAAGAACGACTTTGAAGGATTAAAAATCTTTTTTGCTGATCCTATTTTGCCAGATAACGGATACCAAGGACAAAATTGGCAAGATGATTTTCAGATGACATTACACTTACAGGATGAATTAAGGACTGTTTCCGATACAGGTAATATCTTTTTAACCAATATTCATCGAGTCTTTGAAGGAAATATCAAAGATGCCAGTTTAGAGGATGAAGATACATCTGCCTACTTTTTGGGTCACAAACCAGTTACTAAAACAAATGATTCAACAGTCGACTTGGGAATGATTGTTAGGGATATCGATGAACTGATAGTAATAAATGATGAGGCGCACCACATTCACGACGAGAATATGGCTTGGTACAAGTCAATCCTAGATATTGATAATAGATTAAAACAAAAAGGCTCTGGATTAGCTTTACAACTCGATGTTACAGCAACACCAAAGAAGAATGACGGCTCGATATTTGTGCAAACGATAACAGATTATCCCCTTGTTGAGGCAATTCATCAAAGAATAGTTAAGAATCCCGTTGTTCCTGATGCTGCAAGTCGAGGAAAACTGAAGGAAAATCAAAGCGCACTATTTAGTGAGAAATATCGTGATTATATTAACCTTGGTATTGAAGAATGGCGTAAAACATACGAAGCACTAAAGCCGATGGACAAAAAATCAATTCTATTTATCATGACTGATGACACCAAGAACTGTGATGAGGTTGCTGAATATATAAAAACCAACTTTGCTGATCTAAGTAATGCCGTTTTAACCATCCACACTAATAAAAGTGGTGAAATATCAGAAAGTGTTACAGGAAAAAATAAAGAAGAATTAAATTTATTGAGAAAACAGGCAAATGAAATAGACAGCTGGGAAAGTCCTTTCAAAGTAATAATTTCTGTCATGATGCTTAAAGAGGGTTGGGACGTTAAGAACGTAACCACTATTGTTGGGCTTAGACCATATGCCGCTGATTCAAAAATACTTCCTGAGCAGACTCTCGGTAGAGGTCTAAGAAGAATGTTCTTTGGTCGTAATGATATTGAAGAATATGTTAGTGTGGTTGGCACCCCAGCCTTTATGGACTTTGTAGAGTCAATTAAAGGAGAGGGAGTTATTTTGGATAAGAAAGCTATGGGAGAAGGATCAAAACCGATTGCTCCTACAGTTATTGAGGTAGATAAAGACAATCCTCATAAAGACATTGAAAAGCTCGATATCGAATTACCAGTTATGACACCAAGGATTCAAAGAGAATATAAAAATCTTGCTGAGTTAGACGTATCCTCATTTGGAAACCAAAAAGTAAAAGTCAAAGTTTTCTCCGAAGAAGAAAAAAGGGAAATTGTATTTAAAGATGTCGTTGATGAACAAACACATCACACCACTATTTTAACTGGCGATATTGAACCAGATTATAGAAGTGTTGTTGGTTTCTTCGCCCAGGCAGTAATGAGAGAACTAAGACTATTCGGTTGCTATGATATTTTATTTGGGAAAGTAAAAGAATTTCTTCAGAGCTATCTGTTTGACACGCCCGTAGATTTATCAGACCTAAATGTGTTAACAAATTTATCGGAAGTTGAATACATAAAACTGATTAAAGACTCATTCAAAAAAGCTATTAATGAGCTAACGGTTCAAGATAAAGGTGATACTGAAATAAAAAATTACATCAAAATCAGCGATGCCCGACCTTTTGTAGTTAATGATAAAGCTTATTTATTACCTAAAAAGTCAGTATTCAACAAGATTGTCGGCGATAGTGATTTCGAGCTTACTTTTGCTGATTTTATTGAGAACTGTGAAGACGTAATTTCATTCTCTAAAAACTTTCAAAATAAGGAAGCCAGTGCTCTCCGAATTGAATATAAAAATTCCGAAGGCTTTATTGCCACCTACTATCCCGACTTTTTTGTTAAAAAAGACGACAAAACGGTTTACATTGTCGAAACAAAAGGTAGAGAGGAAGAAGATGATAAGTTGAAGTTTGAACGGTTACAAAAGTGGTGCGAGGATGTAAACAGTCGTCAAACCAGAATGGAATATAAAGCACTTTACATTAAACAAGAAGAATGGGAGAAATATACACCGAAAAACTTTGATGAGGCCGTAAGATTGTTTAGCAAATAAATATGATTGGAATTTTTAACAGAGAAGAAGTTGTTATCGAGAATTCTTTTTTGACTAAATTTAAGAGCGAAATAAATTGTTTCAATAAATTATTGGGAGTATATACCGCCTTTCTTGAGGCTACTTCTAATAAAATTAAGGATAATGAATATCCAAATTGGACTATCCTTATGCTTCTATCTCAGACCGTGTCGTTGATGGAGAATGGAATTAAGTTGCTTGCTACTGGTTATTTGAGGTCTTCAGAAATAATGATACGTGTATGCGCCGAAGCGATTATCCTATCTACCTATTTTAAAGAATTCCCTGATTTTGAAATCGAATATAGGACCACAAACTACCGAGAATTTTTTAGAAATCACAGTATTGATAATATGCTCAAGAAAGTTGAAGAGGATGGAACGATATTTATTAAAGATAAAGACAAAGCAAAACAAGTTAAGTGGAATAAAATTGTTTTCACTAATTTATTTAAGGAATCATCAAGATTTGTGCATAATAACTCAGATTTAATATATGATTTGTCAAAAAATAACTCAAATCAATCTGGTGATATACAGTTGATAATGGGACCCCAAAATTATTCTGATGAAATACTTTCAGTGGGGATGAGAAGATTATTTAATACTCTTTTATTTTCTTTAGTTGTGCTTGGTGTTTCATTAAATATAGTTCCTGATGAAAACGAAAAAGAAATTATGACTCAAGCATCAGCTATTACTGAGATATTACTTAAAAAGTAAAAGTTTTTTGTTATTAAACATTTATTAAATCGTATTGTAATTTCATGTATTGAATGGTTTATGGGCTAAAAGAAGACTAGTGTCACTTGCCCTAATTACTGCATTTTCGACTATACTATATATAGTTTTGTAGTTTTAGGCCACCTTGGAAAGTTAAGAGAAATAGGTTAAGTGAATTTCGAAAATAGATATATCATTTATTGTTTTTATTGGAGGTCTGATTATGTTAATTAAGCAAATAGATATTCTTGTCCATCCTGATTTTTCACAAATGCCAGTACCAAATTGGCCACTTCATGAAAGCCAATTAGTCCTTCGAAAAAAATGGGAGGAAAGGTTCGAACTACTAGAAAAACAGGAAGATGCCATACTTCTATATTTCTCATACCTAACTATCAACGAAGTTGACCGAGGCTTAGAAGATTTATCAACTATTACAAACAAAATTAAACGAGACGAAATTGAACGAATTAAAAAAGTAAAAGCAATGCTTGGTAATCGAATCATTGTATTTGGATGGTTAGCCATGCCCAATTTTGAAAGTTTTGACAAAATATTCACCTCTTGTGGTTTTACTTATGTTCCCAAAGAAACCAAAATTCATGCCTATGGTGAAATATTAGGGATGTGTGTCTGGGCAAATGCTAATAATGTTGCGCAATCTCTTGGTATACCCAATTCCAACATAGAATACAATCTTGAAAAGTCATTAACAAATAACGGCAGTCAAGAAATATTAAATTGGCAGGTTTTTAAGATGGATAAGTCGTTCCTGTTTGCTTGATAATAAAAGCAATTTTTGTCTAATTTTAAATTACTGTTTAATAATAATAATAATTTAAATTATTTTGTCTCACTTACGAGCCCAGTGTTGAATAAGTAAGTGGTCAAAAAGATGTATAATTCGGATAGTTAGAATAAAAAGAAGATGAAAAAGATTATTGATTCACCTTTTAGTGAAATTGAGGATGAGGTTTATGGATATCAATGGTCAGCCATTTTAGATGCTAATACTTGTAATTATTGTGCCAGTATAGACGGCAAAGTAATCAGTGTTAATGACGAGGCTTTTCATAAATATAAACCTGGAAAAGTACACCCTGGTTGTCGATGTATTTGGGTGGCAATTATGAAAGACGAAATTAATCCACCTCCCATTACAGGTATTCCTAAAAAATTAAAACCTCAATCGGAAGTCCCAGCTTCAGAGTTTAAAGACTTGAAATTTCCTTTAGTTGGGGCTGGAAAAAGAAAAATGTAAATATTTTTATCAGAAAGCAATTATTTCTTAGAAAAAAACATGTTTAAAAAAAATTTTCCACCAATTGAAACTGTTCTAGATATGGAACCTTCTGAACTTGCTCCTTTTGTATTAAAGGATTTAAATGAAATAAGTCAAACAAATCAAATAAACAGATACAACTACACATTAAGTACCAGTAGTGATATTCAAGATTATGCAAGAAAACATGTAAAAGATTTTCAAAAACGACTAATGGAAGCATATATTTGGCTCGAGAGAGAAATGTTTATAGCTCCTGAACCAGATTCACAAGGAGAGTGGCGGTTTATAACAAGAAGTGGTGAAAAAGTTTTACAGAATGAAGACTTTACAGCATACAAGCAAGGATTATTATTACCATCAGAAAATTTACATCCAATCCTTATAAGAAAAGTTAAACCACTTTTCTTAAGGGGTGATTATGATACATCAGTGTTTCAGGCTTTTAAGGCAGTTGAAATACAGGTCAGAAAAGTCGGTGGATACACAAAGGGTGATTATGGTGTTGATTTAATGAGAACGGCATTCCATCCACAAACAGGTAAATTAACCAATACCCATTCATTAAACTCTGAAAAACAGGCTATGAGTGATTTATTTGCCGGTGCCATAGGATTGTTTAAAAATCCAGTTAGTCATAGAGACATCGAAATTATGTCTTCTGAAGAAGCAGTCGATTATATTATGGTTGCAAATTGTTTATTGAAAATGGTTAGTGAATAAAGAGTAACTATAGTCTCTCATAAGAAATTCAACTACCCAAAACAGTTTAAAATTTATTTTTTGTAAATATGTTAAATATAGTCAAAAAAATGTTCAAACCTAAAAATTTCACCGATACGGTAACTATGTCAGATAATCTTAATATGATATTACTGGATAAGTCTGGAAAAACAAAGGCTATTAGAGATGTTTCAGACATTCATGAACTTGCCGTAAATTTTGACAAAAAAAGCGACGTTGTTAAAGAAAAGTTCACTCTTAAACAAAAAAATAAACAATCAAATAATAATCAAGAAAAAGAAATTATAGTTGTAAACAGGTTTTTACCAGTATTTAATAAAGAAAATAATACACAATTTATTCTTTCTCAAAATCAACCACTCACGGATAGTCATATAGATATACTCATCAGTGATGGGTCAAAAGAAATAGAGTTACAAGTGCGAGTTTCAGATGATGAACCATGGGGAAAACTATTTAAGAATAAATTTTTTGAGCGTTCAGGAAAGGGCTTTGAAATATCTCATAATGCTATAAAACGAGCAATTGAGACTAAAATAAAAAAGTATCCCTTACAAATTCGCAACGACTTAATACTTTTACTTGATGGATGGTTAGCCGTTAGACCAGAAGATTTAGAAAATTTTATCACTACCGAAAATGAATTTATGAAAAATTCCGAATTTAAGGAAATTTGGTTTGTAGGGGAAATTCAAAAGACAATAATCAAGCTATATCCCTATTAATTTAAATTTACTTTACTAATCAATAGACAAACTTTATATGTATAAAAAACATCCTGTATTTGAAGAACCATCAGACGAAAATTCAACCATATGGAGATATCTAGATTTTACAAAATTTGTTTCTTTACTGGATAAAAAATCATTGTGGTTTTCAAAATCAGACAAACTAGGCGACCCATTTGAAGGTTCTTTCCCAGAAGTAAACATAAATTTGAGACCTAGCCTTTACAAAAAAATACCAGAAGAAATTATTAAAAAAGTTCTTCCTGATTTTTATAAAAATGTTAGAGAACATACATTCTTAAATTGTTGGCACGAAAATGATTGTGAATCAATTGCAATGTGGAATATGTATCTTAAAAGTAACGAAGGAATTGCTATTAGGTCTACATATAAAAGATTAAAAGAATGTTTGAATAAAACTACAGAAGACATATTTATAGGAAAAGTTAAATATATTGACTATAAAAAAGAATGGATGCCTGAAGGTAATTCTCTTTATCCATTTGTACACAAAAGAAAGAGTTATGAATATGAAAAGGAGATTAGAGCAGTTATTCAACATTTTAGTATTGACAAAAAAACAAACACCGTTAAGTTGGCTTTAGAAAAAGTATCTGACGGCATGAGTGTACCAATTGAAATTGAAACATTAATAGAAAGTGTATATGTTTCTCCTGAATCCCCAGAATGGTTTTCCAAGCTTGTTGAATCAGTAGTAAAGGAATACGGATTTGCACAAATAGAAGTAATACAATCCAGTCTAAAAGACGACCCAGTATTCTAGTTATAAAATTAACACACAGAAATTCTAATCTCTTTCAAAACTCAATTCTTAGCACCTTAGATTCGAGTAAACTAACGAAACATCCAAAAAAGTACATTTATTAGCTTTGAAATTGTCGTTCGTTTTAAGTGGTTGTCTAATTTCGTATCACCGGTAAATTAGGTTCAAATAAACAGTTTCCTAATTAATCATTGATATTGCCTATCATGGGCGCTAAAGTAATCGGATTTTTTAATTTATTTTCTCGAGGATGAGGAAGCAAGACGCAGAAGGCGGCAGTCCAGCGAACGAAGTGAGTTGGAAATCCTCGAGGGGGGAGCATCATAGACTCGGACTTACTTTGAACCTAAAATAGGTTCTCACCAACCCGTAACCCGCCGTGAAGGCCGGAACTATATATAATCTGTTATGGAGATGAAGACATACTATGTAGGGGGCAATGAAACCGGCGACTTTGAACTATTTTCAGTTTTAGAAAGACCAAATCCTGATGACTCAAAATACAAGGATTTGCAACTGCATTTTCCTGGAAAAGGACTATTTTTTACTTCTCAAGATTTTAGAGAAGTGCTAAAAACTGACGATGAGGAGAAATACGACAAGGCAGATAGTCCTCACATCTCAATTCATTACAACCCATCCCAAAGTTATCTCCTAATTAAGAAGACACTTGTGGCCAAAAAGGTTTTTCAAGTATCAAGAGTAAAGGATGTGCGTGACAAAATGCTTTTTGCCCCCGTTATTCTCAAGATATATGGAGATACTAGCCAAGACTGCTTTATACCCCCCAAAAAACACTTAAATAGTAGCTCTAGGGTAATATAAATTACAACCCCAAATCCGACACACTGGTGGCTTTTTTCTTAGTAACAAGAAAGGGGAATGAAATATATAAGGACCCTGAATATCCAGCCAACTTCTATGAAATTGATTTTGGTGACTTCCGTTTAATCGTAATCTACCGATATTTCAATCGTCCATCCCTAAATCAGACAATAAATTTATTTATTCCGACTCCTGATGGCTTTGTCATGAAAGGTTTGGAATGGTGGCAAGCCTGCAATCTACTTAATGACTTACAAACTCCCCATATGGCCGAGTATTTCAAGCTATATCCTGATAGGGCCCATTAATAGTATTACTTGGTTCCATATTTCCACAATAGTGAGGAGTTTTGTAGGTTAGAATTTAATAAATATCACAAAAGGCAAATCAAACATATGACTGAATTTAACCCAAACCAATTTAGTGACCGAAGAATTTTTATCTCAAGTAATAAAAAACAGTATTATCAAATGTTTCATTTCACTCAAGATAAAGATGGAAGCATTTATGCCAGTTGGCCTGACTTTCCGAACACAAGTTGGTTATTTCCAGTGGTAGACATTGATGGTAATCCCAAAATGGGTGTAATTGATTTTGCTGAGGAAGGTAAGTTAAGTATTCATGGTACGGGTATGGGGACTTTTAGGTCACACAACAATCCCAATAATAGGCCAGCAATTATAAAGGGAAATAAGTTATTAGATTTGGGAAAAGGTGAAAGTGGTGCCAGACATCTTTTTACTGCTTTTATGAAAGAACCTGTTTATTTACCTAATTCTCCTGCCTTAAATAGACAAAGCGATTATCTTATTAACAACGCAGAAAAGATGGAACCATTTGTTATTATCTTTTTTGCAATTCCGCAGACAGGTAAAGGACTTGAACTAAATTTCCAAACGAGTTTTCACATTGACGATGTTGATATACCACCTCGCGGTGGATGGGGAGTTATTAATTTAAGGTTTCACGATGTTTTTTGGTATGTTTATTGTACTCACAATATGGATAAGTGGCCAAAAAAATATCAAATTATTTTTCATGATGGTTTTGTCGTCCCTGTAATTATCGGTACAAGATTAGGTCAATTTCGTCTTGAATTTAGAACACCAAAATACTTGTTGGAAAATAATAAACTTACAGTTGAATTTTAACTATAACCCACTCACCGCCTTCCTAATTTCTTTCAAGGCAGGAAGGCTAGTTACACAATTTAACACATTATCCCAAATAGAACATATAATCCTTAATATATGAATATGGATAAATCAAAATATTTAGATTATTTGCAAATTACAGAGTTCTTTCTTAATAATTTTGAAAAAATAAAAAGTGTTGAAGAGATAAAAAGAAATTTTGATTCAAAAATTGTAGATATAACAGAAGAAACAGAAAATCTATCTCCTGAAATACTTGTTGAAAATCATCAGTTTATTGGTCAAAAACATTATGATTTCAAGTTTTTCGAAAATAATAATTATTGGGGGGAATTAAGTGTAGATTTTATTGATGGTGTTTTAAGAAACGTAAGGTGTCAATTATTTGCACTGGGTTTCATCCAAAATAGTTGGGGTATTGGTAAGAAAATTCAATATATATCAAAGTTGTTTTCAGACAATTTTGGTAAAGCTAATGAATTAGACTACAGTATAGTTGGTGTAGCAATGCCACCAGGTGTAAAAAATATCGGATGGATTGATAAAAAAGAAAATATCTTTATTACTTTGAGAAGTAGTATAAATCAGCCAAATATAAGAAATTACATATCTATTGCGGTGGAGTATTTGATTGAGAACCACAAGCTACTAATAAAAAAGTGAAGTTTATAAAAAATTTTAAAAATATAATTTTTTTATTTGTGTTTGTGGCTTTAATTCTAGGTGTCATTTTAATTTATCTTGTTCAAATAAAAAAAACAAAAGAGATAAAACAATCTGAATTGGTTATCTCCCAATCAGTTTGTGATGAACTAATAAAGCAAATGGAATTAATTCCGGTAAAAAAGTTTGACGGCAAACTGGCCAAGGTAGATTTTTTAACAAATCCTGATGCAAAATCGTTTTATACTTCAATTACTACTCAAGCATCAGAAGGGCCAAATTTTGCAGGACATTTCAATTTTGCAAGTTGGGGGTGTGGTACTGATTGTGTTGGTTTTGCGGTAGTGGATTCAAATACCGGTAAAATCGTTAGATATGTTCCATTTGATGAGGATGGTAATAGTTATTCTTATGACATAAATAGTCGGATATTAGTCTTAAACCCAAAAAAAGATTTTGAAAAATATCAAGGAAAAACACTTGAGGAAATATCGCAAAATGACGATTTCCTAACTGGTCATATTCGAAAATACTACGAACTTGTTGAGGGTAGTGATGGTGAAATTTGGTTGGATAAATTATGTACAGAAAATGTTCTTGATGGTATTTATTCTTTAGGAGAAAAAACTGATGAGCAAATTATTTATTATGCAAAATTAAAAACGGTCTCAACTGCTAGAGAAGCTAGATTCTACTGGTACGATACGGAACTAAGAATGGTCAAGGCTTCCGATGATAAATATGCATGGTTTTGGGCAATGCCACAGAAATTTTTTGACGACACAAAAATAACAGACAGGTGGTTCAAGTTTATGGACGAAAATAATGATGCAGTTTTCAAAATAACCGGTACACGGCTTAAAGACGATTGTGATTACTATGGTCCAGAACATTGTATTGAAGATATTGATGTTAAAAGCATTGAAGTAGTGGGTACAAATTTAAAAATGAAATTTTGATATTCTTAACTTATGTCTAACCTTCAACACAAAAAAATATTAATAACTCAAGCAAAAGAAATTTATACAATGCTGGATGAGTATCTTACTATCCATAATAAAGTAATTAAATCGACAGGTACAGTCACAAGTCTTTTTAAGGACCATGATTACTTGGCAATGTACAACGAAATAGACAAGGTTAAGACTAGTTTTGACAATAAAGTATTAGAGTTAAAGGAAATTAAGGGAAAATACTATGCAAGTTTTACAGGCGTGTCAGCCGATTTCTTTGATGCTCTTGATGGCTATTTTAATGCTCTGTATGAGGCCGTAAGGGAATTTCATTTATTTATCACAAGATTATACGAAACGAGCAAGGGTATTATCAACAATAAGCAGAAATTATCTTGGTTAGAATATTCTCAGTTGACAAAAGCATACGACAAAAAGGTCAAGGCATATCAGGAGTTAGGGAGTAAACTTAATGAAATGTACCAAAAACTTGAAGGTGAAAAGACAAACTATATAGACGAAAAAAATATCGAGACAAAGATGCTTGATGAATTGGAAAAAATTAAGTTAATAAAAATTAAAATTAATTCTTTTGAGAGATACCCGATACTTTATACGTGTTTAGTGCTCCTTTGCTTATTTATAACCCTTGCGGTGTTGCTTAATGGTTTTCTAAGCATTATGTTTTGGATAGTTACAGTAATTGTTGGTTTCTTTACTTTCTCAATTATGTATGTACGTTTATCAACCAAATGGAGACGAATACACTATCCATTAATGGTGAGATATGCAAGTGCACTAGGTTTTGCACAAGGACAAGATGAATCCATAACAATTGATGAAAAGATGGATTTTGCCTTGTTGTTTTTATTGCAATCTGTCTACCCTACGATATCTCCGGATATTCTTAAATCATACTACAGTAGTTTGTTGGAAGAATTTCCCTTATTTATGGGTTATGAAATGTTATGTATTGTTTTAAAAAAGAAATTGTCAAGCGCATCAACTGAAGATATTGAAAAATTGGCAAAACATTTTACAGACAAAGTTAAGAATGAAAAATTTAAGAAAGTTTGGCTCGTTATGTCAAACTTAATTAAAATAAAGTATGGTGAAGAAGAAAAATTTGAATATCTATTCTCAATTATCAATGGAAAAGCGACCTAAATAAAAAATGAAAAAATCATATTTTAAATTATTAGTTGTCGTTATCTATTAAACTATGGCCTATTTTGAAAAACACATCACCAACCAAAAGACAGGAGAGACGAAGTTAATAAAATCAAATGATGCCACTACCTTTAATTCAAAAGTTCAAAGACAATTCGAGGTGTGGGATAGATTGAATCAAAGATTAGACCAACAAGCAGAGAAAGAGCATTCAATATCAGAAGCACAAAGGCAGACAAAAGAAGCTACTAAAACAATTGAAGATTGTAATAACATTCTAAAATACACCCTAAAAATTGACGACAAAATCAACTGGGAAGAACTGCAGGATAATAAGCTATTTCAAAAGTATAAAGCTATATCAGAACCGGTAAAAAAAGAAGTAAAAAATAGTTTTTTTGAAATAATTCCATACCTCAAGAAAAAGAAAGATATCGACAGAAATAAAGCAGAAGAACAATACCAAAAAGATTTACAAAAATACAAAAAGACAGAAAAAAAGCTTAAATCGGAGTATGAAAAAGAAAAGGCCGAGTTTTTAAAGAAGCAAAATCAGTTCAATGCTAGCCTGGAATCGAACAAACAGAAATATGAAAAAGGTGAAGTTGAGGGCGTGAAGAAATACGTCGGTATGGTTATGGAGAGGTCAAAATATCCGGAAGTAATTAGTGTGTTTCCCGAAGTAAATTACGAACCGAATGCAAAAGTAGCTTTGGTGGACATGGAATTACCAAGTGATAAGCAAGTACCGTCTGTCAAAGAGTACAAATATGTTACCAGCAGAAAAGAAATTGATGAGATAAAAATGGGGTTAAAAGAATTTGAAGCCTTTTACAATAATCTTATTTTCCAAATTTGTCTTCGCACAATTCACGAAGTATTTGAAGCTGATTATGCCAAGGTTGTCGAGGTGGTTGTTTTTAACGGTTGGGTACAAGGAATTGATGGTCGAACCGGAAAAGAATTTAATAACTGTATCGTTTCTTTGCAGGTAACCCGCGATGAATTCGGAGAAATCAATCTTGAAATGATAAACCCCAGGGATTGTTTTCAACATTTGAAGGGTGTCTCTGCCGGTTCTTTGATAAATCTGTCGCCAATCAAACCAATAATGGAGATGAACCAGGAAGATAAGCGTTTTATTGTCGCCGACAATGTTTTAGATAGTCTTGATAAAAGCACCAATCTTGCCATTATGGACTGGCAGAAGTTTGAAGTATTAGTTAGAGATTTAATTAAAAAAGAATTTTCTCGTGAAGGGTGTAAAGTTGAAGTTACCCAAGCCTCACGCGACCAAGGAGTTGATGCTATTGCCTTTGATGAAGACCCAATTCGGGGTGGAAAATATATTATTCAGGCTAAACGCTACAATAATTTAGTCCCTGTCAGTGCCGTTCGTGATTTGTATGGAACAGTTCATGCGGAAGGGGCTGTCAAAGGGATTCTAATAACCACCAGTTACTATGGGCCTGAAGCCTTGAATTTTGTTAAAGATAAACCATTAAAGCTAATTAATGGCGAGGAGTTAATCTATATGTTCAACAAACATGGCTACAACTATAAAATCGAGTTGACCAAAAAGCAAAAAGCCGCATCATCCTTAACCTATTAATATTCCAAATATAAATATGAAATATAAAATCTATTTGGCAATAATTTTACTATTAGTAGTAGCTGGATTATTTTTATTTAATTACAAAAACAACAATAAAAAGGTTGTTGTTGACCAAATTCAAACCACCAAACCAGAAGAACCAACGCCAACAAAGATAGAACCAATTGTCTTTACCCAAGAACAATTAAATGATTATTACCAAACAACTAAAAACCCATTTGTACTTCATATCCGCAAAGCCCTTAACGGATATTTAAACGGAACAAATGTTGGGATGGATTCATCAGACCTAGTAATTGAAAAAGATGAAATTGACGGTTCACCTACAGGTTTATCTTCATTCGATAAAGATTATTACAAAAGTAAATTTGTAGTTTTCATGATAGACGACAGTATCGCTGGTGGCAAATTTATCAGAATTATTTTTCAAGATAAACCAGACAAAGTATTTATTGCCTGGGTATATAAATTAGCGGGCGGTGAGTATGATTTTAGAGGTTTTAGTCAAGACTCAACCTACACCGAAGAAAAAATGAAAGAAGTACAAGTATTATATAAAACAATCCTTGAAGATAAGTTTCACTCAATTTAAATTTACACACCATGGTTCTAGTTCCTTCCAATAACTGGTTAACAAATAAATTAAAAGAAGAAGTCATCGAGCTTTTTCAACCTTTATATAAACACACCCTTACTGAGACTGAAATAACCAATATCGCCAACACTCTAGCCAACGCCGCAGAACTATGGATTAAATTTAATTGGAGGATTAAACACCCACTATTTAAAGATAGGGTTATAATTCGTACAGTTGGAATAAAAGATAAAAATTAAAATTCAAAAATAGTATGTCTAGATATAAACTTATTAATGAATTGTTCGACGAAGCAAAACAAAAGAATATTTTAGAATATATCTTCACCCTTGTGAGGGCAGGCCCCATAGATATTTATGATAAGGATGAATTATTGTTACTTCAGGAAAATTCAAAGCTAAGTGGATTTAAAAAAGAGAATATATTGTCTTCACAAGCCTTCTGGCAAGTGTTGGGCAATTTACTATTAGTAAATACTGGCCAAAGTTATAAACCATATCTTTTATTTGGTTCCAGTGGATTTATCAAAACAATACTGCCGTTAACCAGCGGGGAACTTAAAGAATTCCTAGATAAGGAATTTGTCCAAGGTGATGGCAAAAGCAATGAATGGCTAGCATTTACAAGGGCATTATTGGATAAATATTTTTTTGAACTATCTTCATTTAAACATGCACCTAACTTCTATAAACTCCCAAGATTCGAGGTATTGGAAACATTAGTTGATGACATTGTGGGACTTTACGGATTTAAGATGTACTTTTCTAATGGCTCTAATGCTGAATTCACAAGAGATGAAAAAAGTACTTCAGCTATTAACTTAATGCTTGATGATTCAGGTGTTGGTTTTCAGGTTGGCTTTATTGATAAATTGATTGATGAGTGGAAGGTTGGAGATAAACGATTATATGAATTGGGTCTTAAGGGAAAATATAACAAAACTGGGGAATGGAAACCCATTCTTTACCCTGGAGATTTTGGGAAACTTGAACAGGAAGCGATGTTTTTATCAAAAGACGAAAGAGTTCAGGGAATTTTGTTTTACGTGTTTTGTACAGGCTATCGGGTTATTGAATTTGTAGCCAAAATGTCCATAAACCTTCCTGACAAACATACTGTTTTGGCAGGTGACGTGCATTTGGAAAATTTAACCCACACTGATACCGAACTGGAGTTTACTAACGAACACATGTACGACGGTTGGTTAGAACTTGCTAATGGCTCTATAGAAACAATTAAAGAGGGAGTAGGAACTATCCAACGTGCCATGCAAGGTTTGGCCTTTTCTCTTGATAATGAGGTTAGATGGAATTTAAAGTACACAATCGCCAGTCATAAACCCGGAGCAGGAGCTCCTAAAAGAAAAGACGTGAAGTTTCTAAATCAAATTATTGAAGAAACTCAGAAAGTCAGAGACCCCATTATTGATACTGCGGTCAGTTGGTATCAGCTTGGTATATTAACCCAGAACCCACTAAATGCCTTCCTTTGTTATCACATAGCTATCGAGGGCTTGGCCATGAAACTAGCTAACGGTGAATTGGAAGTTAGTAAGATTTATGGGTTTAAACCAGAAGATAAAGACTTAAAAAACAAGAGGCTGTCAAAGTGCTTTAAAGAATATTATGACAAATATTATTCTACAGATTTGGAAAAAATGGTTAAAGAAATTTACTTTGAAGGTGTTGTTTCTCTTAAGTTTCATTTAAAAAAAGCATTAGAAGGGGTATTTGGTGACCAGCATCCATTTATTAAGGAATATTTTCAGGGTAAAGAAAGCATATGGAGCCTTAGGGGCGAACTGGCTCATGGAGAATATTCTAACTGGCATGACGATAAATATATGATGGTTTGGAAAAAGTTGGCTACAATGCAAGACATTTCTAAATCATTCTTAACTAGAGTGATTCTCAAAGTCGACTCAGGGAAAAATCCTCCAGGATGGACTAGAGAACACACCTTTTCAATTGGTATGGATGACCCGAGAAGTACCTTAGCTGTTAGCAGTTTAGATGTTTTACCTCGCCAAGATTGGTCAATAAGACCAGAGTGGATTGATTAATAATAGAGAAAAATAATTTTCAATTACAGGTATTACACTTATCCAATTAGCTTCAATCGTTTGTTAAATCGCCTTATACAAGCTCTGTATCGCTTGCCCGTTAGGTTCAAATCAATAGTTCCCTAATTGATTAGTCATTGATGTAGTAGGTAACAGAGTCATCGGATTTTTTAGCTTGTCTAGCTCTTGTCTTAGTTCTGCCATTAACTTGAAGTTTTCGAATATTTGGAAGGTTTGGGCTAAATAACTAGTTATATTAAGCTTACGGTCCTGGAGCTGATTGTCCGCTAATATAACCCCTTTATTTTCCCGTAAAATAGCGAAAATAGGGGTTGGCTGAATTCTACTAATCTTCTTATTTTCCACAAAAATCTTCTCATAAAAGAACCGTAAATAGTGACGTTTCAGAAACTTCGGTGCCTGTTTGTAAGTTTTGTAGATATCTTTGGTAAAAGATAAAACTTCCTCAATTAAATTAATATCAATATTACTCTTGTGTTCAAGGCCTTGGATTCTTTCATTTATTTTATGAATTTTGTTTTGAATCCTAACATACAATCTTTTAAAAACGTCCGATTCAATTGTTTCATCTAACAATGAATCTTCAAGCTTGTTTCTTTTTGTCTCTAGTGATGTTTTTTTGTTTATTAGCTTAATTTTTTCCGACTTAAAGTAAAGTCGGTTTTCTTCTAAAATTTCCTTAGTTTTTTTAACTACAGTAGCAACAAATTCTTGACTAAATTGCATTTTTTTAAAAGTTTTTTCAACTTGAAGTTCAAGATTTTTGAGCTCGACATAAGGAGCAGGACAACCATTTCTGTTTTGTTTAGGACAATGATAATAAGCAATTTTGTCTAATCTCGAGGATTTAGGTAAATTATGCCAATCAGCCGTATATCTTTGTCCACACTCTTCGCAATATATAAACCCTCTTAACAAAAAGTTATATTTACGCTTTCTAATTAAAAAGCTTCTGTGTTTAGCTAAAACATACTGACAAGTATCAAACAAGTCCTTGTCGATAATTGGTTCTTGCTTCCCATTTTTCGACCTCCCTTTCCATCGAATACGCCCATAATAAAAGGGGTTGTTTAAAATGTTATGAACAACTGAATGTCCTGGCGGATTACCGTTTTTGGATACAATATCTTTATCGCTTAACTGTGTTTGTAAATCCGAAATGGAATAACTACCTGTAGCGTAAAGTTCGAAAAGCTCTTTGATAACAGGGGCTACATATGGGTCTGGTTCGCAAGTTTTTCTTTCTTTTTCACCACCAACACTTTGGTATCCCAACGGTGGCGGGGTAGGTTGCCAACCACCGCGAAACTTTTGTTCTAAAGCGTCTTTAGTTCGCTTACCGTTGACTTCTGACTCCCATTCGGCAACCGAAGCAAAGATATTAGCTATCAAGCTAGAGCCATTAGACAAATCACCCTCCATAACCGAGTGAAACTCAATGTTAGATTCCACGAACTCTTTCCTTATCCTTGAAAAGTCAGTTACATTTCTGGCGAAGCGGTCAATTTTGTATATAACTAAGCATTCAACCTCTTTGTTTTTCAGTCTTTTAAGCATTTCCTGAAATTCAGGACGATTGGCCGTTCTTCCAGACTTGCCATCATCAATAAAAACTTCCTTGGGATGATATCCCCTGTTTACTGCGTATTCCTTGCAAGCTCTTTTTTGGTTATCTAAAGAGTAACCCTCAGTAGCCTGCTCATCGGTCGAAACACGAATATAAATGTAACAATTTTTCATTTTGTCCTCCCTTAATTAACTAATTATACTTAATTATATAAAATTACTTTTAATTAAGCAAAAGAATATGTTTTGTTGTAAAATTCTGACACTTTTCTGACATTACAACAATACTCAAAATCTGTTTCAATCTCAGACCAGCTCATTTTTAATTTAGTCATAATTTCTGTTTTTAAATAAAAATCCCTTTCTTTTTAAAATACCTACGTAATATTTAGGTAGTGAAGTCCTAATCATCCTCATTCTCTTGGCATTTAAGGCTAAGCTCAAACATTCAAATAATACTTCTGCTTTATAGTTTTTCGCCATTTTTATATGAAAATTTAAATTACTTTCATCGTCACCCAATTTCTTCATAATTTCTTCGGCAACAACTTTTGGTTTATTTTTTTGTTCGTCTAGTAAATTCATGAGATTGTTTAAGGCATTTTCTACTTCGTTATTAACGTTACTTAAGTAATTATTTTCGTTAACAACGTTTACGTTGCTAACGTTATCCCTTTTAAAGAATTTTTTATTATTAATTACTTCCGAAATTTTAGAAACTTTTTTCATTTATATTTTTATTTTTGACAATTATTTAGTTATCGACGGGAAAACTTTGGTCATATAAAAAAGTTTTAAGCTCACGTTGAGCAATACAAAAACTTCTCGGCTCAACTAATCCTTTTCCACTCCAAAACTTTCTTGTTAAAGCTTCCCTTGTTGAGTCATCCTCGAAGCCAAAAAAGGCATGTTTGGGGGTTTCTCTGGTGATGTGCAAAAGATTGCAACCTTTGGTCTTTAAAAATGTAGCCAGTGGTAGATTGTCAGTATGGAAAAATGGTTTTTTATTTTGAGTATTCATAGTCAGTATTTTTATTTTGATATTTTTGATAAATATGGAACAAACAAATTCGAACCCAAGCATTGGCAACATTTTCAAGCTCATTTCTCTTTAATTTTTGTTTATGTTTATTTTTGGCCTTCATGTTCTTAAGACATATTCGTCTTAAGAGTAGGTTAGCCGTTAAGAGACACCGAAAAAATGGAGGGATAGGGTTTGGTAAAATTCCACCCTAAAATTTCTTAAAAAAGGTTTTTTCTGTAGGCCTTGACTGCTTTTACGATTAAATCTTTTACTGAGCGGTTAAAATCATCCCCACTTATTCCATCTTGTCTGGCAATTTGCCGATAAGTCATCCCTTTTCTTACTTTCCAATACCATTTTCTATCCCTATCAACCTCTTTCCTAATTTTATTGTATTCATCTGCCCTATAATGAGTGTCTGGAGACGCTTGTACCTTTCTCATTGCCTCTTTGTATTTACCGAAAGCTTCAAGAACATCTTTCTTTTTTGTTTGAGAAGTAATTAAGATAGCCCAAATAAAATAAGGTTTGTATGTAACAAAAGACGGCAATTTAGAGAAATTAATTAGTTGAGTTGCTACATAATCCACATCTGTTATTTCACAACCTAATACCGCTTTTTCAAATACATCTTGATAATTAGTTTCCAAGCCCATGGACATTCTCAAGTCTTTTATTTTTTTATAAAACACTCGAATCGTCTTTTTCCCCAAATTTGTAATTAACCAATGTTGGTAATTATTGAGCCCAAAGGGTTTGCTGATTCCGTACTTCTTTCTTATTTTTTTAGCTTCTTTGATAAATATCGGACTATCAATTATGAAAGCAATATCAGTATATTTCTTAAAATCTTTTATCTTTATTTTTGCGGGCTCAAAACCATATTTATTTTTATTCATTCGTTGTAGATATTATTTATCTTATGTATAATTTAGCATAATTAAACACAGTAACTGAAAAAATGAACAATCAAGACAATAGCTTGCCAAGACTAATAGGAATAAAAAAAGCGGCAGAAATGCTTAGTGTCCATCCTGCCACTTTGAGGCGTTGGGATAACGAAGGTAAACTAAAAGCAATAAGAATTGGAAGCAGAAAAAAAGTAGGGGACAGGCGTTATCGCTTGGAAGATGTCCAAAAATTAATGCAGGGCTAACCAAATAAAACTCGCATCTGTAAATATAAAAATATGAATAAACAAGATAAAGCACAAACAGTTTCCAAAGCAAAAGGTCGACCAATGCTTACTTGGGTTGGGAAAAAACCTTTAGATAAAATCGAATACTTTCCCGCTCAAGAAAAAGAGGTCTATGGCGATAAATCCTCAAAAGAATTTAACAAGCTATTCTGGGGCGATAATCTTCAAGTTCTCTCTCATCTCCTAAAAGAATACCGAGGAAAAATTGACCTGATTTATATTGACCCTCCTTTCGATAGTAAGGCTGATTATATTAAGAAGGTAAAAATTAAAGGCGAAAAAACAGAAGGTACACAACAAAGTATTTTGGAGGAAAAGCAATATACCGACATTTGGGAAAACGATGAATACCTCCAATTTATGTACGAAAGATTTCTTGTGATAAAAGAGCTTCTTTCCGAAACAGGAAGTTTATATGTTCATTGTGATTACAGGAAAGATAGCTACCTGAGAATTATACTTGACGAAGTTTTCGGGGAAGAGAATCTGGTGAATGAAATTATTTGGGGGTATAGAACGGGTGGTATATCGAAGGGCACCTTTGCTCGTAAACACGACACAATACTTTTTTATGCTAAATCAAATAAGTTTAAATTCAATACGCAGTTTTATAAATCTTATCAACAAAAAAAGTACAATTTTAGTGAAAAATACCCAGAGCTTTATGACAAAGAAAAACAAAAATGGTACCACAATTCCGTGTGCAGAGATGTCTGGGAGGATATCTTTCCAATCGGAACAGAACCTGGAAACATGGAAAGGGGAGATTATCCGACCCAAAAACCAGAGGCTTTACTGAAGAGGGTAATTGAGGCATCTTCAGATCCAGGGGGCATCGTGATGGATTGTTTCTGCGGAAGCGGAACAACATTAGCTGTGGCTCAGAAATTGGGCCGACGATGGATTGGATGCGATATTAACATTGGAGCCATCCAAACATCTTCTAAGCGTTTAGCAAGTATTATCGAGGCCCAATTGGGGAAGGTGTCGGCAAAGTTAATTAAAGACGATTTTAAGAGACTACACGCCTTTAAAGTACTGAATGTTAACGACTATGACATTTTCAAAAATGAAATTGAAGCCAAAGAGATTGTTATGGACATGTACGGGGTTGAACCGATTAAAAGAAGCAGTTTTGACGGGATTTTGGACAACAACTTTGTCAAAGTAATGCCCCTTAATCGAGTACTTAACAAATTGGATATAAAAAATGTTCTAAAAAACATAAATGACAGTATCGATAGTTTTACTGCCAAGTCAACCTCAAAATCTGGAGAAGAAGTCTATCAAGAGGGTGTTATCTTAATTTGTTCAGGTGCAGAACTCGATACCGAAAATTATCTTAAAAAAGAAAACAACACAGGAGTAAAAGTCACCATTCGAGATATTCTTAACGATAAGAAAAACTTAATCTTCAAAAAGAAGCCGGAGGCCAAAATTGAGGTTAAAGCAAAAAACAGTGAGTTATCGGTTGTCATTAAGGAATTTTACTCACCAATTTTGATGAGAAAACTAGAGCTTGAGAACGAGAAGATGATTGATAAGAAAGCTCAAGCTAAAGTGGAAGACTTTAAACAAATCATTGAAAGTGTAGCAATTGATGTTGACTACGATTCCGAGCTATTTAACGCCGAAATTATCGACTTACCAGACAAAAAAGAAATTATCAAATCGAAATATAAATATCACTATCCCAAAAAAGGAAAATATACTATAGCAATTAAAATTGTTGATGTTTTGGGAGAAGAATATTTTGAAACGTTTAATGTTACAGCGTAAATATAATGGACAACACTTTGCTTCAAGCCATACAAAAACAAGTCGAAGATTGGCGAAGTGGTGAGTATAAAGGAATCAAAAAAGAAACGCTCAATATTCTCAGGTACATAAAAAGGATTGGATTTCTCCACCAACCCCAAGTTGAAGCTCTTGAAACATATATTTATCTTAAAGAAATATATGGCAATAAGCCATTTGTAGATATTGTTCGAGATATTTTTGAAAATGAAAAAGACTTGATTCTATCTTTGGGGTTAAGTGAGAAAGAGGCTCTTGAACTGGCTTTTGATAAAGAAAAAGAAAAGAAAATTGATGCTTTACTCCACAAACAATACAACAGCGTTGACTATTCCAACCAAGTATATGCCCTTACAATGGGAGCGGGTAAAACAATCTTAATGGGAACAATGATTTTATATGATTTTGTTTTATCTTACTATTACCCCGAAGATGCTCGTTTTGGTAAAAACGCCCTCGTTTTTGCTCCAGACACGACCATTATTGACAGTTTAAAAGAAATAAAAACATTTGATTACGCCAAGGTATTGCCCAGAGAGTATCGTTTGATTATTTTAAACATTAAATATCATTACCTTGAAAATACAGAAACATCAGTATCGGCCATTGGAAATTACAACATTATCGTTTCTAATTCACAAAAAATTATCCTTAAAACCCGCCATAAAGAAAATAATAATGCCAAGCTGTTTAGAGACGAGCGGTTTCTCAAAAGTAAAGCAATCGAAAACAAAAGATTACATGCAATTCGAGAGTTACAAAGTTTGATAGTTTTTGTTGACGAAGCTCACCATTCTTTCGGTACCACCTTGGAGGGAACGCTTAAAAAAACCAAAGAAACGATTAATTTTATTCATAAGGAAGGTAAAACCCCACTTGTGGCTGTAATCAACCTGACAGGAACACCATATATTAAAAACAAAATGATTAGCGATGTGGTTTGCCATTTTGGACTAAAACAAGGGATTGAGAAGGGAATTTTAAAGCAAGTTAGATTTTTTGAATATGACAATGTTAAAACAGAAGGTTTCATCGAAGACATAGTTAAAAAATTTTGGGGGGAGTATAAGGAAAATAGGTTAGAAAATAAACTACCCAAAATTGCTTTTTATGCCTCAAATATTGACGATTTACAAAAAGAATTAAAACCTAAGTTAGAAACAATTTTATTAAAACACGGAATTCCTCAAGACAAAATTCTCGAATATCACACAGAAGCAGAAAAAAGCAAAGAAGAATTTCAAAAATTAGACACCCCAGATAGCACAAAGCAATTTATCCTTTTGGTTGGCAAGGGTACGGAAGGGTGGAATTGTCGTTCTTTGGTTGCTTGTGCTTTGTATCGTAAGCCCAAAAGTTCAATTTTTGTTTTACAATCTTCGACAAGGTGCTTAAGAAGCATTGGTGACAATTCAACAATAGCCTCAATCTTTTTATCTCAGGAAAATTACCAAATCTTAGATAGGGAACTAAAAAACAATTTTGCTACGACAATTGAAGAACTTAATAATCAGGAACAGAAAAGTGTTGAGCACACTCTCACAGTTGAAAAAAAAAGGAAAATCAAAGTAAAAAAGGTATTAAAAGAAATTATTTCCGTAACAACTAAAGACGCAGAAGAGATTAATATCGATTGGGATAACTTTAAAGCAAATGACTATCTTCCTTATTTATCAGAAAGTGGAATTTTACTAAATCAAGAGAAAAAAGCCGAGTATCTTAAGTCTCACGCCAAAAAACAATTATCAATAAAAAGCGACCTAACATTTTATGAAATAGTCGAAATCATTAATAGATACACTCTTCTTCCTTGTTTAATTATCGAGAAAATATTGTTAAACGAAAAAAGTAGAGACTCAATTACTTTAAAAGTGAATAGCAATACGGGATTGTTACCGTTTATAACAGAAAACATACTTAAAAAAGCTTATCAGTATGAAGAAAAAACAGACATTGTTGAAGAAGAACTGGAACTTACAAAAGAATATCCATTCAAAATTAACATCGACGAGAGAAGAAATGATTTAGTTGTTTACAAACAAGACTCCGATAAAAGCAGATTAGGGTTTCATATCAATCCTTATAATTTTGACAGTCGAGATGAAAAAAGTTTGTTTTCTTATTTAAAAGAAGTTCTAGATGAAGATGAGGTAATTGTCGATATTTACTTCACAGGTGGGGTAACTGACGCAGTCCACAATGACTTCTTCTTTGAATATTATAGTCCGACAGCTAAAAAAATTGCTCGTTACTTTCCAGATTTTTTAATCGAAACAAGCAAGGGAAGATTTTTGGTAATTGAAGTTAAATCAAATACCGAGAAATTAAGCTACGAACATAACAAAAAGGAATATAAAGGCGATAGAGAACATTTATTTGACGAGGTTTTTTCTAAAGAGCTTGGATTTCGACAATTTCAAAATATAAACAAAAATTTCGACTATCACATAATTTTTGACGCTGGTTTACAAGCACAACAGAAAGAGTTACTTGGAATAATCAACAAAAAGTATGAATCGAATTTTAACTGAGGGTTTTGGTGCGTTTGCTGGGGCATTTTTTGCTTTCCTGTTTCTACGACTTGCCGAGTTTTTAACAAAGCTATACCAGAGAGAGGTTAAACACTATAATTCTCTAGTCCATCTTGAGACGCAATTAAACGAGATTATAGGTATTATTCACGATAATCTATATATTTTGCCAAATTTTATAAGAGTAATTAAGTCTGGGAATATTTATTTCAATAATCTGCAAACTATTCCGATAGACAAAAGCCATTATGACAATTTATACAATTTAGAATTAATGAATACTTTGTTTTCTTATCAGTACCAAACACGGAAGCTAAATGACGATATAGCAACCGCTACTCTTGGATACACAGATATTAAAAATGCATTAATTCAAAAAAACCTTGAAAAACCCGATTATATTATTAACGCAGAATTAATGGCTAAAAACTTGAAGCATATAGAAGTTTTCTTAGCAGAATTACAAAATGAAACGATAGACCTACTGGCAAAAATTCGAATTCAGATAGCTTATGACAAGCCTCTTGGCACCAAACTACAATCATTTTTTATTCGTTCTTCCAGTAAGAAAATTAAAAAGAAAGAGATTGAGAAAGAAAAATCAAAACTTTTGAAGGAAATTGAAGAAACAAAAACTCAAAGTCAAAAACAAATTGATGAAATCATCAAAAAATATGAAAAAGATAGACAAGACTAAGATTCCAGCTAGTGAAAAAGTTGCAACGAAACCCACACCACCAGACAACCTGGCCTCCGATTTTCAGGAACTTATAGACGATAAACCAAAAAATAACGAAAAAAAATAGGGGAAAAAATGACTGACGAACAAAAAAAAGGAGCATTAAAAGAAAGAATACTTATTGAACAACTACGTCGCTTTGTAAAAGAACATCATTTTACTCGAACAAATCTGGTGACTGAGGAAATTAACAAAATTGAATCAGGCTTAAGGAATTTGTTATTTACTCTAGCAATTTTTCTTTTTACTTTCACTTCACCCATTTTTATCGAATCAAAAGGTTTACCAGAAATAGTAAAATTACTTCTTTTTCTTTCATGGATTTTTCTATTTTCCTCAATGATATTCGGCTTAATTCAGATAGTAATTGATATAAAATTTCTTAGTAAAAGTGGGGAAATAGAAAATAAAGCTGAAAAGCTATGGTCAACGGCATTTATAGGCTTTGACGAATACGAAAAGAGGGCAAAGGAAGGAGAAGAGTTGTTTGAAGATTTCGATACCCACTCTCCCTACATTCCATTGATTCAACAAGTAGTCTTTCTCTTGATAGCGTTTTTATTGATTATGAGTGGAGCAAGCCTGCTATTATTTGGAAAATAACAATTCGTTTTTAGTTTGTAAATCTTTATTCACCGCACTGATTTTTGAGAGTTAAATAGCGAGACCTTAATTCTTTAAGATTGTCTACTTTTTCGTCCATATGATACTTTTTATAATTTTCTTCACCCAAGTATTCTAATTTACTTTCCAATTCTTCTATGCACTCATCTGTTCCTGGGAACGGCTTTACGTCACAAGCTTGTTTTATTTTTAAAAAAAGGTCATTTGCCTGCCTACAAACTTCTTCTTTATCTGCTTGGGTGTTATGTTCCACAATTTGCTTATTTTGTACCCCAAGGATATGTGAAAACTCTTCATCTTGTTTTGACAAGTTGTTTGTAACCGTCTCTAACTCCTCTGTCTTACTATTAAGTTTACTGTTAAGATTTTTCACCTCACTTTTGAGAGAGGAAACTTCTTGTAAAAGTTTATTTTTTTCCTCCTCTTGTTTGTTGTAAAAAGTATAACCCGTAAAGCCAATCAGCACGAAAATGCCCATAATAAGGGTTATTGCTAGCCATCCCCATATGGAAATCCGTTTATTTAACGACTTATTTTTCATAAATATATTACCCCCTAACTTCAATTATAAATAATTTCTCCCATAAAGTCTATGTTTACTGCGTTGTCGTTTTCTAATGGTTGTTCAAGAATTAAACTATTATGTTAACCAAGAGTGAATTTACCGCTGAAGTCGGCAAGGGAATCAAAAAATGGAGGATAAAGAGAAATGTCTCCCAAGAGGAGCTAGCTCACCGTGCAGGGCTCTACAGGACCTATGTAGGGCATTTAGAAAACTTCAAGTATTCTCCCAGTGCTTATGTTTTGTATAAAATTGCAAAGGCTCTAAAAGTTCAGATTTCTGATTTTTTCCCTGAAACCTAAATTGCTCAAGAGCAGGGTGAAAAAATTCTTCCCGCCTTCTTTTCCAACGAATATCCTTGTCATTAAACTTGTAATGGGTATGTAGTGTTTGAGAAACCCGATAGTTCATGTTATACTAGAACCATCATGATAGATTACAATAGATTTCCACTGACCCAAATGAAAATTCTTTTACGTCTCTGGGATAGTCCAGACAAGATGGGATTTGCTGAAGGTCGAGATGAAGGAGGAAGCGTTAAAGAATTGTATAAAAAGGGATTTTTGGAACCGACAGGGAGGGACAGGCGCAGAATAAGGTGGAGATTAGTAAGCGGTAGATTAAGAGAAAATGACGTTATCTCCATGAGGAAACTAGTAATACTACAATACTCAGGTTATGAAATAATTAAGTGGTCTGATGGTTTCAAGTTAGTCCCCAATAGCCTTAATATCGTTGCTTCTTTTATTGTTAAAAAGGAAAACTTTGTAGCTGGATTTGCTTTTAGGGTTGGGTACCTTGATTGGGTTGCGAAACAGTTGAGGGAAAAGAAAGAAGAAACAATTAATAAAGCACTAAAAGTTATTGAGGATTATTTAACCAACAAGGAAGTAAAAAATCTGGAAGAATATACTTTTGAGTACTATTTTCCTGATTTTGTTAAAGTAGACAATCCAAAATGGTGGATAAAATCAAAATAAATTGAGATAAGTATGAAAGCAAAAGATAAGCCTAAATTTGTTAAAGAAGCCCGTACGCTATTAGGAGAATTAGATGTTGAAAAGTTAATTAGCGACCCCAATGATTTAAAAATCTTATCAAAAATTAACCGCCTTATTGTAATTTTTACGGATTTTTCTTCGAATGATGGGCAAGAATTGGAAAGGTTGTTAGCGGAGTATCAGAAATGGGGAAGAAGAAGCACAAGAGTAGGGCATATTAAAAATAGAGTTGTGGATATGTTGAGGTTCATTGACCAGAAAATTGGACAGATGGCTCTTTATGTTATCGAGGATGAAACTAGCAAATTGGTAAAATCCGCCGTTACTCAAGATGAAAAGTTTGATGTTGCCTTCTCATTTGCAGGCGAACAAAGAGATTATGTGGCACAAGTTGCCCAACATGTTGAGAATAAAGGTAATATAAGTGTTTTTTATGATGATAATTATGAGTTGGATATGTGGGGGAATAACATGGTCGATTATTTTAAGGATATTTTTGAGAACAGAGCAAATTATTGTGTAATGTTTATTTCAAAGGAGTATGCCAATAAAACTTGGCCAAACTTTGAGAGACAAATTATTCAGGCAAAATCATTATTTCAAGAGGGGTATTTATTGCCAGTTAGGTTTGATGATACTCAAATAAAAGGGGAAGTTTCTACGGTTAAGTATTTGAGTATTAAGGGCATGAAACCAGAAAATCTCGGTGAGAGAATAATCAAGAAGGTAGTTGGAAGTGACAAATATACAGTAAAAAAAGAAACCAAAGTCGTAACGGTTACGAGTAAGGCAAACATTGCGACCCCAGAGGAAATACCACTTTTATACATAAAACCGAATGTCGGCAAACAGGGTGGCCCGAAAGGACACTTTCTTCATTTTACTGTAAAAAATATGTCTAATCAGGTGCTGTTTGACATTAATTGGGGCATGCGTGGTTTTAACTATGAATGGAGACCTAAAACTGATTTTTTTGAGTTGGAACCAGAAAAAGAAAAAGAGTTGACATTTCCCCTTTCAAGTGAGGCGATATTTAAAGAAGAAATTCCTGAGTTAAATGTTTTTGCTGAATATAAAGACTTAGAAAATCGTCATTTTTTTGCAAGAAGAGAGCTCAAACAAGAAAAAGTTCCATCAGGAGCATTTTTTGCTTTTAAAGCAGCTGAGTTCCATAAACCAAGCTTATTAAGGGATGATGGTTTAAAGTTATTATCAGGTCCAAACCTTATTGGAGATAGATACGAAATCGAGTTTGAAGTAAAGACTTCTAAAGGTATTGAAAAAGCAAAGATTGGAGTTAGTAAGACTTTTTTGTCGGTTTGGGATATGACTGAAGAAGATAAAGTTAAACAAGTTTTGGTTGAGTTGGGTCATAGGCAAATGAGAAAAATGACGAAAGAAGGTAGGGTGGGAGATTATGTGTTTGTAACAACAAGTTATCCGTTGGAATACCAAAGGGGGTTTGAAGGTTACAAAAAACTTAGAGACGCAATTTAAAAAATTAAAATATTACGATGAACAATATTGGAATATTTTCCGAACAGGAAATAATCATAAATAATAAATTTTTTGTGTTATGCGCTAAAGAATATGAATTGCTTGTGAAGCTATTGCAACACAAGGAAAGTCTTGTTATGCAACTTAGTGGAAAGATTAAGGACACAGATAAACCTGATTACTCAATTGAGTTGATGCTTGCATACAACCTTCCTTTATTGAATGGCGCTGTAGAAAACTTAGCTAATGGATACTTGGGGGTTTCTCAAATAATATTAAGGACGGTGTTAGAGAATACATGTCTGTCTATGTATTTTTTTGAATTTCCTAAAGATGAAAAGAAATATAGGAAAAACAGAAAGTCATTTAATTGTAAGCTTAATGAATTGGGGTATGATACTTGGATAGAGGGGTGGTTAAATCGAATAGACAAAGAAGGTGAGAAATTTTCAAAGCTGAAGGGAGAAGATAATGCTTGGTATCGGAGAATTTTCACAAACATTGTCAGCGAAGCTAGTTCTTTTGTGCATGTAGATATAGATTTTATCTATGGTTTGGTTTATATAGATACTGGTGAAGAAAAATCTGATTACGCTCTTGGTCCAAACTGGTCAGATGATTTATTGGTAAAAAATGCATTATGGAAAATTATTGAAACATGTTTATATAGTTGTGCTGTTTTAGACAGAGTTTTTAAGAAATACATAACTGTCATTGATATGGCTTTATATAAGGATGCAATTAACCAGTTAAACAATTGGAAAAAATTTTATGATAAAACAAATAGGAAAAAAAATAATTAAAAAAACCTCTTCGAGTGTACAAAGTAAACCTAATGAATATTTGATAATCGACGAAGAAAGCAATGCAGTTGATTACTTAGTTCAATCTTGTGAATTTTTAGATAAAATTGAGAAAAATCGTTTATATATAAAGTGGTTTATTATCGCTTTTCATGGCGCTATTTACTCCTTCATGATGTTGGCTTTATTAAAAGTAAATTCAGCTCAAATTTTTAGAGATAAAAAGAATAGCAAGCATCCGATTGACCGTGATTTATTAAGTTTTTTGCAAATATACTTTTTACTTAAGAATAAAGACAATATGGGACAAAATCCGTTTATTTCAACAAATTATCATGATGATTGTATGCAAGAACTGAATGATGAATTAAGGAATTTGATGATGCATTTTAGACCAATGGTGTGGGCAACAGAACCTTGGTATCCAGCCAGTGTTTGCTATCCTTTGCTTGATATTTTGAAATTTTGTATAAACCAAATACAATTTCGGCATTCAGATAATGCAACATTGCTAGCATACATAAATAGAGTCAGGGACTTATTAAGTAAATATAAAAAGTAGATAAAAGCAATTTTATATTCTGTTTTGGACACGAGAAGAATGGGTGGTAAAATTCATAAATATAAAAATGTCTGAATCAAAAAATGAATATTGAAGTAAAAAACCAAAAAATTTGGATTGGGTTGATTTTTGTAGCCTTAATTTCTAGTCTTTTGTCGGTTTTTATAAGTTTAAAACCAACACAACAGGCAAAAACTAATTTTCCTGCCAACGACAATCTCTGTAGTACAAATGACCTTTTAGAAATAAAAATGAAACTAATTTCAAGACAAACTTTCAATCAAAGGTTGGTTTTTTCAGAAGGAATTTATAGTCTCACCGAAGAGGAATTAAACAACAAATGTATTCCAGAAAATTTCAGAAAAGAGTATAAAATTGCACGGGACTGTTATTTGAGTAATAAAGGTTGTTCTCAGAACGGTTTTTTTGAGGAATTAAAGAAATTTCTCGAGATAACAACTCCAAGTAAAACTAATTAAAGCATATTTACACCGTTGATAAAGCCAAACTAGGTTGCTTTGTTATTTTTTTAATTTCTTCCCATCTCTGTCTTAATACCCCAATATAAGCCACATTTTGAAAGCTTTCTAAGATTTCTTTGATGTTTATATCTTTTATATTAGTGCAAGGATTAGGGAGCACGTTTGACTTTTTTGGTCGTTTTGCGAGTATAAAATAAGGTTTTTTCCAGTCCCATAGGAGTTTTCCGTCTTTCCATATAAGGTTCTCACAGAAAATACTTACCATCTCTCTCTTATTCTCTGGTAAAGCCATTCGTAAACGTTTAGTAACGTGTTTAATATTATCTAGAAAGCCATACATTAACTCGTTCAGTTCGTGAGCCACATCTTCACACTTCACAACAGTCTTTCTCAGAGATGCCTCTTTTTGGTAACTATCTTCTTTTAAACGATCATATTCACTTTTTGTCAGATCATCTTCAGCAAATTTTCGCCCCAACTTATTTTGTAGTCTTTTTTCCGTCCTAATTTGTCCAGTAAGACCCATAACTTGTCTTTTGATATTGATTCTTTCTGGCTGGTTTAATTCAGCAACATATTCACGAGCCACCTTCCACGTTTTCTGATCAATTTCTAAAAATTCAAAAGCTTTCATAAGCTCATCCTCAAGTTTCTTCTCAGGTACATAAGCTCGTTTAACCCCTTTACAGGGAAGTTTTCTTTTTCCACACCGATAATAGGTAATACCTTTCTTGTGAGTACCAGAGAGCATTTCACCACAAAACTCACATTTAACAATCCCTGAATAAGCATAATCTAGACGTGCCCTTTGCGGATGTTTACGTTCATTTATCACTTCTTGTACCTGGTAAAATAACCCTGAAGTAACTAAATCCTCGTATTTGCCCACAACCTTCTCTCCATCAGAATAAAAGATACTGGTATATTGGATATCACGCAACCGGTTACACCAAGTATTTTTTGCAATCTTTCCCGTAGTGCTCTTTTTACTCCTGGATCTTAATCCAATACTGTAAGCATAGTCAGTTATTTCATTAAAAGTGTACATACTTGACGCAAACTGTTCAAAAACTTGTTTGACTAATGGGCCTGTTTCAGGGTCTATAATCCATTTTTTTCTACCAACAGGGCCACGAGTCATATAGCCCAATATCGCCGGTCTAGCAGGATGTCCCATTATCCGAGCCTTAGTTTTCATACCTTCCCTAGTTCTATAGCCAGTCTCATCACTTGATTTCTTAGACATAGCGAACTCAATTGCTACCATTAACTGGTCAGACGATGAGTCAGTGAATGTCTTTGTGGCAGTGTAGATGCGTTTAATAACCCCGCTTTGCATATACCACAAAAGTAAGCCCCCATCACCAAAATTACGGGCAAGGCGACTAATTTCTGTACAAACGATGCCATCTACTTCACCTTCGTGCTCTTCTAGATATTTAAGCATTTTATTAAAATCATCACGGACAAACGCTTCATATCCCGTCTTGTCATCTTCAAAAACAGGACAAACAAGTTCTAAATCGTGGTTCTTGATTGCCTCTTTAACAAAATTACGCTGGTATCGAATAGAATTAAGTTGTTTGTGCTCTTTTCCTCCTTTGTTGTCTTCCGATGATTTTCTTATATAGGCAACAACCTTGTTATATTTTTTTACATCATCCTTCATTTTTTAGCCTTTGTTACCGTCCTATTAAATTTGAGAATGGTTTCTATTAGAGGATACCTTTTCTTTTTTCCGTCAAGTACTTTTACTAATTCTGTAAGATCAGTTTTAATGACCCGTTGCTTTATTGTTTTCTCTCCAATTTTCCTATCTTTGTATATAATCTCGGCCTGAGGTTCAGTGTAAATTTTTCTAACCACATTGACGAACCTTCTGATCCCGTTCATTAGAACCAAGACTTCTTTTTCGCTTAATTTTGAATCACGTTTTTTTAGATAGGAAATAAGTTTTTTCTGTGCTTGCGTTGGCTTGTTTTGTTTTTTCATTGAAAATAAACAAGGGTGATTTACCTGTCAAGAAATTCACTCAATTTACAATAAACAGCATCAAAACACTTTCTTTTAGGGAATTTTTTCTCTTCTTTTGCCGAATACAGCAAACATTTAACGTAATAACCATCTTGAGTAATAACAAACCACAATCTACAACCTTCTGAAGGTGACATTTTTGGGTTAGAAGTCCCCACTCTCTGTTTGCAAATTTTAAAACCCTGGTTTGTAGCTATCTGACACGATAAGTTGCCTCCGTTTCTAGCTTGGTTTTGATGATAGTTAAAATACTTTTTCAAATCTTCCTTAAGAGACTTAAGTTTTTTTAACCTCTTAAGGTCAGATAAAATCAAATCATTTCCACAATCAATGAGATCCATTTTTCAAGTTATCGCCTTTCAATTTTTCATTGATTTTTTTCATCAGGCTATAAAACTTATCACTTGAAAAAAACTTTTTCGCTTCACTATCTTCTAAATCTAGGTCTTCTTCACTAGATTCACGGTACTGGACTAAACCATAATCAATAACACCACCCATTTCAGGAGTTGCTAAATAAGGAAAATCTTGATGAGAAATATGGCTTATCTCACGTGGAGTCAAATCTTGATATGCTTCGTTCACTTGATTTATTACTAGTAATTCTGAATCTGAAAATTGTTCCTCTGGAGAAATGTCAGCATTGCTAATCGAAAAAGTTTTTTGAGAAGTTCCATAGTAGTTCTTACCCTCCAGAATACAAATCAAATTCTGATCTTTCAATTTCTTCAAAACAGAAGGAAGGCCATAAATCGTCGGGCCAAAATGATTTTTACGATACTTTAATCCGGTAATGGATTTCTCGCACTGTGAATAAAACCCAAAATCACAAAAATACAAAAGCTTCTGTAATTTCGTTTCAGTAAGCTTTGAATTATTGTAGTTACGCAATATATACAGTACTAACGCTCCCAATTTGCTATCTATTTTTTGACTCATTTATCCACCCTAGTTAAAGTATACAACAATCATCACACCAGAGGTCAAGAAACTCAAGACCTTTGGTTTTAGATATTTCTTACAGTTTGTGCAGGTTGACAATAAGGTGTTTTTTTTGAACCTAATCTGATCCGCAAAATCCGCATAACTTTCTTCATAAGTACATAAACACCGTCTCTTAAAAAGGGAACAAGTCTCGAACTTTCACTTCCAATGTTCTTGCTAGCCGGTAAATTGTTTTCAGTGAAGGTTTCCGACTGCCTGCTTCGATAAACTGAATATACTTGGTGCTCAGTTTTGTTTTCTCAGCTAATTGATCTTGGGTTAATCCAGCCAATTTCCGATATTTCTTTATCTTTTTACCAAGTCGAATATCTTTTTCTGTAACCATACCCATAGGGTATGAATAATATGGTGTTTGTAGAACCAACCGTGTGTATCTATTTAGCTACAAAAATGGCTTGTTTTTACACCAACTATTTGTTACCATCTCCTTATGAAGAAATGGGAAAATAAGAAATGGGAAGAAATGACAAAAATTGAGAAGGCAATAGGTTTGTTTATTGTTTTCTCGATCATCTCCATTATCGTCTCCAAGGTTTTACCTTCAAAGACAGTAAATGTGGCAGAACTAGACACTACAGAAGTTTCTCCCAGTCCAACCGAAGTAGAAAAATCAGACGAGCAAGTGCTCGAAGAAAAACTAATTAACATTGTGAAAACCGATGGAAGTAATATGAATTTTAGAAAACTAGACGCAGAAGAACCCAGTCTCGACAACCCAGAAGACAGCCAATTAACGAGAGTAAGTATTGATGTAAAAAGTTTTCTCAACAAAGACCACTTACTAAGAAGTACTGGTAAGTTATCATCATCTATTTTTCAGGCAATCTATGGTGCTGAGAATATAGAAACATACAATACTACTATCTGGTATTACGGAGAAACAACCGATCGATATGGTAACACTAACAATAATGCTGTTTTAATCTACACCGTAAACAAAGATACCTATGAAAAAATAAATTGGGATAACTTTAACCAGTATGACCTCTGTGATTTTCTTAAAAACGAGGAAATACTGACAGGTAAGAATAATACTAGATGTGACACACTGGTTAACATTGAATAGATATTTCAAAGATTAGGGTCAGAAAAACCGAACCAATTATGGCATCGTTGGCACTCCGTTCATGACTTGTTGTAGTTCTTTAAAACCAACTATTTCACTAAAATTACTCTCTCTTTCTAAATCATCACACAATTTATTAAGTTCATCATCTGTAGGTCTCATCTTAAGCTCTTTTCTTATTGAAAACTCATTTCTAGCCTTTCTTTCTAAATACCACTGAGAAATTCTAATGTCACCTTTTTCTAGAGCATTAAATATTGTCTTCTTTGCTAATAAAATTGGATTAGTTTTATACTCCTCTTTTTGCTCCGAAAATTCAGGATTCTTTTTCTGATAATCATACAGAGTTTGAGATCCAATATTGGCGTAAATACAGGCCTCTCGATCGCTAAGACCCATTAAAAAAGCCCCTTTAAGTCTAGCCAGAGTTTCCGTAGTCATTACTGTTGGCCTTCCGATCATAAATAATTATACCGAAACAGTGTTACCCTTTTATCCACCCTGGCTTAATATCGATTGATTCTACAACCCCACTCCTTGTTTTAATAACTAGTTTTAGCGTGTCTCGATCTAAGTCTGGCATTTTCCTTGGATACCTTATCCCCTCGCTTTCTGTATCCGATACGTAAAATTGATAGTTACCCCTATCGTTCGCATCAACTTTTAGTTCCTGATCTAGTTTAAGTCCTTCAAATAAAAAGTGACTGGTTTTCCAAATACCGTCTGTATCTTTAGCCTCGATCGCAATAGATGTTATAAAATCAGGTCGATTATTTTCGTAATTGTCTACTAACAACACCGATGTAAAACTTGAACCATTATATGCGGCATAATTGTCCCAAAATATTTCATTGTTAACCAAACTAAACTGAATTTTTTGTTTTGTTTTTGTTTTTTGACCTTCGCTTTTAAATGCTTGATATTGCCGTAATTCTTTAACCGATCCTCCTTTTTCTGCACACTCCTGTAACAATCTGTTAAGGCAAATTGGTTCTGGTATGCAATCCATTTCTATTAGGTCATTACTAGTACCTATCTGTCGGTGCAAACCATCATCTGCTATATCTTTAAAGCTTAACAATTTTCTTAGATAACTTTTGTCAGTTGTTCCCCAACGATGATTATTTACCACACCATTGAAATTAACCTGTCCCAATAGAGGAGGAATGTGATCTAGTATTGCTCTAATTAAAGCTGATGTGGTGTAGGGGTAGTTGTTTCTATAGCTTACATTAAGTTCGTTTAGTAATGATAACAATTTTTTATAGTTAAAAGGATCTTGTTTCTTCAAGAATAAACCCACAACTTCTCCCTTAACATAGCCTCTTTTTTTACTATTAGCCACATCATTTTCTGGTGTGTTTACCTTTTTCCCACCGTGGTAAGCAACTGCTTTAATCAAATATTGTGGAGCCAATTTTAATAAATGAAAGGCTGTTGTCGAATTATATTCAGAATATACATTTTCAAAAACATCGATATTATTATGCCCAAACATTGATACCGATGGAACTTGCCCGCCATTGGCTTTTACTATAAGAGTTTTCAATTCCTCGTACCTCTTTGCTAAATCTTCTCGATACTCACCAGCTTCTTTTGAATTAAAAAAGTCTCGGTTTGCAAAAAATTTCTCCTTGTAAGCTTTTGTTTTTTTAAGTAATTGTTTTAATCTGTCGATGTTGTTTCTCACAATGTCTCAATTATATCTCACAATTAGATTCGTAAATTCGATCAACAAAATGAGTACCTGTACAATCTTGCTACTATATTTGGGCAAAATTCTGTGGCGAAGGACGATTTTCAAAGCAACTAACTAAAACAGAAATGTCATATTCAGTAGCTGGAATAGGTGTAAGTAACTGTTTAACAAAATAAGTTCTCACAGCTTTCAGCCATCGGAGCCAGCCATTCTTATCTACAACTTTTGTGTATCCCGCCGTGGAAGCCAGAACCTTTGGTAAAATCAGATCAATGAAAAACAAAACAAAAATTCTGTTTACCACTCCGATTAAGGATGTCATTGCGAATTATAAAACTGGCGAAAAGTGTGTCCTAGTTTCAAATGAAGCCACTAACAAATTTACAAAGGCCGATCTAATAAAAATAATTAAAATATGTAATCAACCTCCAGTCTATAATTTTTTATTTAAATATAGACTTAAAAGTAAACCATATGAACTTAATGATGCTAAAGAATTTACTAAATGGATTGTTGAAGGATGGAATAAACAAAAGTGGTTTGTCTTCTTAATTCGTAACAGTCAAGATAAAATTATTGGAGCAATTGACATAAAATCAGACAATCTGGATTTGGCAGAAATTGGCTATTGGGCAGATGGTAATAGTTTAGGGATTATGACAAACGCCACCCAAAGATTAATTGAACTAGCAAAAAAAGCTGGTTATAAAAAACTGTACGCCACCACAATGCCAAATAACGATCGTTCTCAAAGTGTGTTAACAAGAAACGGTTTTATTCGTGACGGAGAGATGGAAAAATCAAGCGGTATGCGTTTTAAATTCACCAAGAATTTATCACCACAATCCTAATTTCCTCCAAGGCGGGGAGCACAAAAAATCAAAAATCGCGCACAAAAAATAACTGATATAAAGGCTTTATCGTACCATATCAGTTTTTAACATCTTTTCATATTACCAAATATTGTTGCCAATTCCTGATAAGTCTCTGGACTGGCAATTTCCACTTGGCCAAGCATCATTAAAGCATCTTCGCGATCAATAACACCAAATCTGGCACGTTCCGCTAAATATTCAAGAATAATAGGATATCTTTCAATCACAGCCTCAGGATCCTGACTGGCTTGATGATCAAACGCATCAGCAAAAAATACACCCGGAACAAGACAGTCTGTGTCGTAACCTCCACAATTAGGGTCTATCCAGGGAACCTCATTCTCTAGTATAAAATTTTTGTTACCTCGTTTTGTTAAAGCAAAGGCATATCCACCACGAAAAATTATTATCCCACTAGGCTTTTCCCAATATAAAGAATATCTGCCATCAGAATTACGCTTAGGAGTGTCACCACCTGTTACTAACACCGTTACTCCTTCGTCTCTCATAATCTCCTTATATTTAGCGTCCATTATTGAGTTGCAAATCTTCCCGCAAGGCAGAGTTCCTTCCTGTCGACATTTTGCATAAACTTCCAAAGTCGACACAGGTTCCCCCGTAACACCCAGTACAGTGGAACTAGTCTGCAATTGATCTGCAATATCGATTAGCCTATGATTTTGCTCTAAATGTAAAAAAGATACAACACTTCTTATATTTTCAGCAGTTACTCTCCCTTTCACTCCAGTTTCGATTGTAAAAAGCTTCAAGTCAATTCCTCTCCTTCGACATTCATCGGCCAGCCTTACCAATACTACAGTACTATCCAACCCGCCTGAATAAGCATAAACAATTTTTGAGTTATTTGATAAAAAATCCTCCAACTCTTGATCAAATATCTCGCGGTTAGGCATTTCTCTCAATGCCTGTTCACAGGTTCCACATCTTGGTTGTATATCCGTAACCCCAGTTGGTTTTTCTAAACTAACAGGGTTGATACATATTTGACAATATACACGTTCATTAAACATCCAATAATACTCCCTATGTATTCTCTAAACTTTAAAATGATGATATCAAAAAATATCACGACCAATTAATAAAATCAATATGTGTGTGACCCGTACAAATCATTGACTTATTTCATACAAAGATCTACAATTTTTTTAATTATGAATACACAAAAAGAAAATCCATCTGTCACTACTAGAGTAGCAACAGAAGCTACAAGGCCAGTTGTCGAAAGTAAAAAGCCTTCAGGATCACACAACCCGACTTGGAGAATGGTTGCCGAGGATGCATTTCGCGCCGGATGTTTGATTAATGCAGATTAAATCAACTTTCTAAATAGTTCTGTATTACATTTAGCCCATCCAGAATTTTTGGTACGATATGACATTTTTAGAAGATAATAAGCTTATTTTTGAAAGGCCAGTTAAGGTTCAATTAGACATAACTAATAAATGTAATTTAAATTGCCTGTATTGCTATAACAAATCAAACTATTTTTCGTCAAAAGACGACTTAGCTGACAAAGATTTATTCTTAATTGCCAAAAAGATAATAAAAGAACTCAAACCAATTGTATTATCACTGTCAGGTGGAGAACCGCTTCTAAAGAAAGAACTCACATATAAGATCTTAACGTATGCATCCAAAAAAAATACTGAAATATGGCTCACATCGAATTTACTTTTATTAGACAAAAATACCGCAAAAAAATTAAAAAAACTAGGATTAAAAAAAATATTTACAAACATTGACAACGTAAACCCCAAAATTCATGATCGACTTAGAGGAAAAAAGGGAGCATTCAATACGGCAATTAAGAATCTTAAGCAGGCTAAAAAAATATTTGACCATGACAATATAACCATTACCTCAGTTATTACTAAACACAACTACAAAGACATTGACTTGACTATCGACTTTCTCCACAAACACGGCCTTAGTAAACTGAAATTACTAGATATGATTCCAATTAATAATCAATCAATGAAAGATGTTTTAAACCAAAAACAATGGCAAGAGTTTTATAAAATTTATAAAAAATCCAATATTAAAGCAAAAACATCTGGCATAACTATCACTCCCTGTCATGCATTATTATTTATGGGACAAAAATATCTAAAGATGAAATTACCCTTCTGTATGGCAGGCAGGCTTAATTTAGTTATCTTGGCTACCGGTGAGATATTGCCATGTAATCATTTAAAGTTTAAAGAATTCGGTTGCGGAAATGCTTTAAATGATTCATTATTGGAGGTTTGGCAACAATCTCCCATCCTTAATCGTTTTCGATATGACTTAGACAGCTATCATGCTTGTACAAATTGTCCCAGATATACCAAATGTGCTGGTGGCTGTAAAGCAATGTCATACGCATTCTTTCAGAACGCATTTCAAAAAGATCCTTACTGTAGTACATACAAACTTAATCAACATAAATATGAGTAAAAAAAATGTGGGATTACATATATTAGAACTCGAGTTGACAAATAAATGCAATTTAAATTGCAAGCACTGTTATGTTGACAAAAAACATACAAGTGAACTACCTTGCGAAACAGTCAAAGACATAATAAGTCAGGCAAAAGAACTTGATGTCTATAGATTGGTATTTACTGGTGGCGAGCCGCTTATCTATTCAAAAATATTTAATGTAGCGACATATGCAAAAAAACTTGGGATAAAAAATCTATTTTTATTAACTAATGGTATTCTCGTTAATAAAAAAAATATTAACAAGCTAAAAATATTTGATGGAATCCAATTAAGTTTAGATAATATACCTAACCAAAAATCATCATTAAGAAAAGATTATTCAAATGTTCTTGAAAATGCTGTTTCATTACTCCAACAAAATAATATCAATATTAACTTTTACTGCACTTTATGTAAAAGTAACACTGATAAGATAGATCAAATAATAAAATACGCAAACAATTTAAATGTAAGAATTGGTTTCAATACCCTCATACCATTATATCCAAGTTTAGAAAATCAAACCCTATCTCCTCAAGAAACGAAAGAATCTTTGACAAAAATAATTAATTATATAAATAAAGGCTTTAACGTCAATTTATCTCACCATCTTAGATTTTTAGTAGACAAACAAAAGAAAGCAGATTATGAATCATTAATTAAGGAAAATCCGAATAAAATCCATGGTGGTTGTCTTGCGGGTATTGCTGCTTTATACATTTCTAGCGATGGCTCTGTACTGGCATGTCCATTTATAAAATATCCCTGTGATAATATTTTTAAAAATAATTTATACAATATTTGGGAAAACAACGAAATATTAAATGTATTAAGGAATCGAAAAAATTTTGAAGGAAAATGTGGAAAATGTAAATACGTTAATGTTTGTGGCGGTTGTAGAGCACATAGTCTTCTAAAATATGGCAAAATAAACTCATCAGAATTTGGATGTTTCCTTTAAAAAACCAATGATCAAAATACGCCCGGCATTAACTAACGATGCTAAAAAAATAGCCTACATAAAAAACACAACTTGGAAGGACACATATAAAAATCTAATAGACTCTTTTTACCTAGACAATCTCGAGATATCGCAAGAAATAATCAATAAATGGAAAAACAGAATCCTGGATACAAAAAGTAATCAAACATATTTTTGGGTTGCTCTTAAATCCAATCAAGTTGTCGGTTTTTTGTGGGGAGGTGGAGCCAGAGATCCTAAGATTGAAAAACTAAAATACGAACTGTACGCTTTCTATGTTTTACCTAAATATCAACACCAAGGAATAGGTAAGAAGTTGTTCTCTACGTTTGCAAACAATATAAAAAAAGATTTTTTTCTTTGGATGCTAAAAGACAATATGTCCGAGCTAATATACGAAAAATTAAAATGTCAGAAAACCAATTACGAGAATTTAATAGATATAGGAAATAAACAATATAAAGAAATTGCGTTTATATATAAACATAAAAATATAAACCAATTAGACCCAAACTGTGCTTTTTGCGATCCGTCCGTAATTGAAAAACAGGGGATTTACAAAAACGGTTCTGTTGTTGTGACCTGACTTCCGCATTCTAGTGCCCCGGAATTTGTCGATAAATTGTTTTAGCTTCGTTGCTTAATTCTGAGTCAATTATTGTTTTTAGTTTGCCAAAAACCACTTCACCTTGCCCAACTTTTCCCAGAATTTGGATGGCTTTGATTAATGAGATTTTGGTTGGTTCGAGCATTCTTTCCACCTCCTTCATCACTAAAAG
>JAHIPV010000013.1 GCA_018902845.1 Patescibacteria group bacterium
GGTACTGCTTTAGTTATCCGTACTGAACAAAATAGGGTTACACAAAAAATCTATCAGCTTCTTGGTCTATCTTTAAAAACAGGAACTTATCCACATAGTTGTTCTAAACCCCAAAAAGGTGTCCTTTTGTGAAAGTCAGGAATACCTACTCTGGGTTTGCTTTTTGTCGGAAGACGTGTTTGCACAAATGCGGCGTAAATCTAATCAAAATGGATTTTAAAAACCAATCTTATCAGGATAAAAAATTTCAAAACATAAATAGCCTTAATAAGAACTTATCTTCAAAAGAATTTACAGATTGCCAGTTTGTAAAGTGCATTTTTACAGAAACTAATTTCAATAATGCCAAATTTTCGGATTGCAAATTTCTGGATTGTCAATTCGAAAAATGCAAAATAGAAAATACTTACCCCTTTCTTCTCATCCTTAGTTTCAAAAAATGTCTACTAAACAAATGCAATTTTTCCGATCTTGAACTACCCAATACACTTTTTACCGAATGTACCATCAGAGATACTTTTTTTATTAATACAGATTTAACCAGTTCTGATTTTTCAGAATCTGATTTAAACCGAAGCATTTTTCAAAACTCAAATTTAACTAAAACTAACTTCACCAAAGCTATTAATTATTCAATAAATCCGGCTACCAACAAAATAAAAAAAGCCAAGTTTTCCCAGCCCGAAGTATTGTCTTTACTCAAAGATTTTGACATCAAAATCGAATAACAAGTTTCACCGGACAATTCGTACTATGAACAAAACCATATTACTAGATGCCAATCACACTTTTATTGTAGAAGGCAAAATTTTTCAACAGATGAAGCAACTTCTCGATAAATTTAACAACAAAAAAATAATCCTCACTAACGCAAACGATGAAGAAAGAAAAAAGAAGGGTATAACAAACATGCCATATGAAGTATTCAGTTTAAATCACAATCCAAACAAAACAGACCCCAAATATTTTTTGCAAATGTTGAATCATTTTTCATTACTTCCTCAGGATGTGGTTTATTTCGAACATTGTGCAGGTTCTGTTGGATCAGCCAAGTTAGCCGGAATACTGGCCGTTTATCATTATGACGAAAGCAAGAAAGATCTGGCCAGTTTAGAAAAATTTTTAATTTCCCATCTTGGACCACCCATATCTTCGAATTTTATGGCAAACTTATGATACAATTACCCATATGGCAGAACCAACACTAGACAGAGGCTTAAGGAAAATGAGGCTTGAACGAGAAAGGCTAGCCAAAAATCTTCAAGTGAATCTCCAAACATTTGCTGGCGCAGACTTTGAAAGGCGACATGAATTATTGCCAGATCTATTAGGTCAAATTCGCACTTGTGGAAATAGAGATCATTTAGAAATGCTACCTAATATTCAAGATTTTGACCCACAACTTGGTGAGGCAATTGCTAAAACATTACAAACCCCTTGGGAAATTGGTGACGATAATCTGGTTTATCCATGGACTGGAGGATATACCGTTGTGGCACTAAGAAATGACGGTACAGTTATTAGTTTGGCCTCAAAAAAAACAACAACACCAGGTTACGAAGGCCTTGGAGATTTAACACCGTACGCATTAGCCAAAGCGACCTGTGCACTTCATTTGAGCAAAGCAGTTGGAGCAGGTCATGATTCATTTGCTGGAGGTCTTAGTACTTTAAGAAATATTGAATATTTAAAGCAACGTGGCAATAAGACTCATGATGGAGCCACAGAAAATCCGGCGCATGTCGAAAATCAATTCATTTTTTTTGGAGCAAGTGGCTGTACTGCTACACCTGAATACTTGGATGCTTTGTTAGACGAAGGTGCTAAATCGGGACCATTTACTCTTGCTGGTGCTTTAGATAAATTTTTTGTAGAAACAACAAAACGTCATCTAGTTCAGCCAGATTTGGGCACAAACCCTCTTCCGGAACCCAGATTTTGCCGAACAATGAGAGCTGCTTGGAATTAATTATCTTCGAGCATATCAAAACATTGTCTGAAATAAATTTAGTACTGACAACAAGTTTTGCAATTAATTTATCATTCGCTTCACTAAATGAACCTCATTACCTTTCTGCTCAGCCCAGCTTTCCTCTGTTAAAATACTAATGTATGAAAATCACTCCAATCATTGGTCTTGAGGTCCATGTTGAACTAAAAACTAAATCAAAAATGTTTTGCGCTTGCTCTGCAAAACATTTTCATATCCCTCCCAACTCTCACACTTGTCCCGTTTGCCTCGGTCTTCCCGGAGCTCTGCCGGTGCCAAACAAAACCGCCTGCCTTTGGTGTCTAAAGCTTGGTTTAGCCCTAAATTGCAAAGTTAATAAACACAGTTTTTTTGAACGCAAAAACTATTTTTATCCAGATTTACCCAAGGGCTATCAAATATCTCAATACCAAAAACCCTTTACTGTCAATGGTTTTATAAAAATAAACGGGCAAAAAATTCGTATTAATAGGGTTCATATGGAAGAAGATACGGCCAAGTCTCAACATATAGACGGCTCCACGCTTTTAGATTTTAATCGCTCTGGTGTTCCATTAGTAGAAATTGTTTCTGAGCCGGACATCCATTCAGTCGATCTTGTCAAAAGCTATTTTCAAAAAATACAACAAATTGTCCGTTATCTGGGAATCTCCAACGCTGATGTAGAAAAAGGCGAAATGCGCTGTGAGCCAACTGTTAATTTAAAAATAGAACAAGACGCCAAGACTTTTTATACACCATTGGTAGAAATAAAAAATATAGCTTCTTTTACCGGAGTACTCCAAGCTCTTGAATACGAAATAAAAAGGCAGGCTGAAGAGTTTAAAAAAAGCAGACAAGTAAAAAATAATGCTAACAAAACGACCAGGGGATGGAATACCGACAAACAATCAACTTTTTTACAAAGGCAAAAAGAAGGCTCGGCTGATTATCGCTATTTTCCCGAACCAGATATCCCGCCAATAGAATGGAGCGATAAAGAAATTAAAGAATTAAAACTTTCTTTACCAGAATTGCCAGACCAAAAAATTGAAAGATATAAAAAAGATTTTGGATTATCGGACTATAATGCTATCCGTCTTTGTGAAGATTTAAAATTTGCATCTGTTTATGAAAAAGCTATAGGCGAAAATCCATCTCAAAGTTTTGCCAAATTCGTAGCCAATCTCTTTTTGGGGCCTTTAAACAAACGCCTAAACGAAACTGAAAAGCAACTAGACCCAAACAAGATTCATCATAATTTTTTTAGTGACCTTTTTGATTCAGTCCAAAAATCAGCCATATCTTCGACCGTAGCCAAACAGCTTATTGTCGAATCCTACCAAACAGGCGAGTCGCCTCTGATAATCGCCAAACAAAAAAATCTTTTGCAAGTTTCCGATACTGTCGAAATTGAAAAATTAGTCCGGCAAGTTATAAAAGACAATCCAAAAGCTGTTGAAGACTATAAAAACAATCCCAATACAATAGGGTTTTTGATCGGCCAAGTCATGCAAGAATCCTGTGGTACTGCCAACCCACAACTAGTCAAGCAAACCTTAGAAAAATTATTAAATTGAATACTCAACTTGCAATTTTTCCTCATCGTTTTTTATCGTCCTTCTCTTACTGATAAAATAAGCAAGTGGATTATAAAACAAAATTTCGGCAGGAATATCTCAGGCTTAATCCCGAGCAAAAAGAGGCCGTTGATACCATTGAAGGGCCGGTCATGCTTATCGCCGGCGCCGGTACCGGCAAAACTCAAACCATTGCTCTCCGCGTTGCTAATATTTTAAACAAAACTCAAACACCGCCTTTGGCTATTTTATGTCTTACTTTTACTGAATCGGCCTCTGCTAATATGAGACAGCGATTGTTAGATATTATCGGTCCACTTGCTAACCAAGTCAAAATTCACACTTTTCATTCTTTTTGCAACGATATTATCAAAAACAACTTAGACCAATTTATTTTTGCCAAGGACATGGAGGCATTGGAGGAAATCGAAAAAATAAAAATTATCCAGCAATTAATAGAATCCTTGCCAAACAATTCAGTTTTAAGGCCTTGGGGAGATCACTTCTTTTATCAAAGAAGCATTATAAGCAACATTCAAACACTAAAAAGAGAAAATATTTCTCCCCAAAAACTCAAAAAGCTTATTCAAAACCAACAAGATTTTTTAAAAAAATCATCTTTGCAATATGAAAAACTTAAGTCACTGCGTGCCAGCAAAACATTAGAAAGTGAATTATTTGAGGTTTTGGGTTCACTCCTAAAAATCGATTTATCAAAGTCACTCAAATTTCTTTTTTCTTATCACAGTCAGCTTTATAAAAATAATTTTTATATTTCGGGTCCTGCCAAAAACCCAGCCGTTAATTTCAAAAATGCCCTCATAAAAATTTTTGATAATTTAAAAAAACAAATTCCAAAACAACTCGATTTACAAATAATCTACAAAAAATACCAACAAGCATTAAAGCAAACTGGCTACTATGATTTTGATGACATGATTTTATTTGTTTTAGACAAATTCAAAAAAGACAAAAATTTTCTCCTCAGTATTCAAGAACAATATCAATATATTCTGGTCGACGAATATCAAGACACCAACTCATCTCAATCTCAAATACTGGAGCACCTTTCTTCTTATTTCGATAATCCTAATCTGTTTGTAGTTGGTGACGATGACCAATCCATATTTAGATTTCAAGGTGCCTGTTTAGAAAACCTTCTTAACTTCTACAACGAACATCAGCCCAATCTCAAACTAATAATTTTAAAAAATAATTATAGAAGTCATCAACTTATTCTTGATTCTTCCAATTCAGTTATCAGTAACAACCAAAACCGTATTACTAACTTTATAAAAGATACAGATAAATCCCTTATTTCCAAAAAAGATTATGATCCTGATCCTGTCAATCTTTTTTCGGCCGATTCTAATTTAGAAGAAAACTATTTTATCGTTAGTAAAATTCAAAAACTAATTGAATCAAAGGTTGATCCTAGTCAAATTGCAATCTTGTACCGCAATAATGCTGACTCAAAAAACTTATCGGAACTACTTAACCAAGTCAAAATTCCTCATACAATATCTTCTAATACCAACCTATTAGACAGCCAAGAAATAGTTTGGATACTTAATCTGCTTCAATATATTTCCAATCCCACCGACGACACTTTACTTTTTCATATTTTGAATTTTGATTTTCTAAAAATTAATGCTTTTGATTTAATTAAAATTTTTCGTTTTTCTTATTCACAAAAAATTCTTCTATTAGACTTAATCTCCAATTCCAAACAACTCAAAAAAATTACTCCAACTTTAAAAAAAGATACTTTTAAAAAATTGATTAAATTCTCCAGAAAGTTTGCCAAATCTCAAAAACTTTCTCACAACATCAATCTGGACCGTTTTTTTATAAAAATTTTAAATGATTTTTCTTTATTAAAATATTTTTTCTCTCAAGATAACAGGTTCCAACTCCTACAAAACATTAATATTCTTTACAACCAAATCAAAAGCGATATCAACAAAAATCCTTGCTTATCCTTAAGCTCTTTTCTTCAAAAAATCGAAATCTATCAAGAAAACAACATTAATATATCCTCTGGTGTAGAAGAAAATAGCAGTGAAAATAATTCAGTTAGACTAATGACAGTTCACAAGGCCAAAGGTCTTGAATTCGAGCATGTTTTTCTTTATAAATGTCGTGATAACAAGTGGGGTAATGCCAGAAATCCAAACTTTCTTCCGCTTCCCCTAGGTGTTTTAAAAAACGAGTTAGGTACAGTTGCTACATCTGAAAACGAAGACGAACGCCGTCTTTTTTATGTAGCCCTTACCAGAGCCAAAAAACAAATTTATATTTCTTATTCACAAAAATCCGACACAGATCATAATCAGATCCCATCTCAATTCATTTCAGAAATCAACCCAAAATTAATTGAAAAAGTTTCATTGCCAAAAAATTCTTATCAAGATTCCTTGTCTTTACTTTTTACCCCAAACCACCGCCAGCTTGAAATGGCTACCGAATCCCAAAATTATCTAAAAAATTACTTAAAAAATAATTATAAATTTACTATCACTAATCTCAATTCTTATCTTCGTTGTCCTTTTTGTTTTTACTGCAACACAATTTCAAGAATCCCCATGCCAAAAAACAAACACATGTCTTTTGGTACCGCTATTCATGCCAGTCTCGCCTATCTATATCAATCCCCACAAGAACCTTTAAGTCAAATTCTTAATATATTTTCTTTATCTCTTAAAAAAGAAAACTTACCAAAACAAGAACACCAAGAATCATTGCAAAAAGGCAAACAAGCTTTAACAGATTATTACAATTTTTATTCCCCCGGCATCAACTCAAATTGTTTAGTCGAACACAGTTTTTCCCGTTACAATATTCACTTAAATGATATTCCTATAACGGGTAAAATCGATAAAATAGAAATACTAGACTCCAAAAAAGGGGATTTAACCAATGTTAAAGTTGTTGATTTCAAAACCGGCAATCCGGATTCTTATTCATCCAAAGATGATTATTTTCGTCAACTGGTTTTCTACAAAATTCTGATAGACAATACTTTTAATTTAAAATATAACGTAGAATCAGGAATTATCGATTATGTTCAAAAAAGCAAAAAAACTGATAAATTTGTCAAAAAAGAATTCACAATCACAGACAAAGACGTTAACGAATTAACGGAACTAATCAAACAAACCTATACCAAAATTCTTTCTCTCGACTTTTTCACCATTAACACCAAATGCAAAGACAACCAAAAACTACACAAGCTTATAAGAACTTGATATAATCCCAATACTTATTAAATATTCATTCAATTTCAACATGAATTTCAAAAAAGCCAAAGTAATTAATCAAGCAAAGCTTGAAAAAAATATCCAGAAAGTCGTCAAAGTAAATAGTCAGTGCGGTGACTGCGGTGACTGCGCCTGTGCAGAGGGAAAAATAAAAGCAAGTAATAAAGCCGATTGTGATTGCGCCTGTTAACTGGAATTGCCAAATTTTCATCTTTAACTTATTTTTATAATATGAAACTTTTTTTACAAAGTGTTCCCCTTAAACATAAAAGCACGTTCATTGATCAAGTTGATAATCATTTCTTAATTTACAACCCTCTCTCACAAAAAGGTCTTACCGTTTTAAACCAAGAATCGTATTTTCTTTTTTCCAAAATTAACAACAAAAGAACTCTCCAAGATATTTTTAAACTAGCCAAGAAAAAAGATTCAAAAATTAATTTTTCTGACATCAAAAAAATTTTTAATAATTTATATTCTTCTCAAATTATTTATTTTGGGAAAGACAGCCTTGAACCAAAATTATATAAACAAAAACTTAATACTCCAGGCGTTTGGCTTCATCTTACCAACCAATGCAATCTTCGCTGTACTTATTGTTATCTCCACAAAACTCCAGGAAAAATGAGCCAAGAAATTGCCAACAAGGCAATTGAAAAAATTTTTAAATCAGCCCAAAAACACAATTTTAAACAAATAAAATTTAAACTATCCGGCGGTGAACCACTCTTAGAACAAAAAATGCTCTTTAGGCTTGTAAACAAAATCAAAAAACTAGAAGACAAAACAAAAATCAAAACAATTATAGTTATTATGTCTAACGGAGTTTTGCTAACACCGACTATTTGTAAAAAAATCAAACAAAAAAAACTACAAGTAGCTGTTTCTCTTGATGGTTTAAACAAGGTTCATGATAAAACTAGGGTTTTTGTTAACGGTCGGGGCTCATTTAAACAAGTCGAAAAGGGGATAGATAATTTGCTTAAATACAAAGTTCTTTTTAATGTATCTGTCACCATTACATCAAAAAATATCAAAAATATTCCTAAATTAACAAAATATCTATTAGAAAAAAATATACCTCTTGTTTTTAATTTTTATAGAGAAAATCCTTGTGTCAAAGAAGAATTAAACAATCAAGACGAGAAACTAATTTTCTATCTCAAAAAAGCCTACCAAGCCATTTATAAAAACGCCTTGCCCTATGGTTATATCGATAGGTTATTAGACAGAGTGGTTGCCAGTCGTCCCCATCTTCGCCCTTGTGGTATGGGTACTAATTATTTGGTTATTAGACACGATGGCAAATTGGTAAATTGTCAAATGCTTATGGAAAAACCCATCGGTTCTATTAATGACAAGGATTTGATAGACACCATGATTCAAAAAGATTTTACCAAGGGCATTACAGTTGAAGATAAAACTCCATGCAAGAATTGTCAGTGGAAATATATTTGCTGTGGCGGTTGTCCACTTTTAACTTTAGAAAAAAAAGGCAATTACAATACATCTACACCAAATTGCGCTGTTTACAAAGCTCTCATCCCAGAACTTCTACGCCTAGAAGCAAAAAGACTAATCAAATTACACAAATTTTCGTAGGGACAGCCCTTCGTGGCTGTCCGATTAAAACCGCTGTCATTGCGAGGAAATCACGTTTAAATTTCTTAATTTATTACGTGACGACGTGGCAATCCCGATGGAAAGTACCCCAAACCTTTTTGTAGAGACAGGTTTGTAACCTGTCTAAAATCCAACACTTTGGTTTCTATATAATCAAAATATGATGCATTCGATAATTGTTGAGGTTGATGCCTATAAAAAGAAAATCCACGGTTATGATCCCCAAAAAGCATCGCGCTATCATATAAAATCAGGAAAATTAGCTGACGAAGCATTTAAACAAGCATTAAAAGATCCTAAGTATAAAAAAGTTATTTTAATGTGCGGAGGAAGTGCATCAGGCAAAAGCGAGTTAGTTTCTTCAGCTTTAATGCAAAAAAGCGCCATTGTATACGATGGTACTCTATCTTCCGTTGAAGGCGCTAAGGTAAAAATACGCAACAGCGAAAAAAGAAAAAAGAAAGTATATGTTTATGCTGTTTTTCCCAAGGATATAGCAGAATCATTTAGAGCATTTTTGGTAAGAGACAGGGTTGTTCCTGTTAAAGTTTTTATAGAAACTCATTCAAGTTCTAGAGAAACACTGCTTTGGCTCTTGGAACAAAGAATAGATATTCCTGTTAAAATATATGAAAGTTTTGTTTCTAAAAATAAATTACAAATAAAAGAATTTATTTTCAAATCTCAGTTAAAACTGAAACATTTTGTTAAGAATATTCAACTGAGTGAAGAAGAAGTTGAAAAATTAATACAAATTCAACCATAAACAACATGAAGAAAAAAAATATAAATCTTAAAAATACTCAAAAAGTAAAACAATACAACAAAGCCCTTCGTGCTAGTTCCAAGATTCAACATGTGGTGCAACATCAAAACGGTTGGGCAGTAAAAAAGAGTGGTGCGAATAGAGCATCGGCAGTTTACGAAAAACAAAGCACAGCGATAGATAGAGCCACAATAGTGGCCAAAAATTATGGCACAAGTGTTCTTGTTCATGGTAGAGATGGAAAAATACGCAACATAAGACACTCAAGATAAAATTTGATAAATCCTTGTCAATAACCGATACTTGTTTATGACCTTTCTTTATATCATTCTTGGAATTTTTGTTGGCGCTACTATCGGCTTTATCATTTTTTCCCTAATTTTCAAAAAAAACAAACCGGATAGCGATCTTATTGCCAAAGAACTAAACAAATCTTTTCCCGATATTCTAAAAAAAGCCAGCGAGCAATTAATCATAATGGCCGACCAAAAGCTGGGAGCCGAAAAACAAGAAATAAAAACTGATTTAACTAACAAAAAATCTGCCATTGAAGATTTGGTTAAAAGAGTTTTACAGGAACTCAAGGAAAGTTCAACCAAACTGGAACAAGCCGAAATAAAAAGGGTCGGTAGCTTCAAAAGTCTAAAAACAGCCCTAGACAGTCATCAAAAAATTACCGAACAACTGTCCGTTACCACCGAAGGGTTAAAAAAAGTTCTTTCCAACAACCAACTCAGGGGCGCTTTTGGTGAAAAAGTGGCCGATGATTTACTCAAAATGAGTGGTTTTGTCAGGGGTGTTGACTATGAATTCAACAAAAAACAGACCGGTAGTACCAACCGCCCCGATTTTTCCATATTCTTACCGGATGGTGTCAGAATTAATGTTGACGCCAAGTTTCCTTACGCCAGTTTACAAAAAATGTCTGAAACAAAAAATCAAAGTGCCAAAAAAGAACAATTAAAACTCTTCAAAAGGGATGTAAAAGAAAAAATTAAGCAAATCTCCACTCGAGATTATATTAACCCTGATGATAATACCGTTGATTTTGTCATTCTTTTTGTACCCAATGAGATGATTTTTTCTTTTATTTACGACCAGATGGGGGACATCTGGGAAGAGGCTATGAGGCAAAAAGTAATTCTAGCCGGTCCTTTCAGTTTTTCGGCCATTTTAAGGATGCTTCGCCAAGCCTATGACAATTTCAAATATCAAAAAAACACTCAAAACATCATTACCTACATTAAAAATTTTGAAAAAGAATTCGTTAAATACAACCAGGCTTTCCAAAAAGTTGGCGATCGTCTCAGTGCTCTCTCAAAACAGTATGATGTTGTCAATTCAACTCGAACCCGCCAATTGTTACGCATAATTGATAAAATTCATCTCGAATCTGATACTGACAAAAAACTATTAAACTGACCATGATCTTTTTCAGAAAAAAATCAAAGCGCCAAAAAAGAAATTTGATTCATATTTCATTCTCAGTTTTTTTTCTTCCACTGTTATCTTGGCTGGGGCTAATCTCTTATATTATTCTAGTTCCACCGGATTCTACCTTAGACATATTTCTTATATTTCCAATATTTTTTATTACTTTTTTTTTCACTTTTCTAATTATTATCAAAAAGAAAAAATTTAGTTTTATAATTTCCATTTTTTTCACCCTACTTCTACTTCTCCAGTTCTTCCACCAAATCAATTATCTTAATCTTGTTCTTCTCTCCGCTTTTTCTTTAGCTTTATTTTTTCTCTTTCCTTTTCCCTCTTGACATTAATTAGCAGTCGACCTATCATATTGCTAAGATGCCGGATCTAACCCAACGACAAATAAAAATATTGAAATGTATTATCGAAGAATTTATAGAGACTGCCGAATCGGTCGGATCCGAAACGCTGGAAAGAAAATATTCGCTTGGAGTTTCGCCGGCTACAATCAGAAACGAGATGTCTTCTTTGACTCAGCTTGGTTATCTTAAAAAAAGCCATTCGTCTTCCGGTCGTGCGCCAACTTCAATGGGACTAAAATTTTATGTCAGAAATTTAATGATCCCAAAGAATCTTTCTACTGCCGAAGAAATTGGAGCCAAAGAAAAAGTTTGGGATTATAGAAACGAATTCGAAAAACTTCTTAAAGAAACAACCAAGGAATTAGCCTCCCGCACTAGATCCATGGCCATTTCCACTACCGACCAAGGACTTCTTTTTACCTATGGAGCATCTAATTTACTCGAAGAACCGGAATTTTATAACATTGATGTTACCAAAACTGTTTTATCCTTAATCGACGACACTTCTTTTTGGTTTGATGTAATCGACAAGGCCGGTGGCAACAAAGACCCCGAAAATCACTTAATCCGATTAATTATTGGCGAGGATTTAGGTATGGAACACTTAGAACCGTGTGGTTTTGTCTATCAGACCTATCAGGCTGGACCTCACCGAGGTATTTTGGGGATTGTTGGCCCCGCTAGGTTTCATTACCAAAAGGTTATTCCAATGGTCGATTATTTCGCCCAGCTCATATCCGAAATTACCTCATAATTATTAAATAAACTCAAACATGATAAAACAAGCCAAACACAAGCCAAAAATTAAAAAATTTGATTCTAAATCTCATGCCGAAGATTTAAAAGAGCAGTTAAAAAGATCTTTGGCTGATTATTCAAACCTAGAAAAAAGAATTGAATCCCAGCGACAACTTTACGCCACTTTAGCCGTGACTTCTGTTTTTGACAAACTCCTAAATGTTCTTGACGATTTTTATTTAGTCCAAAAAAATATAAAAAACGAAGGCTTAAAAATGGCTCTGGACAAACTGCAAAATTTTCTAGCCAGTGAAGGCTTGGAAGAGATAAATGCTTTAAATAAAGTCTTTGACCCATCCATCATGGATTGTGTTGAAGTCACTTGCGGGAAACAAAATTGCGTTCTCAAAATTCACAAAAAAGGTTATAAGTTAAATGGTCAAGTTATTCGTCCTGTTCAAGTTGCCGTTGGAAAAAGTATTAAAAATAAAAATTAAAAATTCTTTAGTCCGCTCCTAGCGGAAAAAATTTACAACAATTATGACAAAATCAAACAAAATAATCGGGATAGATCTTGGCACCACAAATTCCTGTGTTGCCGTAATGGAAGGAGGTACCCCAAAAGTTATACTCACTTCCGAAGGCAGGAACTTAATTCCATCGGTGGTCGAACCGGTCAAAAAATTGGTAGGTGACTTGGCCAAAAGACAAATGATACTTAATCCGGAAAATACGATTTACAGTATCAAACGACTAATGGGTAGAAGAATTTCTGATTCAGAGGTAGAAAAAACAAAGAAAATGGTTTCCTATAAAATTGTCTCCGCAAAGGATAACATGGCAGCTGTTGAGGTTAACGGTAAAATTTACACGGCTCAAGAAATTTCAGCCATGATTTTACAAAAGGCCAAAATTGATGCAGAAAAATATTTGGGTGAAACAATTACAGATGCGGTCATTACTGTTCCTGCTTACTTTGACGATTCACAGCGTCAAGCCACTAAACAGGCTGGTGAAATAGCTGGTCTTAATGTTAAAAGAATAGTCAATGAGCCCACCGCTGCCGCTCTCGCCTATGGTTTAGACAAAAAGAAAGGTGAAACCATAGCTGTTTACGATTTAGGAGGCGGAACTTTTGATATTTCAATTTTAGAAATTGGCGATGGTATTTTTGAAGTAAAGGCTACTAATGGAGACACCTTTCTTGGTGGTGATGACTTTGACCAAAAACTTATTGAAAAAATTCTAAAAGATTTTAAAAACGAACATGGTGTTGAATTAGATAAAGATTTGCAAGCTCTTCAAAGAGTCAGAGAGGCCGCTGAAAAAGCCAAAATTGAGCTGTCTTCTTCTGTCGAAACAGAAATTAATTTGCCATTTATTACACAAAAGGATGGCCAGCCGTTACATTTGAATTTCAAGCTTAGCAGAGCAGAATTCGAAAAATTAGTTGATGATTTAATCCAAAGGTCTCTAGGACCAGTTGAAAAATGTCTTAAAGATGCCAAAATTAGTAAATCTGATATCGATGAGATTTTGATGGTTGGAGGCATGACTCGTATGCCAAAAATCCAGCAGTTGGTTAAGGATTTTTTTGGTAAAGAGCCAAATAACACAGTTAATCCGGATGAGGTAGTTGCTATTGGTGCCGCCGTTCAGGGTGCCGTTTTAACAGGAGAAGTTAAAGATGTTGTTTTGTTAGACGTTACACCGCTAACCCTGGGAATTGAGACAGCTGGTGGTGTTAGAACTCCATTGATAGAACGTAATACCACCGTACCGACCAAAAAATCTCAAATCTTTTCTACTTATTCAGACAGTCAGCCTCAAGTAGAAATAAATGTTTTACAAGGTGAACGACCAATGGCTGTTGACAACAAGTCTTTGGGAAGATTTGTTTTGGATGGTATTCCACCCGCACCCAGAGGAGTCCCTCAAATCGAGGTTGCCTTTGACATTGACAGTAATGGTATTTTAAGTGTTTCTGCCAAAGACAACGGAACCGGCAAAGAACAAAAAATCACTATTCAAAACGCCACCAATCTTTCTGAACAAGAAGTTGAAAAGATGAAGAAAGACGCCGATGCCCATGCCAATGAGGATGAAAAAAAGAAGCTTTTTGCTGAGTCAAGAAATAAACTTGACGCCACCATCTTTTCAGCTGAAAAACTCTTAAAAGATCTAAAAGATAAAGTTAAAAAAGAAGATAAAGAAAAGATCGAAGAATCTGTCAAAAAAGCAAAAGAAGTTTTGAGTAAAACTGATTCCAAAAAGGAAGATTATGAAAAAGAGTCAGAGTTATTAAATCAAATTCTTCAAACCGTCGGAGCTGCTATTTACCAACAAGGGCAAAAATCCGATGAATCTAAATCTTCAGATACAAAGCAAGCAAGTGCAAAGTCAGCCTCTGGCGGAAAGACAAAATCGCAGTCTGACGATAAGGCCAACGCTGAAGAAGGCGAAATAGTAAAATAATTAGATAAAATAATTAAAATAGTATGTAAGGGCGACCCTTGCGGTCGCCTGTTTGTTTAAATGAAAAAAGATTTTTATGAAATATTAGGCGTTTCCAAAAATGCCACCAAGGATGAAATAAAAGCCGCCTATCGCAAATTGGCCCTAAAAAACCATCCGGATCGCAACAAGGAGTCGGATGCCGAAGAAAAATTTAAAGAAATAAACGAGGCTTACGAAGTTCTTAATAACAGTGAAAAAAAATCGGCCTACGATCAATTTGGTCATGCAGCTTTTGAGGGCGGTCGCACCGGTCCTTTTGGTGGAGCCACCCATACCAGTCAAAACGGCCCTTTTAATTTTACCTACACTTCCACTTCGGGAGATAATTCTTTTGGCGGATCTGATTTTAGTTTTGGTGGTTTTAGTAATCCATTTGATATATTTGAACAATTTTTTGGTTCCGCCGGAGCTTCTCGCAATCCCAGACTCCCTACTTATAAGATACAAATCGATTTCTTGGAAGCAGTCAATGGAGTTGAAAAAGAAGTAGAAATAGAAGGTAAAAAGAAAAAAATCAAAATTCCGGCCGGTGTTGACGATGGCCAAAGGATTAAGTTCAGCGATTTTATACTATATATAGACGTTTTAGATAATGACACTTTTAAGCGCGACGGTAATGATGTATTTATTACTATACCGATTTCTTTCACCCAAGCTAGTCTTGGTGAAAATATAGAAGTTCCAGGTCTTGATGGAAATAAAATTAAAATAAAAGTGAAAGCAGGTACGCAACCAAACACTCTACTAAGACTTAGGGGTAAAGGAATTCCTTACATTAACAATCGCGCCCGTGGTGACTTTTATATCCGTTTTATTGTCAAGATTCCCACCCGCCTAACTCGTCAACAAAAACAAATGATCAAAGAGCTGGAGCTGTAAGTAGAGACAGTCCCACCCGTCATCCTGCCCTATACCGTCATCCTGAGTGTAACGAAGGATCCCATCGTCAAACATCCCGCCTTTGGGATTCTTCACTCTCGCTCAGAATGACGAAAAATTACTAAGTCTCTAAAAAATTAAAAAGTTCAATTTTAAATTTATTCAATCCATGCTACAATATCACTAACTTATTTATCTTTGTCTTAATGTAATGGGGGGGAGAAACCCTCCTTTTTATTTTTTAGGCTATTTTAAGATATAATAAGAAAACAAAATATGGATTTAAGAAAATTACCAAAAACCGAATTCGCCGCCGCAGTAGCTCAAATTGCCGGAGAAAGAAACATTGATGCTCAATCAATATTAGACTCAATTGAACTAGGTCTAGTTTCAGCTTACAAAAAGGACCAAAAAGACAAAGGTAATCCAATTGACGATACAATTGATTTTAGTGTAAACTTATCCCCACAGACAGGCATTTTTAGAATTTTTAGAATTGAAGAAAACGGCAACAAAGTAGATGTGACACCTCCTGGTTTTGGCAGAATTGCGGCCCAAACAGCCAAACAGGTTATCGATCAAAAGATAACGGAAGCAGAAAGGGAAAACATTATAGCCGAATATAGAGACAAAATTGGAACTTTGATATACGGCAATATATTAAGAATTGAATCATCCAAAATAATTATTGGAATCAACAAAACCGAGGGAATTTTGCCTAAAGCCGAACAAGTTCGCAATCAGGAATACGAATTAGGTAGCAGAAAGCTTTTTTTAATGAAAGATATTGTAGAAGATGAGCTTACCGGTAAAAAAAATATCATCCTCTCTCAGGCAGATCGCGAATTCGTCCATCAATTATTCGTTCGCGAAGTCCCAGAAGTTTCTAGTGGGACAGTCATTCTAGAAAAAATTGCCAGATCGCCAGGGGAAAGAACCAAGGTAGCTGTTTTTTCTAAACAGGCCGGTATAGATCCGGTTGGATCTTGTATAGGCCAAAAAGGAACCAGAATCCAGTCGGTTTTAAATGAACTGCCGGGTCACGAAAAAATCGATGTTATCCTTTTTTCAACTAATCTGGACCAGTTTATTGTACAGGCACTTTCTCCCGCCCAAGAGGTGAGAATTGTTTCCCAAGACGATAACAAGGTTACTGTCTCAGTCCCAGAAGATCAATTGGCGCTTGCAATTGGCGCCGGTGGAGAAAATGTTCGTTTGGCCGGATATTTAATCGACCGTGATATTGACATCATCAGCCACCAAGCCAAGACCAAATCCACGTCTACGTCTAGCATAAAAACCCCTAAAAAATCTGGAAAAACAAAAAGAGTCAAGAAAAACAAAGAGACCAAAACAAAAAAATGATAGTCTCGAGTAATATCACTATATATGACAAAAAAACCTACAAAAAACAAGCCGAACACAAACGAACGCGCAGTCACCCGAAGTGGGAAGCCAAAGCGCAGTCCGCCTCAGGTCAAACAGGTCAAACAAACTAAACAAGCCAAAAAAACCATTCAATTCCGTCCTCCGATTGTTGCCTTCATGGGGCACATAGATCACGGGAAGACTTCTCTTTTGGATAAAATCAGGTCTACTAACTTATGGAGTAAAGAAACTGGTGGCATAACCCAACATATTTCATCCTATCAAGTCAAAATCAATAACAAAAAAGACCAAGGCAGTCTAATCACTTTTATTGATACACCGGGCCATGCAGCCTTTGTTAAAATGAGAGCTCACGGGAATTCTGTCACTGACTTGGCGGTTTTGGTTATTGCGGCTACTGAGGGGATAAAAACACAGACAAAAGAATGCATAAAATTAATCAAAAATTCAAATACTCCCGTCATTATTGCTCTCAACAAAATAGATCTTCCCACCGCCAACTTAGATAATATTAGAGCTCAGTTATCAGAACAAGATCTGACCCCAGAGAAATTTGGTGGGCAAACAGCCTGCATCGAAGTCTCCGCTAAAACTGGTAAAGGTATAGATAAATTATTGGAAATGATCTTGCTTAATGCCGAAATCATGGAATTAAAATCACTTCCAAACAACCCCCTAAAGGCCGTAATTATCGAATCACGCCTAGACAAAAGCCGTGGTCCGCTTGTTACGGCTATAATTAAAGAGGGTAGTTTAAAAGTTGGGGATACGGTTTTTTCAAAAGATTCTTCCTGTAAAGTTAAATCAATTTTGGATTTTAATAATAAAGCGATTCAAAAAGCTGGTCCATCGGTTCCGGTTCAGATCATGGGTTTTAATAAAGTGCAAAGTGTCGGTAATCTTATTACCTCAGAAAAACACTATCCTGATTCGCCAAAACCTGCCAATTTGCCACAATTAAAGTCGGATGAGCCAAAACTTTCGATAATTGTTAAGGCGGATACAAAGGGAACCTTAGAAGCACTGTTAAGCAACTTTACTAATAATATATATCTTGTTTCTTCTGGAGTAGGTCCAGTTACTGATAATGATATTTTTATGGCCAAGGCTTCTTCGGCTCAAATTTTTACCTTCAACCTTCCTGTTCCAAAATTAATTAAAAATTTAGCCCAAAATGAAAAAGTTCTTATTTTTGAATCAAAAATAATTTACGAAATTATAGAAGAAATTGAAAAGCAAGTATTAAAAATGCTTGAGCCAACCATAGACGAAACAATTACCGGAGAGGGGATCATTAAGGCCGAGTTTAACATAAACAAACTTCGTATTGCCGGGTTGGCATGCACAAAAGGCGTTCTTGGTAGGGGTGATAGCATTCATCTTAAGCGTGATGACGAAATAATAAAAAACAGCAAAATTGAAGGCATAAAACAAGGCAAGGAAGATATAGAAAAGGTTAAACAAGGCAATGATTGCGGTATGATATTTAAGCCCTATATTGACTTTAAAATAAACGATGTTATAATAGCCTATAACAAAAGTAAGGAGAGTTTATAAATGAGCTCTGCAGGTCGTTTAAATATACAAAATGACACTTCAGAAACTTATTATCAAAATTTAAACATTACCGATATGAAAAATTACAATATAACCGAAATAAAAAATTTACTTAATGGTGCTAAAACCGCCCTCGTTGTCGTACCTCAAATAAGCATTGATGCTATAGGAGCGGCTCTTGGTTTAGCTTTGAGTCTTAAGAAAAAAAATATTGAAACCTCAGTTTATTGTCCTCAAAACACCGACAACAATTATTCTAAGCTTAGTGGTTTGGATCTATTAACGGACAAGATAGAATCTAACGATCTTATAGTTTCAGTTAACCACCCGTTAGATCAAATTGAAAAAGTTTCCTATAACGATGACGGCGGACACCTAAATCTAGTCGTACAGACAAAGGAAGGTTCTGAAAAAATTGACAATAACAACATCGCCATACAAAGCCAATCTTCGGCTTCTGACATTTGTTTTATGCTTGGCGATGAAATTTCACTTGGAGAAAATGCCAAGATAGTCAATAAAGGTAATTGGGTTTTTATTTCACCAATAGAAGCTACTAAATCTTGGGCCAAGGCCACTTTAGTTGACCCCGATGCTCCTTATTGTGAAATATTTACCTTTCTTCTCCCCATGCTTGATTTGCCCCTGGATATGGATTCAGGCAAAAATCTACTCATTGGATTAAGAGTATCAACCCAATCTTTTGCCGTTAATGTTTCCCCAGAAAGCTTTGAAGCTGGTGCCATGTGTCTTCGTGCCACTCAGCCACCGCCAGCCACAGTTCAACCAACAGCCACAGTTCCGGCCCAAATGCCTGTTACCGCCCAACCGACGGCTACAATTCCGGCCCAAATGCCAGTTCAGACACCGGCACCTGTTGTTAACCAAACTCCAATTAGCGCAGTTGAAAAAACCGGTAGTTTTGCCCCAGGCACCAAACCCGGCCAAAACAAACCCAATCCGGTAGGAATGAGTTAATAAATTAATTTTTTTCTGTGTTATACTACTCCCATACTATTAAGTCAGTTTTTGTGGGCGCCACCCCACAGCCTTATGTCATTCTGAACGAAGTGAAGAATCTAGGCACGAAGTGCCGTTTTTTTTACATTAAGTTCTAAATAACATATACATTTTATTATTTTTTAACTGATAAATAGTTGTAAACTATGGCACTAAGCACAGAAGAAAAACAAGAAATAATTGTAAAATTCGCCCAAGTTAAAGGTGATACCGGTTCTCCCGAAATCCAGATTGCGCTCTTATCTTTTGAGATTGAAAAACTACAAAAGCATTTGGGAGAAAACAAACATGATTATCCCGGTAAAAGAGGGTTATTAACCAAAATTGCCAAAAGACGCAGACTACTCCGTTACTTAACCAAGCACGAAGTGGAAAGATACAAAAAACTAATCAAGAAATTAGGTTTAAAGAAATAATTTCAGTACTAACTTGGTTCTGATTTACGCCAACACCAGATTCTTCGTTTACACTTAGGATGACGCTATAATCTAAACAGTCATTAAAAAATATAATTTAAAAAACAATGAAAACACACAAGAAAGAAATAAAAATAGAAAACAAAACAATTACCATTGAAAGCGGTAAACTAGCTCCTCAAGCCAACGCCTCTGTCACGGCCACTATGGGCAAAACAGTTGTTTTGGCCACGGTTGTTATGGGTTCGGTTGACGAGCACAAAGATTATTTTCCCCTTTCTGTTCAACTAGTAAACAGACTTTATGCCGGAGGCGTGGTAAAAGGCAGTCGTTGGATCAAAAGAGACATGTATGCTTCAGATAATGACACTTTATCAGCCAGGATTATAGACAGAAGCATCAGACCTCTTTTTCCCCAAGGCTTCAAAAACGATATTCAAGTCGTTGTAACCGTTTTAAGCAATGACAAGGAAACTGATTTTGTTATTCCCGCTTTTATGGCAGTTTCTACTGCTCTTTTGATATCAGATATTCCATTCAACGGTCCGGTTTCAGCCATAAGAATTTTTAAAGACAAAGATAAGCTTCTCTCTTGTCCGTCTGTAATTCAACTAGACCAGTCGGATTTGGATCTAATAGTTTGTACTGGCCCCGCCGGTGTTAACATGATCGAGGCCGGTGCCAAAATTGTTGATAACAAAACCATGCTTGGCGCCATTAAACTTGCCAAAAATCTTGGTGAAAATATAAACAAGCAATTAGTAGAATTCGCCCAACCAATTGCCAAGAAAAAAGCCGAATTCATCCCAGTCTTACCTTCAGAAGACTTAATTAAGCAAATCACTCCTATTCTAAAAAAAGATATAAATGATTTCTTTGACAATGGCGGAGATATCAATTCTTTTTCAGCTAAACAAAAAATTATTGACAAGGCCAAAGAAACTTATCTGGACAAAATCAAATCAGGAGAAGTTAATGAAAATTTGCTTGTTCATGCAGTCGAGCATCTACTTGAAAAACAGCTTAGAGTAAATGTATTTAACGGTAAACGCTTCGATTCTCGTCAAGCAGATAAAATTAGGCCATTGGAGATTGACACCTCTATTTTGCCCTGTACTCACGGTTCCGCTATGTTTAAGCGTGGTTTGACCCAGGTTGTTACCGTCAGTACCTTAAGTCCATTGTCGGAAAAACTCCACATGGAAGATTCCGGCGGTGAAGGTACAAAACGTTACATGCACTATTATTCAGCCATGCCCTTTTCAACCGGCCAAACCGGTAGAATTGGCCGTCCTGGTCGCAGAGAAGTTGGTCATGGAGCCTTGGCCGAAAAAGCTTTACTACCAGTCATACCCTCTGAGGAAGAATTTCCTTATACCATAATCTTAACCTCAGAAATAATGTCACAAAACGGATCTTCTTCTATGGCTTCCACCTGTGGCTCTACCATGTCATTGATGGATGCTGGTGTTCCAATAAAAGATAAAGTTGCTGGAATTTCTATTGGAATGATTAGTAATGGAGATAAAAAATTCACTCTTTTAACAGACATTGCCGGAATTGAAGACCATTTTGGTGATATGGATTTTAAGATTACCGGTACAAAAACAGGCATTACCGCTATTCAGCTTGATATCAAAAGACAAGGCTTAACAATGGAAATGATCGAAAAAACCTTTGAAGCCAGTACAAAAGCCAGGCTTGAAATTCTAAAACAAATGGAAGCAGTTTTGTCAGAACCAAGAAAGGAGTTGTCTGTTTATGCTCCCAAGGTTGCCATGCTCAAAATTCCAGAAGACAAAATTGGAGATGTTATTGGTTCAGCCGGTAAAACAATCAAAGGCTTAATGAAAAAATATGGCGTTCAAGTGGATATAGATGATGATGGTATTGCCTCTGTTTCTTCTGATTCTTTCGACAAAACCAACCAATGTATTAAGGAAATCGAGGCCATGATTAAAGAAGTTGAGATTGGCGAAGAATACGATGGCATAGTTACTCGAATAGAGGATTATGGTGCTTTTGTTGAATTTTTACCCGGAAGAGAAGCCTTATTGCATGTTTCTGAATTGAGCCAAGGTTTTGTTTCTGATCCAAACGCTTTAGTAAAAATTGGAGATAAAATTCATATTAAAATAAGCGGGTTTAATGATAATCATCAGATTAAACTATCAGCTCCCCAGTTTAAAGCAGCTCACCCAGGATCCAGCCAGGGATTAAGTCAGCCTCACGGCCGTTTTAGTGGAAGAACTATTCCTGATCAACAATCAAAATTTTTTCCACCAACCAATAAATCCAATTTTAGGAAACCGCCCCTTCGGTCCAACACCAACCGCATTCAATACAAAAATAATAAGTATTAATGTCATCCCGAGCGTAGTCCTTTTGTCATCCCGAGCGTAGCCGAGGGATCTCTCGCGAATGCGAGGTATCCGCCTCGTCTTTGACAAATCTATCCTGTAGTATATAATATTCCTATGCCTACTGGAAAATTTAATGAAGGAAACTGTGTTTTTAGAGCCTTGGAAAATATTTATGAAAATGCGGGACACAACATGGAGCCAAGAAGTAGTATGCGAACTATCTTAATTCAGGTTTGTCAAAGAAATGTAGGCCCAAATGGCGGTGTCTCAGCGGGGAACGTTACAGTAGAACTTTCAGAACAAGGATTGACGGTTGGGCCGGTATATGTTCGAGAGTATAAACCCGAAAAACGAAAATGCAAAAAAACAATAGCCCTACAATTACGCCAAGATTTAGCCAAAGGAGCTCACTTGATGATTACACTAGTACACCCCAAAGGTCCAGTGGGACACGCAGAGCCATTATTTCCATCTGGTGGTCTACTGCCTAGAGATAAAAGAGAAACAATAAGAATGGCGGCCATGTCACTTAGAAAATATGGAGGTGAAGCACTTTCTTTTCGTCCAATCCAACCCGAAAAAGGAGAAAAGAAGAAAAGATAAAAATAAGCTATACTTTTCTTAATGCCTACTACTAACTCCGAAATAACTCAAGCCATAGAAACACTAGTTGCCAAAACAAAAAGCATCAGGCTCCCCGACGAGTTACAGAACAAATTAAACGAAATTTTTTCTCACTTAAAAATTTCTTCCAAATCAGAAGACACTTTTTGGCAAAATTATCAAAAAACCTCCAAATACATTGAGTGGATTATTGGCCTCCCTTGGTTTAAAGAATCTCAGGATATATTGGATCTTGATTATGCCAGAGAAAAACTTGATGAAAGCCATTACGGCCTTTCTGAAGTCAAAGAAAGAATACTGGAGCATATTTCTGTTTTGGCTTTGCAAAAAAACCGCCATCCCGATCAAAATCTTCGAGCCCCAATTTTACTTTTTGTCGGTTTGGTCGGTACAGGCAAAACCACCATGGCTAAGTCCATCGCCACTGTTTTTAACAGAAAATTAATCCGTATTCCCTTTGGAGGCCTTGGAGATCCCCTTTACTTAAGGGGCCAATCGCGAGTTCATCCAGAAGCAGAACCAGGCCAAATCATAAAAGGATTAAGAAACGTTGGTGTCAAAAATCCGGTTATTCTTTTAGACGAAATCGACCGTGTTGCCGACGACGCCTTAAATACCATCATGGGGGTTTTGGTTGAGTTGTTGGATCCTGAACAAAATAGCCGTTTTTCAGATCATTTTATTGAATATCCCTTTGATTTATCTCAGGTCTTTTTTGTTGCCACTTGCAATAACACAAAAAGAATTGCCACTGCCGTTTTGGACAGATTAGAAGTAATTCAAATGCCTTCTTACACTGATGAAGAAAAAATTGCCATTGGTCGCGATTATCTCTTCCCATCTGCCCTTAAAGAATCTGGTCTGAGTAATGATGAATTGCAAATAAAAGATGCTATCTGGCCTCAAGTGGTTCGCCCTCTTGGCTTTGATGCCGGAGTCAGAACCCTAAAAAGAAACATAGAACGCCTTTGCCAAAAAACCGCTCGTCTTATATTTGAAGGTAAAATTAAGTCGTTGGTAGTAGATGAATCTAATGTCAAGGAATTCCTACCCAAATGGTAAAAAATCTATGTCCGCCAAAGCTCAAAAACTAAAATATATAGAAAAGCTGATTTCACAATGCCAAAAATGCCAGCTTTACAAAACTGCCACCAACCACGTTCCCGGGTTTGGCAATCCGGAAGCTGAAATAGTTTTTATTGGTGAAGCTCCTGGCTATCACGAGGATCAGCAGGGTTTGCCTTTTGTTGGCAATTCGGGAAAACTTCTAGATAAATTATTAGCCAAAATCGGTTTAGTCAGACAAGATGTTTTTGTTTGTAACATTTTAAAACATCGACCGCCCAACAATCGCGATCCGCAACCGCTGGAAATTAAAACTTGCACTCCTTTTTTAAAAGCTCAACTGCAAATTATCCGGCCAAAGGTTATAATAACTCTAGGCAGATTTGCCATGAATTACTTTTTTCCGGGCGAATATATCAGTAAAATAAAAGGCCAGATTAAAAAAATTGATTGGAATAAACTCAAATTAACCATTATTCCTGTTTATCATCCATCAGCCGGTCTCAGAAACGGTGCCATGCTCCAGGCCTTAGAGCAGGATTTTCAAACCATTGGCAAATTTTTAGGAAAAATATAATATTATTAATCATATGCAAAATATAAAAAATACAATAAACACAAATACACAGCCTAATCAAAGGCCACAAACCAAATTTACTCAAACTTTTAGACCAAAAACAGTTCAGAACTCTGATGCACTCAGAATTACTTCTCTGGGTGGTTTTGGCGATGTCACTCAAAATATGTTTGTCTACGAATACGCCCCCAGGGGCGATTTTAAAAAAAGTCAAATAATTATCGTTGATTGTGGAGTTGGTTTCCCCGAAGAAGACGAGTTTGGTGTAGATCTCCAAATTCCTGATACCAAATATCTGGAAGATAAAAAAAACAGGATACTTGGTATTTTTATTACTCACGGTCACGAAGATCATATTGGCGCTCTCCGTTTTATTCTTCCCGTCCTTGGAAAAAACATCCCTATTTACGCTCCAAGATTGGCAACCGCGTTTATACAGGCTAGATTACAAGAACATGAAATTAGGGCCAAAATACAAATCTATCAAGACAATATGCCCATGAAAGCTGGCCCCTTTTTAGTCGATCCGATTAGAGTTACTCACTCGATTCCCGATACTTTTCATTTTGCCATTAGTACTCCCATCGGTCTCATTTACCATGGATCCGATTTTAAATTCGACCTTTTTCCGCTAGATGGCAAGTATTCCGATCTTCGTCATATCGCCCGTGTTGGCAACAACAGCAACGTTCTGTGTCTTTTGTCGGATTGTCTTGGTGCTGATCACCCGGGTTATTCGCCATCCGAAAGAACCATAGCACAAAACTTTGAAAATGAGATCAAGACCGCCAAGGGTAGGGTATTTGTCACTGCTATCTCAAGCAACATTGTTCGTTGGGGTCAAGCTATAGAATATGGCAAAAGAGCCGGTCGTAAAATAGTTACCGTTGGTTTTTCTGTTGATAGGGCCATTAGTGTGGCACAAGAGCTTGGTTATATCAAACTTAACAAGTCAGATATTGTCCCCATAAACAGAATCAAAAATTTTCCCGAGAATCAACTAATCTTTTTGGCTGCTGGATTCGCTGGTCAATCCAATTCTGCCTTAAGTAAGATGGTTATGGGAAAGCACAGAATAAAAATTAAATCCAGTGACAAAATTATTTTTTCTGCCCCTGATTATATCCCTGGCACCTCCAGTGCTATTTTAAAGATAGTTGACCACCTTTCTAAAATGGGAGCAGAAGTAGTTTATGGGGAGGGAGAAAATATGCATGTTTCTGGTCACGGCTATCAAAAAGAATATGCCCTGTTAGCAACCCTTCTCAACTCTAGATACTTGCTTCCAATTGGTGGAAATTACCGCCATGTCAGGGCCTATCAAGGCATGGCTCTAGATATCGGTTATTCCGCCGATCAATTTATTTCGCCAGATTCAGATGCATCGGTCACTTTTTACGCCAACGGAAAATACGATACCAACCATCACATTTCTTCAAGAAAAATACTCATCGACGGATTCGGCGTCGGCGATGTTGGAACTACAGTTCTTCGGGATAGACGGCTTTTGGCAGAAGACGGCATGCTTTCTGTGGTGCTTCTAGTTGATACAAAATCAGCCAGAATGATCAAAGAGCCTTTAGTTTTAAGCAAAGGCTTTGTCTTTATGAAAGAAAACACTCCTCTTATAAATCAGCTTAAGCAGGAAGTAAAAAAGAAATTCTCGCAGGTAGCTGGCGATCCCATCAATCTGGATTATGTTCGCGAACAAATCCAAGGCCATTTGGAACAAATTGTCTACAAAAAAACCGGCCGTCAGCCCATGATCCTGCCCTTGCTAGTTGAGGTATAAAATTCCCAAAAAGTATTGACAATGTTATCTAAACACACTACAATATATACATGCTGTCAACACAAAGTACCAAAAAACAAACAGATTACCTGCAAGTTCGTCTTGATTCTAAGTTAAAACATGAAGTTACTGATATCCTTTACCAGCTCGGCATGACACCTTCTCAAGCGGTAAAAATTTTGTTTAGCCAAATTAGCATGCAAAAAGCCCTCCCTCTTGATATTTCAATCCCAACTGAAAGAATAGAAATACTTTCAGACAAAACAGTAAAAGAAGTGGGGCAAGCTTTAAAAGAAATAGGAGAAGGCGAATATACAGAGATTGACATGAGTGATAAGAAACAAGTTAAGAAATTTTTTGGTCTTTAATGTTGACATTAAAACATAATCTTCGATTTACAAAGACCTATATCAGGAAATACAAAAAACTAACTAAAAACAATAAAAAACTCAAGAAACAAATTTCTAAAACCTTAGAATTACTGTCCTCTGATCCCCGAAATCCAAGCCTAAAATCACACAAAGTATATGCAAAAGAATTTGGTTTAAGATTGAGTTCTTCGGTCTCAGCAGATCTAAGAGTAATCTGGGATTATGATCAAAACAGTCAATTGATTATTTTGATACTAACCATCGGTACTCACTCAGGCAAAAATAGGGTCTACAATTAGTAATTGAGGTATAATTACTCCATGCGTTATTCCAACTTATTTGGCAAAACAAAAAAAGAAACTGCTAAACAAGCCAAATTAAAAAGTCACCAGTTTTTACTTCGCGCTGGTTTTATAAATCAAACTGCCGCCGGATTATATAGTTTTTTGCCCCTAGGTTTCAAGGTACTCAGCAAAATAGATGCAATCGTAAAACAGGAATTAGCCAAAGAAAACGTTCAGCATCTGCTAATGCCCTATGTTTCACCAGCCAGCTTGTGGCAGGAAACAGGTCGTTACGACAAGATGGATTCAGTTTTGGCCAAATTTACTTCCAAAAGAGGTCAGGATCTTGTTTTGTCTCCTACTCATGAAGAAATTATCACTGATTTAGTCAGAAAATACGTTCAATCATACAAAGATTTACCTCTCATATTAAACCACAATCAACTGAAATTTAGAGACGAAATTAGAGCTTTTGGGGGACTGGTTCGCACCAGGGAGTTTCTTATGCAAGATGCTTATACTTTTGACACCAGCGCAAAGGGACTTTCAAAAAGCTTTGACGCCGTAGTCAGAGCCTACAAAAACATTTTCAAACAACTTGAAATTGAGGCCGTTGAAATAGAAGCAGATAGTGGAACAATGGGTGGGTCCGATTCACACGAGTTTGTGATCATTGCTAATGTTGGCGAAGATCTGGTTTTACAATGTTCCGATTGTAACTATAAGGCCAATGTTGAAAAAGCGGAGTTTGAAAGAGAAAAAATTAATTTAGATGAAAAAATAGAAGTTTTTAAAATAATTGATCAGCCGGAGTGGGTTTGTACTATGCAAGATAATGTTAAGCATTACAGGAAACCTTTATGGCGTTATCTAAAAAACGTAGTTTACAAAGACCAAGATGAAAATATTATTATAGCTTCTATTCGCGGCGACCAAGAAGTAAATGAAGCCAAGCTAATGCAAGCTACGGGCGTTCAAAGCATAGAACCTGCCACTGATAATGACCTAAAAAATATGGGAACTAGACCCGGTTGGGTTCATTCTTGGGGACACAAAAATGTAATTTATATTGGTGATTATGGCTTAAAAATGGTCCGTAATTTTATTGGCGGTCAAAAAGAAAAAGACACTGATTCTGTCAATGTTAATTATGGTCGGGATTTTGAGTACAAATTATTGGCAGACATTGTCAATGCCAAGGAAAACGATTTGTGTGCTAAGTGTAAAAAAGGCAAATTAAAAGAAAAAAGAGGAATAGAAATAGCTCACGCTTTTAAATTGGGAACTTGTTATTCAAATTCAATGAACGCAAAGTATTTGGATAAAAACGGAAAACTCCAATTAATCCACATGGGGAGTTATGGCTTTGGTGTTTCAAGAGCGGTAGCAGTTGTGGCAGAGGTACACAACGATGATAATGGTATAGTCTGGCCCAAAACTGTTACTCCTTATCATGTTCACTTGATAGTCTTGGATACATCAGACGGAAAAATCTTTAAACAGGCCCAAAAGCTTTATGAAGATCTAAAATCACAAAACATCGACGTCTTGTTTGACGAAAGAAAAGATGTCTCTGCTGGTTCAAAATTTGCCGATGCAGATTTAATTGGTATTCCAATCAGGTTAGTTGTCAGCAAAAAAAGCCTAAAAAACGGCGGAATTGAATTTAAATTGAGAAATTCAGGAAAAATTGAAATTATAAAAATTTCAGAATTAGAAAAAAGAATCAAAGATTTTTACAAAATCTAAACAGAGATCATCAACCTCCATATTTCTTATGACCACATCTGTTATATACTCTTTATATGGCAAAGCGACGCCGTGGGCGAAAAAAAATCAAAAATACACTGGGAATTAGGTTAAAACCTAAAACCGTCAAGTCTGTTTTTTTTATTTTCTTTTTACTTTTAACCATCATATCAATCTTTTCCTTTCTTCAGTCAACCCCTTCTTTGATTATGATTAATAAGTCTCTTATTTCCTATTTTGGTCTTGTCTCTCTCATGCTTCCTTTTCTTTTTTTACTTTTAGCCTTTTCTTTTATCAAGGTTAAAACTCCACTTAAAGAGCCAAGCGTTTTTTTTGGTTTCCTTATTGTTTTCATCTCAATTCTGGCACTTACAAAACAAGGACTTTTTGGTAAATTTTTGTGGGAACAAGTATCTTTTCTCTTCACTCAATTTCCCGCTTTTTTAATTTTTCTAGCCACCCTTGTTGTCGGTTTTGTCGTACTTTTTGATACTTCCATTGCTCAGATCATCAAAAATGTTGGTGAAATTTTATTTCTTATCAAAAAATATACCCTTGGCCAGACTAAAAAAACAAAAAGCAAAAAAAGCAAAACGGGAGAAACCGTATATATTCAAGAAGAACCAAAAGAAGAAAAGAAAACAACCGAAGAAAACGTTCCTGTTTCAACAAAACCCGTAGAACTGATTAATCCTGCTTCTAGCAAACCACTTAGTTCCTCTTCAAATCAAATTTGGGAATATCCATCAATAGATGTTTTTGATGATAATCCTGGCAAAAAAGCGGACAGGGGAGACGTTCGCAAAAATGCCGAGATTATAGAACAAACTCTTGATTCTTTTGGAATTACAGCTAGGGTTGCAGAAGTAAACAACAGTCCTTCGGTTACTCAGTATGCGCTGCAAGTTGCGCTAGGAACAAAATTGGCCAAAATCGTTAACCTGGGCAACGATTTAGCCATGGCATTAGCAGCTCCGGGAGGTCAAATAAGAATAGAAGCGCCAATTCCGGGTCGTTCGCTTGTCGGTATTGAGGTGCCAAACAGATCTCTTCAAATCGTTCCTGTTAGAAAAATATTGGAAGATGATGAGATCAAAAATGCTAAATCAAAAATTATAGTACCACTTGGTCTTAGTGTTTCCGGTAAGGTCCAGTTTGCTGACATTGCTCAAATGCCACACGTTCTTATAGCAGGTCAAACAGGTTCAGGGAAATCTATTTGTATTAATTCTTGGATCAGTACTCTTTTATTTAGGGCTTCCCCTGATGAACTCAGGCTTATAATGGTTGACCCCAAAAGAGTTGAGCTCACTCCATATAATGGAATACCACATTTACTCACTCCGGTTATCGTCGATCCCGACAAGGTCGTCTCAGCATTAAAATGGGCTGTCACCGAGATGGAAAATCGCTACAAAGTATTTGCTGAAGTTGGAGCAAAAAATATTAGCTCTTACAACGATATGGCAGGCTTCCAAAGCCTCCCCTATGTTTTAATCATTATCGACGAATTGGCAGATATAATGCTTTTTTCTCCGGCCGAAGTAGAAGATTGTATTTGTCGTATCGCTCAAATGGCCCGAGCTGTCGGCATCCATTTGATTTTGGCTACTCAAAGACCGTCTGTCGACATTTTAACCGGTCTTATTAAGGCCAATATTCCAACCCGTGTTGCATTTGCCGTTTCCTCTATGACAGACTCCAGGGTCATCTTAGACACTCCTGGGGCAGAAAAACTTCTTGGCAGAGGAGACATGCTCTATATTCCTCCCGAGTTAGCCAAGCCACTTCGTATTCAAGGGTGTTTTGTATCAGATAAAGAAATAAAAAAACTAATAGACCATCTCCAATCTCAAAAAAATGTTGATTACGATGACCAAATTATAAACCAGCCAATTTCTGCTGGAAGCTCAAGCAAAAATTTAGTTTCCGTAAGCGGAGAAGAAAAAGACGTAAAATTTGACGATGCCATCGCTATAATCAAAAGTAGTGGCAAGGCCTCGGCCTCTTTACTCCAAAGGCAACTCAAACTTGGCTATGCCCGTGCTGCCAGAATACTTGATCAATTGGAAGTCGCCGGTATTGTTGGTCCTGTCAATGGTTCTAAACCTCGTGAAATATTTGCGAGTAAATTGTCGGATCAGTAAGAGACTATAGGTACATTTGCTTGTTGTCCTAATTTGTTTAAAAATTTTTATAAATTTCATGTTTCAAGCCTCATCAATTCTCAAAAACGCCAGGGAAGACAGAGAATTAAGTTTAAAAGAAGTTTCTGAGAAGCTAAAAATTCCGGAAAAATACCTAAAAGCAATAGAAGAAGCTGATTTCAAAAATTATCCCAAACAACCATATTGCTCTCTTTTTGTTAAAGAATACGCCGATCTTTTTGGTTTAAACAGCAAAAATATATTGTCTTTTTTTAGAAGGGATTCTTATCAACCACAAACCAAAACAAATGTTTCCAAAAATCAAAATCCAAAATTTTTTATTACTCCCCAAAAAGTATTTTCTTTCTCTGCTATTTTTGTTGTTATTTTTCTGTCTTTATACTTAGTTGTCCAGTATCTTAGTTTTAATCGCCCTCCTAAACTTTCAGTAAATTGGCCCGACAAAGAATCCATCCGGTCCAACCAAACGATTATAACCGGCCAAACTGATCCGGAAGCAACAGTCCGTATCAACGATGACTTGATAATAACCGACGACATGGGAAACTTTTCAAAAAAAGTTGACTTAACCGACAACCAGGACAAAATTACAATTACTTCCACCTCTCATTCGGGAAAGAGCAACACAAAAGAAATGATTTACTAAACTCACTTGCTTTTTTATTTTTTTTTACTTTATACTAATTTAATGGATCCAACTCAACTTGTACTGACAATCAGTATTGCAATCATAACAATCATTCTTGCAACCATTGGCATCTATTTGATAAAAATTCTTAAAGAAATCAAGATCACTATATCCAAAACAAATCTAATACTTGACGACACCCAAATTATAACTTCTTCTATAGCCCAGCCGGTTTCTACTTTTGCCGAATTTTTTTCTGGACTTCGTGACGGTGTCCAGGCTTTAAGTAATTTGTTCAATAAATAATGCATCGCGACAACAATCAACAGTCCCACTCTTCTGGTTTTCTTTTAGGGTTGGTTTTTGGCCTTATCATTGCCGCCATACTAGCCATAATTATTTACAAAAAAGACAAAGATAAAACTCTAAGGCAACTCAAAAAAGAATTAGAAAAATATTTCAAAAAATATATCAAATTGCCAAATTCTTTCAACAAGCCTAATTCTAAATCCAAACCCAAGAAATCAATTTCCGCCACCACCACAACCCGCCGTTCTCGTTCTCGTCCCAAAAAATTCAAAGGCCTAAAAAAGTAACCACTCAAAATCTAACCAATCTCGTCTTTTGTAATATAATACCTTCATGACGCCACGAAAACTAAAAGACAAATTTATCGAGTTTTTTCTTTCAAAAAATCACCAAGAAATCCCATCAAGTAGCTTAGTTCCCGAAAACGACCCAACTACTCTTTTTGTTTCAGCCGGTATTCAGCCGTTAGCTCCATATTTTTTAGGCAAAAAACATCCGGTAGGCTCAAGGTTAGTTAATGTGCAGAAATGTGTTCGTACCTGTGATATTGACTTAGTAGGGGACGCTTTTCATCACACCTTTTTTGAAATGCTGGGTAACTGGTCTTTGGGAGATTATTTCAAAAAAGAGATGATTCCCTGGAGTTTTGAATTTTTAACCAAAGAGTTAAACATCAACGCCGACCATTTATACGCTACCTGTTTTGCCGGCGACAAAGATGCGCCAAAAGATAATGTCAGCGCAAATTTTTGGCAAAAACTTGGTATTCCCAAAAAAAGAATTCACTTTTTACCCAAAAAAGAAAACTGGTGGGGTCCTGCTGGTACTACTGGTCCTTGTGGTCCAGATAGCGAAATGTTTGTTGATATTAGTCCCAACTCTCCGCCAATAGATTTCAAAAAAGGTTGTGATTCCGGTCGTTTTAGAGAAATTTGGAACGACGTATTTATCCAATATCTAAAAAACGAAAAAGGAAAATTTGAAAAACTTGTTCAAAACAACATTGATACGGGTATGGGAGTGGAAAGGAACATTGCTATATTAAATAGTTTTACTGATCACTACTTAACCGTTATCTGGCAACCAATTATCAAAAAAATAGAAGAAATCTCTGGGGAAAAATATACAACTGACAATATCCGTCCAATGCGCATTATTGCCGATCATCTTCGTTCTGCCGTTTTTATTATTGCAGATGGTATGCAGCCATCGAACAAAGAAGCTGGTTATGTTTTACGACGCCTTATCAGAAGGGCAGTCAGACAAGCAAAACTAATTGGCATTGAAAATAATTTTACAGAAAAAATCGGACAAACTGTACTGAATAATCAGAACAATTATGCCGGCATTTATCCGGAATTAAATCAAAACGCAGATTTAATTTTAGCTACTTTAGAAAATGAAGAAAACAAATTTAGAAAAACACTAAACAAAGGCTTGCGTCAAATTCAAAAAATGATATCTTCTGATAAAAAGATAACCGGAAAAGATGCTTTTGATTTATATCAAAACTATGGCTTCCCCTGTGAGATGACCAAAGAAGAACTGGAAAAACATGGACTAAAATTTAGTTCAAAAGAATACAAAGAATTTTGTTCGTGTAATTCAGACCACCAAGCAAAGTCTCGCACTTTATCAGTAGGAAAATTTAAAAGCGGCTTAGCAGATAATTCAGAAATTATCACTAAATATCACACAACTACTCATCTTCTTAATTCAGCCTTGCGCCAGGTATTGGGTGATCATGTTTGGCAAGCTGGGTCAAACATCACAAAAGAAAGACTACGTTTTGATTTCGTTCACCAAGACAAATTAACTGACAAAGAAAAACAACAAACAGAAGATCTGGTTAATGAAAAAATAAAGAAAGCCCTTCCTGTTTCCTGTCAGACAATGAATATTACTGACGTCAAAAATAACAGTTCAATTGTTGCAATTTTTGGAGCTAAATATCCTGACAAAGTAACTGTTTATACAATCGGAAATCTCAAAAAATCTTTTTCTAAAGAAGTTTGTACCGGTCCTCATGTAAAAAATACTTCAGAATTGGGCAGTTTTTGTATTCTTAAAGAAGAATCATGCGGTTCCGGCCGTCGCCGCATCTACGCCAAGCTAATGTAACCAATCTTAATCACTATCAGAAGCAACTTCATCCCGCACTATTTCCACTCGAACTCCAGTTCCTTGACCTATTGTAATCCCCCTGCCGGGAACATCGGTGACGATCTCAAGCGACAGAAGGTCCTCTCTCGCCTCTTTCGCTCTGTGGACCCTGATTGTTACAGTCTCTCCTCTGGTAATACCCTGAACACTCATATAAACATCTCTGGCAACCTCTTTAGCTGTTTGGTTATCTACTTTCATACCTATAACATCATTATAATACAAATCGAACAGCAGCTCAAGCACTGGCTAGATTTGTTTTGTTTTAGATACTTTTTTGTCTCTCGTAATAATATAGCAGGATTATTTGGAAGTTTAGATATTAGATTTCAAATCTACTTACAATGTTGTATTCTTAATTAATGAAACAAAAGAATACAAACAGGTTTTGGCTTCTTAATATCAAAGATACACATCTCTCGGTTTCTTTAGTTTTTGTTTCAGAAGTCATGTCCGATGGAATTCTCTCAAGCCATAAGCAGGAGTGGAAAGAAGAAGATTTCATAAATTCTGTCGATATTTGCGTTTCTGATTGTTTAAGGCAGGATTCTTCCCCAGAAATTGACCAAACAGACTCGATCGCCTTTATTCTTCCACCTGACTGGGTCGCCAGCGACGGAAAGATAATCGATGATAAACAAAAATTAATCAAATCTCTTTGTAAAAAGATGGACCTTAAACCAATGGGTTTTCTGGCAAGCAACGAGGCTATAGTTGAAGAATTAAATCATAAAGAAGGATCTCCTGTTAGCCTAATTTTAATCAACATAGAAAACAATATTGCTGACTTTTCTATAGTTTATTCGGGAAAAATAAAAAACAATTTTAAAAAAACAATTTTAGAAAAATCATCTTTGCCTGCTTTGATTGAAAATAGCCTTAGAGAATTAAATTTTGATTTTGTTCTGCCACCACAAATTCTGCTTTGGGGAGATAAGGATTTTGATTTTAGCCAAGATCTCAAAAATTATGCCTGGACAGATAAAGAAGGAAAAAATATCTTTACCCATTTTCCCAAAATTGATTTTTACGACACTGAACAAATAAATCAATTTTTTATAAAAATCATTACAAAACAAATTGGGTTAGACCTAGAAACCGTCAAAACCCCAAAAAACGACACTTTAAGCCAGCCTCGTTTTTCCGATTTAAAAGAAGTTGATCCCCTAAGCCTAGGTTTTGACAAAGACCACCATTCTTTACCTCCAACAAAAGAATTTTCTGAAAAAATCAAAAAACCAAAGTTTAAGTTAAAACTTTGGTTTCCTACTTTTCCAAAATTAAAATTTCCAAAAATTTTCTCACGTTTTTCCGTTTTATTATTATTTTTCTTTTTTACAACAATTTTTCTTTTTTGGCTTTTTTCTTATAAAAGTGTCTTGACCGTTTTTGTTACACCATATAAGTTTGATCAAAAATTGCCGTCTACTCTTGACACCTCGGCAAAAGATTTTGATCCAAATGAAAAAATTATCCCTGCCCAAGAAATAGAGATAAAATTTTCCACTTCTGCCACCGTAAAAACCACTGGACAGAAATTAGTAGGGGAAAGGGCTAGGGGGGAATTGCTTGTTTTTAACAAAACCGATCAGGACAAAACTCTACCGGCAGGTTCTATTTTAGTGGACGCCAATCAGCTGGAATTTAAACTATTAGATGATGTCAAAGTATCGTCCAGCAGTCCGGACCTCGATCAGGGAATAATAACTCTTGGTCAGGGCAAAGTAATGGCCTCTGCCGTTGATATCGGTCCGGCTGGTAATTTAAACAAAGATACTCTTTTAACATTCAAAGAATTTCCTTCAAGCGATTTAGTTGTCAAGACAAATCAAGTTTTTGCCGGAGGAAGTAGTCGGCAGGTTAGTAGTGTTGGCAGTGAAGATAGAAAAGAGGTAAAGCAAAAAATAGACGAAAAAGTTCAAGAAATTTTACAACAAAAGAAAGACGAAAGCATCGATAAGCTTAACAATTTACTGCCCGGAACCACATTTATAGATCAAGAAAGGATAAGTTACGATCGTGAAATAGGCGAAGAGACCGACGAACTATCGGCCTCGGTTGATATCACCATGCATATTTTTTCAATAAATGCAAAAGTAAAAAACGACATTATAAAATACATGCTTCAGTCAAATACCGATCCGTCTACCCTTGATCTGGAAAATAGCCAATTTCAATTTGATTACAAAGATAAAAATCTTTTATTGACTGGGACATCACTGCCTAAAATAAACACTACAAACTTAGCAAAAAAATTAGTTTTAAAAAATCCAAATAAAATTACAGAAACACTTAAGTCAGAATCCACTCGTGTATATGATTTTAATCTGCAATCCAAGCCAGCCATTTTTAAAAATTTTCCTATATTACCAGCAAGATCAGATATGATCTATTTAGAAATTAAAACCGAAGAATAACTTGTCATATCTATACGTTAAGAAAATTACTCCCAAGAGTCAAAAACGGAAAAAAAAACATCACCCCAAAATAACAAAAAAAATGTTATTAGCTATTTCTTTTTTTATTTTTGGTTCTTTATTGCTTTTTTCAGTTATATTTCCAATACTTAATTTTCAGTTAAAATACTCCTCTCGTTTTAACCCGATTAGTTCCCCTCTTTCGGCAAAATTTTATAACAAAAGTTCTAGCATTTTGGGAGAGGTAAACACTGATTACACTCAACTTAATAATTGGTTCACAAAAAATTCCAACAGCAAAGATATTGATTCCGCACCTGAACATGGTAATCCTAGCTCTTATGAACTTTCTATACCAATCCTTAAAATTGAAAATGCTAATGTGGTTGTTGGTGGAACTGACTTGAAAAAAAGTCTAATACAGTATCCACAAACAGCCTTACCCGGTCAAATCGGTAATGCCGTAATTTTTGGCCATTCGGTCTTACCTCAATTTTTTAATCCAAAATCATATGTAACCATTTTTTCAACTCTTTTTAAGCTAAAGCAGGGAGACGAAATTTATGCTACTTTTGATAACATAAAATACAAATATTTAGTTGAAGAAATGTTTGAAATTCTACCGACAGATCTTTCCATATTAGAACAAAGATTTGACGGTCGTTATCTAACTATTGTGACTTGTAGTCCGCCAGGAACCTATATTCGTCGCTTAATAATCAAGGCCAAAATAGTAGATATTTAATTATCCAATGAATTATCTAGCAATTGATTATGGAACAAAAAGAATTGGCACTGCCATTTCGATTATGGGAGTTATTAGTCCACTAAAAACTTTCCCTAACAATACTGTTTTTTTTAATTCTCTTGAAAAAATCACCAACCAGAATGAAATAAAAAAAATTTTTGTTGGTATTTGCCAGGGCTCCTTTGCCGTGCAAACCAAATCCTTTGTTGCCAAACTAAAACTTATGCTAAAATTACCAGTAGAGCTAGTGGAGGAATCAGTTTCAACTATCGAAGCAGATGAACTTTATAAACAGCTTAATAAAAAAAGGAAAAATTATAAAGAAAAAATAGATTCCATAAGCGCAGCAATAATATTAAGACGAGCAATTAATTAATAATTCGTTAGTCCCCCGAGGGGGAAAAATTCTTATGTTTAAAAATCTAATCTCTCCAGTTCAAGCTTGGTTACTTTCACAGGGTCGTTGTGTTGGTTGTAGCATGCCACTTTCCAAGGGGAAAGAAAAAAAGGTTCGTGGCAAAATCACAACTACATGTAAGTGTGGGCGTATTTTTATTCACGATAAAAAGAACAACAAATACCGACGCGCTCTTTTCAGTGAAATATAAAAAGCTTTAATGAAAAAAATTTTTCTTTTTCTACTGGTTTTTTTACTTGTATCATTTTTTTGTGTTTTACTGTATTTTTATGTCGCTTCTCAATCGCATTCTTCCGATGATTCAAAAATTCCTTTTGTTATCAACAGGGGAGACGGTTTGAAATCTATCAGCCAAAGGTTAAAAGATAACAACCTGATTAAAGATCGGTTAGTGTTTATTGTCAGTGCTCATGTATTAGGATTAAATGACAAGCTTCAGGCTGGCAACTTTCAGCTTTCTTCCAATATGACTTCAAATCAAATAATTTATCGCTTATCAAGTGGTGGTAATAACGATTATTGGGTTAAACTGGTAGAAGGTTGGAGAAATGAAGAAATAGCCACCTATTTTCAACAAAAAAATATTTTTGATCCAAAATATTTTCTTATTCAGAACGATCTTCAGCAAGGATATATTTTTCCCGACAGTTATTTAGTCCCAATAGAGACAAATACGGATGATTTTTTACAAATAGTTTCAAAGAATTTTAATAAAAAATTGCAACAAGCCTCACAGGACCCAACCATCAGTCTTTCACCCCAAGAAAGTATAATTCTTGCCTCTATTTTGGAACGTGAAGCTAGAACTTTAAAATCCAAACAGGAAATTGCCGGGATTTTATTAAATCGACTTAGTATTAACATGGCTCTTCAGGTTGACGCCACCGTTCAGTATGCCAGAGATTCTGGCCTACCCAAACCAGAAGAATATTGGAAACCGATTAAAAAAACAGATTTACAGGTCAACTCCCCATACAACACTTATATATATACCAACCTACCACCCTCTCCCATTTGCAACCCAGGCTATGACTCTCTGTACGCCTCTTTTCATCCGATCGAATCGGATTATCTTTATTACATCACAGGAAAAGACGGAAACATGTACTACGCCAAAACACTGGAAGAACATAACATCAACATCGCCAACTATCTCAGATAAGTTAATTTTTTTTATTTATCAACTTTTCCAATACCTTCCATCTTTTCTTTTTTATTTTCATCGGCACATTATCCTCATATAATTTTGCTGCCAAAGTTCCCCTTCTGGGCGAATATTTGTTCAAGTAAGCTATTTCAAAACCTACTTTTTTACAAAGTTCTACTGTATTTTTAAAAGCTTTCTTGGTTTCTCCCGGAAATCCGACGATAATATCAGTACTAAATCTAACCCCTTTTATTCTTTTCCTAATTTTTCTAACTAAACTCAAATATTCTTTTGAGGTATAAGGTCTCTTCATTTTTTTTAAAATTTCATCATCTCCGGATTGCAAAGGCAAATGAATTAATCGGTCAATATTTTTATATTTTGATATCACTTCGATTAATTCATCGGAAAAATCCCACGGATTACTGCTGATAAAAGAAATATTTTTTAATTTTTTTTTGGCTATTTTTTCCAGTAATTTAAAAAAGGAACTTGTCTTATCAAAATCAGCTCCGTATGAGTTCACGTTTTGTCCCACCAGCAAAATTTTTTCTACCCCTTCCTTGATATGTCTATCTACTTCTTTAATTATTTTTTTAAAATTTTTTGATTTTTCTCTACCTCGACAGAAAGGTACAATGCAATAAGAACAAAAATTATTGCAACCATTACTAATTGATATCAAGGCCCTATCGTCTTCTTGGGCAGAAAAACCTTCAAAAACCTTAATTCTGCTAATTTCTGGAAAATTATTTTTAATTTTTCCTAGTTTCTTTTTATTTTGCAAAAGCAGGCGGGCTAAACATCCGCTCAATAATACCTTAGGCCTATTTTTCCCTAATTTTCTTATATTATTAATCAATCCGTAAACTCTGTTTTCTGCAGTTTCACGAACGATACAACTGTTTATAATTACCAAATCCGATTTTCTATAATCATAAACTTCTATAAACCCTTTTTTTAAAAAATCATTTCTAATTTTTTCCGAATCAATCACATTTTGGATACAACCAAAGGTTTTTATATAAAATTTTTTCTTTTTACCAAGCATACAAGCCAATTCTATCAAAACAAAAACAATTCTCGATTGACACAGTTTCCAAAAAATGGCAATATTAAAACATGGCATCCATATCTGATAGTGATAAAAAATACCAAGAAATTCTTGATAAATACGCAAGACAAATGAAACCTGAGAGTCAAGTTCTCGTAGAACCCCAAACGGAACCCGTATCGGAAGTTCCAACATCATCGCCGATTTTAAGCCAAACACACGAGCTCCCTAACCCTTCTTTGCCCCCAATTCCGCCCCAACCACCACCAATCTCAAGTAAAGCTCTAAACATCCCAATTGATCAAAATCAGCCGGGTATTAACGTACCACCAAAAGACAATCTATCCAATTTTTTTAAATTTCTTTTTTATATATCTGTTTTGATCTTTCTTTTTATAGTTATTGTCATTGTTCGTGATTACTTCAAGCTCCAGGCTTTAAGTTCAGTCAAAATTACAGAACCGGTCCCAGAAACAAAAAATATTGTTCCGGAAACAGAAAAGGAAGGCTGTGTGGTAAATGATAATTTATACAAAGTAGGGGAAACTTTTGATGCGGCAGATGGTTGCAATCAATGCGAGTGTGGACCCGAATTTACAATTCTTTGTTCAGAAAAAGAGTGTCCCTGAAACCAGCTTGTTGACCGCCTTTATTAAGGAGGCTATAATACCAAGATCTTTCAGCTAGCGTAAGCTCAGCTTTTTTTTGTTATCAACCACATCCATAAAAACTTGATGAGTCAAAAGAAACGAACCAATTGGGGAGTAAAATATCAAAATTTACCCAAATTGAATTTAATCCATGTACAAAAGAGTTCCTGGTTTGAGTTTTTGGAAAAAGGTTTAAAAAAAACGATTCAGTCCGTCTCTTCTATAACCGATTACACCGGAAACAACTGGATTCTTGAAATTAATGACGTATTTTTTGATCCAATTACGACGACTCCGGCGTTTGCCAAGGCAAAGGGATTGAATTTTTCCATTCCTGTCAAAATTAAAACAAAATTAACCAACAAAAGGACCAGCCAAACAAAAGAAGAAAATGTTTTTCTATTAAACCTTCCTACCATGACTCCAGAAGGTACCTTTATTATAAATGGTATTGAGAGAGGGGTGATTAATCAGCTGGTCAGATCTCCGGGGGTTTACTTCACCAAAGAAACAGACAAGTCCACGGGTAAAACCTTATTTAACGCCGAAATTAGGCCGATTAGGGGTTCTTGGTTGGAATTTTTTGTTGGCAAAAAAAATGTTATCTTTGCCAGAATTGACCGTAAACGAAAACTTCCTGCCACTACGCTTTTAAGGGCCGTTGGTGGATTCTCGGATAAAGAACTTATAAAAGAATTCTCTGATTTTATATCTACAACCATACAAGCTGATCCTTCTAAAACCAGAGAAGAAGGCCTTGTAGAGTTTTACAAGAAACTTAGACCAGGCGAACCAATTGTTTTAGAAAATGCGGAAAGGTTTTTTAAAGATAGATTTTTTGATTTAAGGAGTTATGAGCTTGGTAGAGTTGGACGTTACAAGATCAATCAAAAATTCAATTTTAGCTTAAACGACAAAGACCAAGATAATTGGATTATAAAAAAAGAAGATTTAATAGCAACAATCAAATATTTAATCCAACTTCAAAAAGGTGAAGTTGGGGAAGTTGACGACATTGACAGCCTTGCCAACCGAAGATTAAGAAGAGCGGGCGAAATTGTTTCTCAGATTGCCTTAAAACCAGCTCTTGCTAGATTCGAAAGAATGATAAAAGAAAGAATGAGTTTGATTAGTACAAAGGAAATGCCTTCTCCTTCTCAGATGATTAATCCCCAGCCATTGGTTTCTTCTCTTAATACATTTTTCAGATCTAATCAACTTTCTTCAATTTTGGATCAAACCAATCCGTTGGCGGAAATAGATCTTCTGAGAAGAGTTACCGTAATTGGTGTCGGAGGTCTGACCCGCGAAAGAGCTGCTTTTTCTATCAGAGATGTTCACGCCACTCAATATGGTCGTATCTGTACCGTAAGAACACCGGAAGGCCCCAATATTGGTTTGGTAACTTATCTGGCTATCTATAGTCAAATTGACGAATATGGTTTTATTCAAGCGCCATATAGAAAAGTAACCAAAGATAAAAAAGGTTATAAAATTTCCGACAAACACGTTTATCTTGATGCTGCACAGGAATATAATTTCCATATTTCCCATCTCAATATAGGCATTGATAAAAATAACTACATAACACAAAAATGGATCCCTTTAAGGTTTCGTGGAGAATTTGTAGAGGGGCCGATCGATCAGTTGGATTATATTGATTTGGTCCCTAATCAAATCGTTGGTACATCAGCTTCTCTAATACCTTTTATTTCCCACGACGATGCCACAAGATCTTTGATGGGTTCCCACATGCAATGTCAAGCTGTACCCCTAGTCAAAACCGAAGCTCCTATTGTTGGCACCGGGATGGAAATAGCTATTGCAACCGCACTTCACCGAAGTGTAAGAGCCAACAACGATGGTAAGGTCACAAAAGCAGATAGTGACAAAATCATTGTTAAACTGAAAAAGAAATTAAATGATGCCAAGGCAGCTAACTTTCCAAGCCAAATCAGTCAAGACGGTAAATATGAAACCTACACCCTTGATAAATTCAACAGAACCAGTCCTTATGGCACCTGTTACAATCAAAAAATTACCGTTAATGTCGGCGATTCTATTAAAAAAGGTGATCTATTGATCGACGGTCCATCTACTGATGATGGCTATTTGGCAATCGGGAAAAACCTTTTGGTGGCATACACGTCTATAGATGGACTTACCTTTGAAGATTCTTTTGTCATTTCTGATCGTCTCGTTAAGGGGGATGTTCTCACTTCTATTCAGATATATCAGTATGTTGCTCAGGTGGTGGAGACAAAACTGGGTTCGGAAGAACTAACAAAGGATATTCCGAATGTTTCAGAAAATGAATTAGCCAAGTTAACCGAAGATGGCATAGTTATGACGGGAGCCACTGTTAGTTCCAACCACATCCTGGTTGGTAAGGTAGAACCTAGAGGAGAAAAAGAACTTACGGCAGAAGAAAGACTTTTAAGGGCTATTTTTGGTGAAAAAGCAAAAGATGTTAAAGACACAAGTCTTAGAGTTCCTCACGGAGAGGGCGGTGTCGTAATAAAAGTAGACATTTTAGATAAAGAAAACGGTGATGAACTGGGGCCGGGTATTAACAAAATAGTCAAAATTTATGTAGCCCAGATGAGACGCATTGAAGAAGGCGATAAGATTTCTGGTAGACATGGAAACAAAGGGGTTATTTGCCGTATTATGCCGGAATCAGACATGCCCTATTTAGATGATGGCACTCCTGTTGATTTATTAATCTCCCCGCTATCCGTCATATCCAGAATGAATCTAGGTCAAATTCTTGAAACTAATCTTGGCTATGCCGGACATGAACTAGGTAAAAATTATTCTGTTCCGGTTTTTGAAAAATATTCAGAAGAAAAAATTGTTAACGAATTAAAAAAAGCTGGTCTTCCGGCAGATGGCAAAATCCAGCTTTTTGATGGAAGGACAGGCTTACCTTTTGATCAAAAAACAGTAACCGGTTTTGGTTATATTCTAAAACTCGTTCACATGGTCGATGACAAAGTCCATGCGCGATCTACAGGTCCATATTCCTTGGTCACACAACAGCCTCTGGGTGGTAAGGCTAGAATGGGTGGACAGCGTCTTGGAGAAATGGAGGTTTGGGCCCTAGAAGCTCATCGCGCTGCTCATACCCTACAAGAGATGTTGACTATCAAGTCAGACGACATTGAAGGAAGATCGCAGGCGTTTCAGGCAATCATTAAGGGTCTTGCTATTCCGGAACCATCGGTCCCGGAATCTTTTAAAGTTTTAACCAAAGAATTAGCCGGTTTGGGAATAAATATAACACCAGTAAACCCTATGGAAGAAGACGATTCAGATGATAAAGAAGAGATTAAAAACGATACAAAAAATAAACCCAAAAAAGTTAAAAAATCGGAGGCAACATAAATGAACAAATTTAAAAATATTAGTAATTTTTCTGGGCTAAAGATACAACTGGCCTCCCCTAAGCAAATTCTTCAGTGGTCTAGCGGTGAAGTTACTAAACCGGAAACAATAAATTATCGTACATGGAAGCCAGAAAAAGATGGGCTATTTTGTGAAAAAATTTTTGGTCCCAGCAAGGATTACGAATGTTACTGCGGAAAATACAAGAAAATCCGATTTAAAGGAGTTATTTGCGATAAATGTGGTGTTCAGGTGACAACATCTAAAGTCAGAAGGGAACGCATGGGTCATATTGATGTCGCCACCCCCGTTGCCCATCTTTGGTTTTTGAAGAACGCTCCGTCACCCCTTTCTCTTATACTGGATGTTCCGCAAAAAGATCTCGAAGCGGTCGTTTATTTTACCAAATATTTAGTTATTAGTATTGAATCCGGTAAAAGAAAAGAGGCCATCAACAATCTTAAGGATAATTCCAAAAAACGTTGTTTAGATATAGATAAACAAACAAAAGACACTATCGAAAAACAAAAAGATTTGTCAAAAAAAGAAAAAGAAAAACTCAGTAAAAAAATAAAAAATAAAGATCAACTGACAATTGCCATTGAAGAAATTGAAATAAAATTAAGCCAGGAAATTCAAAAAATAAAAAACAAAGCCAAAGCGGAAAAAGACAAAACTCAAAATCTAGTCGAATTTTTGGAGGATAAAATCAAATCCATATCCATTTTAAGCATTCTTACCGACGATGAAGTTTTTTACCTATCTCAATTCAAGGCCGATATATTTTTCAAAATCGCCATGGGAGCTGGTGCTCTTTTGGATATTTTGAAAAACATTGATGTTAGTAAAACTGTCAAAAATCTTAAAAAAGAATTGTCCAAAACTAACAGTAAAATGAAAAAAAAGAAATTGATGCGCAAAATCAGAATCCTAAACGGAATGCTCAAAAGCCAAACGGATCCATCTTGGATGATTTTGACCAGGATTCCGATTATACCGCCAGATTTGAGACCAATGGTGCAACTGACAGGAGGTAGGTTTGCAACCTCAGATCTTAACGATTTATATAGAAGGCTTATTAACAGAAACAACCGTCTTAAGAAATTGCTTAGATTAGGTGCTCCGGAAATTATTTTAAGAAATGAGAAGAGAATGCTTCAAGAATCGGTTGATAGTTTGATCGATTCTCAAAAAACAGCTAAAAATAAAAGGAGAACCTACAAACGCATCCCCAGATCACTTTCAGATTTACTGCGGGGCAAAAAGGGCCGTTTTAGAAGGAATCTACTAGGAAAGAGGGTTGATTATTCCGGTCGATCGGTTATCGTAGTAGGTCCAGAGTTAAAACTAGACGAGGTTGGATTACCAAAAAAAATAGCATTGGAAATGTATCGCCCTTTTGTTATTAGGGAATTAATGGCCCTTGGTCTTGCACCTAATATAAAGAGTGCAAAAAATCTAATTGATCATGAAGTTAACGAAGTTTACGATATTCTTGAGCTCGTAACCAAAAAAAGCTATGTACTTTTGAATCGTGCTCCTACTCTTCACAAATTATCGATTCAATCTTTTAAACCAAAATTAATTGACGGATTAGCCATCCGATTGCATCCATGTGTCTGTGCTGGTTTTAATGCTGACTTTGATGGAGACCAGATGGGTGTTCACTTGCCTTTATCCAAAAAAGCCATTAAAGAAGCCAAAAAACTAATGCTTCCCTCAAAAAATATACTTAAACCATCTGATGGTAATCCGGTCCTTGTTCCCACTCAAGAAATGGCTGTTGGCTGTTACTATATTACCTCCATAAGACAACAAGATATGGATAAGGTAGGGGGAGAAGGAATAAAAGATATTCCGATTTTTTCTGATAAAAACGAAGCTGAACTAGCTTATCAAACCCAAAAAATAAACTTAAGACAACTAATTGCCGTCAGGATAAACAACAAAATTATAAAAACTTCACTAGGAAGAATAAAATTTAATGATACTCTTCCCAAGGAATTTAATTTTATAAATACTCCGGTACCAGGCGGAAAATTCATAAAAGATGTTTTAATCAAATCATTAAAAATAGCCGGTAGAAAAAAAACAGTCAAGCTAATAGATGCTCTAAAAGATATTGGTTTCTTTGGTTTTGGACTATCAGGTATTTCTTTGTCTGTTAGGGATTGTGGATTTTTACCCAAAAAAGATAAACTTCTTTCTCAAGCCGAAGAAAAAATACACGAAATCGAGAATAATTTTAATCTCGGTTTAATTACCTCAGAAGAAAAAAAGAGATTAGCTCAATCGGTTTGGATGGATGTTACAGAGGATATAGCCCAAAAAACTTGGGCCACTCTGAGTCCCGACTCGCCGATAAAAATTGTTTCTGCCGCAGGAATTAAACGCGCTTCAAAGGATCAAATTAAACAGCTATCTGGTATTAGAGGTCTTATGGTTGACCCAACCGGACGTATCGTTCCTTTGCCGACAAAATCAAATTTCAGAGAAGGCCTATCTCCTTTTGAGTACGTTACGGGAACCAGGGGGACAAGAAAAGGTTTGGCTGATACAGCCCTAAAAACTGCTGACGCTGGTTATCTTACCAGGCGTTTAGTTGATGCATCTCATGCTTGCTTGGTGAGAGAAGAAGACTGTAAAACTAAAGATTTCCTTACTATCAGTAGTGATGATAAAAACAGAGAAAGATTCTTCTTGAAAAGAATTATTGGTCGTACTTTAGCTACGGATATTATCGATCCAAAAACTAAAAAAACTTTAATCAAGAAAGGGGTTTTAATCGACGATGAACTGCTAAGTCTGATCGAGGAAAAACAAATACGATCAGTTGATGTCCGATCTCCCATAAAATGTAAATCAATCAACAGTATTTGCCAGAAATGCTATGGTTGGGATTTGTCTACAAGAAAAATGGTTGATTTAGGTGTCCCGGTCGGAGTTATCGCCGCTCAATCAATTGGCGAGCCGGGGACACAATTAACACTCAGAACCAAGCATACTGGCGGTGTTCTTGGTGTCGACGTTACCCAGGGTTTACCCCGTGTACAAGAGCTTTTTGAAATAAGAACACCCAAATTACCGTCTCCTTTGGCAGAAATATCTGGTAAGGTACACATTAAAGAGGGTACAGATGCCTACGAAATTAGACTAGTTGGCAAAGACGATAAAAATGTTAAAAAAACTATAAATTATTTATTGCCATTAAATGTCAACCTTTCTGTTTCTGATGGTGATTTGGTTGCAAAAGGATTGCAATTTTGTTCTGGGAGTTTAGATGTTAGAGAAATTTTGGCAGTTAAGGGTATTGGAGCGGCTCAAAAATATTTGATTGATAACATACAGGGAGTATACGAATCACAGGGAATTTCGGTTCACGATAAACATTTTGAAATTTTGGTTAAAGAAATGAGTGATAAAGTTAAGGTAGAAAACCCAGGAGATTCGATTTTTCTATATGGTCAATTTATCACCAGATCGGTCTATAATTCCACTAATGATGAGTTAAAGAAAACAAGAGGTAAACCAGTTCGTGGCAGAAAAGTCTTACTTGGGTTGATACAATCATCTTTGACTACCGATTCGTGGTTATCGGCTGCTTCTTTCCAGCAAACCACTAACATTCTTACCGAAGCATCTTTGTTAGGAGAAGTTGATAATTTGATAGGATTAAAAGAAAATGTTATCATCGGACGCTTAATACCAACAAAAGTTATACAATAAAAAATTAATAAATATGCCAACATTTAACCAACTAACAAAAAAAGCTCGAAAAAAGCCGAAGAAAAAAATCAAAGCTAAGGCTCTAAGAAATAACTTTAATAGTATAAAAAACAAACTAGTCCAGACTTATAATCCCCAAAAAAAGGGAGTTGTAATTGTTGTCAAGACCATGACTCCAAAAAAGCCACACTCGGCTTTACGGAAAGTAGTCAAGGTGAGACTTTCCAATCGAACAATAGTCACAGCTTATATACCAGGCGAAGGCCATAATTTGGCAGAACATGGAATAGTAGCTATTCGAGGAGGCAGAGTTAGAGATTTACCGGGTGTCCGCTATCGTATTATCAGAGGTCGTCTTGATGCCGGATCAGTCGCTGATCGTAGACAATCCAGGAGTAAATATGGGACCAAGAAACCATCAACTGGCCAAAATCAAACTACAGCCAAGCCAGTTAGTCAGCCAGTTGCAGATACCGCCACTGCCACAACTTAATTTTTTATATTTTAATATTATGTCACGAAAAGGACCAACAAAACCAAGAAAAACAGAGCCAGACGCCATTTGCAATAGTGAGTTATTGGGTAAAATAATAAATTTTTCAATGAAAAATGGTAAAAAGCTTGCTACCCAAAAACAGGTTTATTCGGCTCTCGATCTGCTTTCAAAGAAAGGGAAAAAAGAAGCACTTGCTTTAGTTGAACAAGCCATAGAAAACATAAAACCAAAGGTAGAAGTACGCCCCAGGCGGATAGGAGGCGCGGTTTATCAAGTTCCAAGGCCGGTTTCTAGCAGAAGACAGCTTTCATTAAGTATTCGCTGGTTAGTGAATTCAGCCAGGGCCAGGCCTAACAAACAATATCGCACCTTTGGAGAAAAATTAGCAGCCGAAATCACATCGGCTCTAGAAAATGAAGGCTCTGCCATAAACAAAAAACTAGAAGTCGAAAAAATGGCAGAAGCCAACAAGGCCTTCTCTCACTTGCGCTGGTAAACATTTTCCTACATACTAAGCTAAATGTCCCTTTTTACAAAGCCCAAAACAGTTTTCTGGCCTAAAAAGAATTCTCTGGAAATTTATTTTGACAAAAAAGAACAAAATCATTTCACTTTTGATATTAATCTTTGGGAAGAAATTTCAGAATCAAACTTAACTGTCCTTAAAAACTTTTTCAATCAAAACAAAATCAAACAAGTCGATTTGCTCGTACCAAACAGGGTCGCTGTCAACAAATCTTTTATTTATGATTCCAAAATAGACAGCATTGACAAAAATGAACTAGTTGCTTTAGCCAAAGATACGGTTGAATTCAAGATTTATCCTGATTTTTTAACATCAAAACTCTTTAATCGTGGTGAAAAAACCATTATACAAACAACAATTTATGACAAAAGCAAACTATTGGTATTGAGAAATAATTTATCTAGACTTCAATTAAAACTAAAAAAGATTATTTCTATTTCTTCTGCTATCTCATCGTTAATTTCTTCATTTTATCAAAAGAAATATTTTTTAATTTACCAGACCGACATTTCAGAATTTCTTTGCTTATTGGCAAAAAATAAGTCAGTTTACCTTAGTGTTTCAATAAAAAATATTTCAGCTGAAATACAAAAAAACATTAATTATTCCAAGCTTTATTTTTCCTCAACGGTCGATAAGCTGTTTTTACCAAAAAACCTAGACACCAAAGACACACCTCTGGATAATTTTGAAAAAACAATCTTACAAGAATCAAAAATAAGTCAAGATTTCAAAAAAGCATCTAATTTTCCACTACCCATCGTCCCGTTCTTTGTAAAAAAATTTACTTTTGACAAAACTGGTATAATAAAACATATGCTAGAAGACAACCCCACCATCCAAACAGTTAATGATAGTCCTAAAAAAAACACCACGTCGATCATTTTAGTTTTTATCGCCACCATTTCCATTGTATCTGCTATTTTGTGGATTCTTCTAAACAAAAATAGTGAGAAAAATTCCGAATCTCTATCTCCAAATCAAGAGGATGAAAATAGGCTTTCACCGTCTCCCACCTTACTTATCACTCCAACACCGGAAACCAAACAGGTCGAAGTAGACAAAGAAAGTAAAATACAGGTTCTGAATGCCACCGAAATTAACGGTCAAGCTGCCACCCTCAAAAAAGACCTGGTCGAACTCGGTTTTGATAACATTGCGGTTGGAAATAGCAACGATGAATTAACTGTCAATACGGTAAACTACAAAAAATCCCTCGGAGAAATATCAAATTATTTCATTAGTAATTTGGTATCTTTTTCGACGGCGGATTTTAATGATAGCCTAGACGAAGACAGCACCTACGATATGGTTTTTATAATTGCTACTGACTTATCAAAATCAAATCAAGACATTGATGAAGATATAACAGAGACAGAAACAGAAACGGAAACCCCAATTTTAACTCCAACAGAATCGGCAGACTTGATTGAGTAATTTTTACTCCAATACTTCAATCGCCTTGTTTCCCTCTTTTACTGCATAATTTAATCCGCGGTCTTCCGGATAAATTTGAGAAAAATTAAACAAAAATACATTATCTAGTTGAGTTTTATAAGCAGGTATCTTTTTTTCATAATCACAATTGACCAAATGTTGCGCCTTTTCTAATCTAAATAAATATTTTTTCTCTATCTTTTTTGCTTCAAAAGCAGGAAATATCTTTTTTAAGTAAGCCAAAAACAAGCTATAAATCTTTTCATCTTCCATTTTCCACATATTATTATCTGCCGAAAGATATGTTCCCATATAGTAAACATGTCTGTTTCCATACATTTTTTTGTCAATCAAGTTAGTATGTTGGATAAAAGCCAAAAAGGGAGATTCTGAGTCATTTATGTTGTGCCAATAATAATTGCTTAAGTTTTGCTTTGTCGTAAAAACCAGATTTAAGGCTCCAAGATACTCAATGCTTTTTAGTTTTTTCAAATATTTTTTATTTATTTTTTTATTATCTTCAATTAATTTAGCGAAATTATTCGAATCTATACAGCAAATTATTTTTTCAAATTTTCTACTTTTTCCTTTAATCCAAATTTTATTATCAATAATTTTATCAACCTCACTTTTACAAAAAATTTTACCTCCATCATCATCAATCCTCTTTATCAATTTGTTTGTAATTAGTTGAAAACCACCTTCCAAATACCCCAATTTTTCTTTTCCAAAAGCATTACTCGATTTTCCTCTAATGTGTATTCTTGCCCATAGCCAAGCCATTGATACATCTTTATAAAAATGATGGAATTTACCAATAAGTAAGGGTTTCCAAACGGATTCATAGGCTTTTTTCCCACACATTTTTTTCATCCATTGATCAGCGGAAACCCCTTCAAACTTTTTCCAATTTGTTGTTTTTTGTAAATACAATCCAACCATTCCCATTCTTAACCGATCAATCAAGGGAAGGGCCTCAAACTTTAAAAGATCAATAGCTGACACAAAAGCATAGGTTTTTTTATTAAGGTAAAGACCAATCGAACTGTCTTTCCAAACCAGCTTATTTTCTAATTCCAGTTCCTTAATTAAGTTAATAATTTCTTTATCAGTTTTAAAAATATGATGATATGTCTTTTCCAAATATGTTTTTTCAAGCTTAAAGCTACTCAGTAAACCACCTAGCTTGTCTGCTTTTTCAAACAAAGATACTCTATATCCCCTTTGTCCCAATCTATAAGCAATCACCAAGCCTGTCAATCCACCACCCACAACCGCTATTTTTTTCTTCATATATTTAAATTACTCAATTATTACATTAATTCTTGTAAATAAACTGCATCGTGTTAATATAGAAAATACTGCTGTCGCTAACATAGCAACAGCAGATTTTAATTCATGACTGACACAAATAACAAAATTACTACCAAAGACGTAAATATGGCTAAAGTCCGAAATATCGGAATCATTGCTCATATTGATGCAGGCAAAACCACCAGTACAGAAAGAATACTCTTTTATACGGGGAAAATCCACAAAATGGGTGTTATTGATGAAGGAACTACAACTACGGACACTATGATACAAGAAAGAGAAAGGGGAATAACAATTCAATCGGCCTGTATCACCACTTTTTGGAAAGATAATCGTTTTAATATTATCGATACCCCAGGACATGTAGATTTTACTGCAGAAGTCGAAAGATCTTTGCGTGTCCTTGATGGGGCCATTATGATTTTTGACGGTAATGCTGGAGTTCAGGCCCAGTCAGAAACGGTTTGGCGCCAAGCCGATAAATACGGCGTACCTAGAATTGTGTTTGTAAACAAAATGGATAAAGTTGGCTCCAGTTTTAATATGTGCTTGGAAAGCATAAGAACAAAACTAAGAGCCCCCGTTATTCCCATGGTTATTCCAATAGGTGAAGAACATGAGCATATGGGTGTGGTTGATCTGATGGAAATGAAAATGATTATTTGGGACAAAGACGAAAAAGGGACAGAATACAGCGTCAAGAAGATTGACAACGAATATAAAGATAGAGCCCAAGAGGCTAGGGACAAAATGATAGAACAAATTGCCGCAGAAGACGAAAAACTTATGGGAAAATTTTTAAATGATCAAGAAATTTCAGTAGAAGAACTCAAAAAAGTTTTAAGAAAAGCCACCATAGAAAGAAAATTGTTTCCAATTTACTGTGGTTCTGCATGGAGAAATAAGGGTATACAGCCACTTCTTGATGCCATTGTTGACTATTTACCGTCTCCATTGGATCTTCCGCCAATAAAAGGCTTTGGTCCACAAACAGAAAAAGAAATTATTAGGAAACCATCAGACGATGAATTTTTATCAGCCCTCCTTTTTAAAGTTCAGACTGATCCTCATGTGGGTACGCTTTCTTATGTAAGAATTTATTCCGGAATTCTTAAAGCTGGATCAGAAGTCTATAATCCCAACAAACAAAGTAAAGAAAGAATAGGTCGGCTATTGCTTATGCACGCTGATAAACGGGAAAGTATTCAACTGGGTCATGCAGGAGAAATAGTCGCTTGTATAGGATTAAAAGAATCAACTACTGGAGACACCCTTTGTGATAAGGATATGCAGATTTCTCTGTCTCCGATTAATTTTACTGACCCGGTTATCTCACTAGCTATTGAACCGGCTTCTGCCGATGACCAGGAAAAAATGGGCACAGCTCTCAACAAGCTAGCATCTGAAGACCCAACCTTTAGAGTAGGATTTGACCATGAAACCGGTCAAACTATTATATCCGGCATGGGAGAACTATATTTAGATATTATAATAGATCGTCTCAAAAGAGAATTTAAGGTAAATGTTAAAACAGGTCAACCTCAAGTTGCTTACAAAGAAACAATTACCTCCGTTACCAAAGCCGAGGGTAAATATATCCACCAAAGTGGCGGTCATGGGCAATACGGTCATTGTAATATTGAAGTTGAACCAAAAGACAGAGGCACGGGTTTTGAATTCGTCAATGCGGTAAAGGGCGGTGCTATTCCAAGCAATTTCATTCCATCTATAGAAAAAGGTGTAAAGGAAGCCTTGATAAATGGCATCATCGCTGGATATCCGGTGGTGGATTTAAAAGTAACGGTCTATGATGGTAGCTATCATGACGTTGACTCTTCTGACAATGCTTTCAAATTAGCAGGATCCTTTGCCATAAAAGAAGGCGTAAAAAACGCCAAACCCATAATCCTAGAACCAATAATGAAACTTGAAGTAAGTGTTCCTAGCGAATACTTAGGAACTGTTATTGGAGATCTTTCTTCCAGGCGTGGCCAAATAGAAAGCACGGAAGAATTATTGGGTTTTACCACTATTAATTCCAAAATTCCTCTAGAAGCTGTTCGTGGTTATGCTACCGTTATTCGAAGTCTAACCCAAGGTAGGGGAAGCTTTTACATGGAGTTTTCCTGTTACGAACCAGTACCAAAAAATATTCAAGAAGAATTGATTATAGCCAAAAATCCAACTCAAGACAAAAAATAATTTGTTAGCCTTGCAAACAGTTGTTACAGTTGGTAAAATCATAAAGCTGTTTTTATGCCAAAATTAGTATAAAATCAATTATTATTAAGATTCTAAAAAAAAAGGAGAAAAAATGTCAGATAGTAAAAAATTTATTCGAAACAAGCCTCATATTAATGTTGGTACCATTGGACACGTAGATCATGGGAAAACCACCTTAAGTGCCGCTATGGCAAAGGTAGCCGGTAACCCAAAAAGTTATGCTGATATCGCCAAGGGTGGTACGGTTCGGGATGAAAACAAAATCGTTACTATTGCTATCGCTCATTTGGAATACGAAACAGAAAAAAGGCACTATGCTCACATCGATTGTCCCGGACACGCTGATTATGTCAAAAACATGATTACAGGTGCAGCCCAAATGGACGGCGCTATTCTTGTTGTTTCCGCGCCGGATGGTCCCATGCCTCAAACCAGGGAACATGTTCTTTTGGCCCAACAGGTAAACGTACCAGCCTTAGTAGTTTTCTTAAACAAAGTAGATTTAGTTGAAGACCCCGAATTCCTTGATCTTGTTGAGATGGAAATAAGAGAACTTCTTAATAAATACAAATTTGATGGCGATAAAGTACCAATTATTCGGGGTTCAGCATTAAAAGCGTTAGAGGGTGACGAGAAATCAATTGAATCAATCAAGGAATTGATGAACACTCTCGACACTTACATTCCAGAACCAAAAAGAGAACTGGATAAGCCATTTTTGATGCCGATAGAAGATGTCTTCTCTATAAAAGGCAGGGGAACGGTAGCTACGGGGAGGATCGAGAGAGGCCTTGTTAAGATCAACGACGAAGTTGAAATAGTTGGTCTAAAAGATACCAAGAAAGTAGTAGTTACGGGAGTAGAAATGTTTCACAAAATGCTCGACCAGGGCCAGGCTGGAGACAATGTTGGTATTTTGCTCCGTGGTATAGAGAAAAATGAAATTGAAAGAGGTCAAGTTCTTGCCAAGATAGGAACAATCTCTCCACACACCAAATTTAAGGCTGAAATATATCTTCTCAAAAAAGAAGAGGGCGGAAGACACACACCAATTTTTGCTGGATACAGGCCTCAAATTTTTATTAGAACTACCGATGTTACCGGAAATGTCCTTCTAGAAGAAGGCGTAGAAATGGTTATGCCGGGAGATAACGCCAACGTTATTATCGAGCTGATCAAACCAATTGCCATGGAAAAAGGTCAACGCTTTGCCATCAGGGAAGGTGGATTAACAGTAGGGGCGGGAGCCATTACCGAAATTATCCAATAAAAGATGACAAAAGGTAGCCGCATACGAGTCAGATTAAAATCTTTTGATCATCGGGTTATCGATGAAGCGGCTTTAAAGATAGTTGAAGCTGCGGTTACCGCTGGCGCTAAAATTATCGGCCCTGTCCCTTTGCCAACCCAAAAAAAACTATTTGTTGTTCTAACTAGTCCACATACAGACAAAGATGCCAGAGAACATTTTGAAGTTCTGATACATAAAAGGCTTATCGATATCGTTAGCACCAGCCTAAGAACAATAGATCGTCTTCAGCATTTGGACTTGCCGTCTGGGGTTGAGGTAGAAATTAAAATGTAAAACTATGATTTCAGGTTTCATAATAAAAAAAGGGGACATGACTCGGAATTTTCGAGAAGATGGTACCTGTATTCCTATCACCAAGTGTCAGGCACTACCTATTGTCGTTACTCAGGTTAAAACCAGTCATACTAAGCCAAACTCAGTTCAATTTGGCTATGGACACAAAAAGAAATTAAGCAACGCGATTTTATCAAAACTTAAGAAGCTCAAAATCAAAAAGACCCCGTCAAGATTTATCGAATTCAAGCTTATTTCTGACGATTTACCCCAAATCGGATCAGAAATTAATTTTGAATCTGTATTTTCCTTGGGAGAATTGGTAGACGTTACAGGAAAATCAAAGGGAAGAGGTTTTTCCGGTGTTATAAAAAGACATGGTTTTCATCGCCAGCCTGTTACCAGGGGTCAATCGGATCGTACCAGGGCTCCAGGCTCTATAGGCGCTCAAACTCCCGGAAAAGTTATTAAAGGTAAAAAAATGCCAGGCCATTTTGGTAATAAGCAAATTACAGTTCAAAATTTGGAAATTATTGCTTTTGACAAAGATAACAATCAAGTTAGTATCAAAGGTGACTTGCCGGGACACAAAAATTCATGGTTGATAGTTAAAAAGCAAGCGTCAGCTAAGTCTGCGCTAGAAGTAAAAGGAGTAACAAAGTGAAAAAAGTAAAAAAAAGCCCAGACAAAATTTCTTTTAAAATTCCAGTTTACGATCTAGAAGCCAAAAAAACAGGTAGTTTAGACTTAAACCAGTCTATTTTTGGCCTTAAGCCTAATCCCCAATTATTGGCTCAATCAGCAAGGGTTTATTTATCCAACCAAAGAAAAGCTAGGGCCAAAACCAAAAATCGGTCCGAAGTCAGGGGTTCAACCAAAAAAATTTGGGCCCAAAAGGGAACTGGTCGTGCCAGACATGGAGATATGAGAGCCCCAATCTTTGTCGGTGGAGGTATAGCCCATGGTCCCCGAGGCGAACAGAATTATAAACTGAGATTAACTAAAAAAATGAGAAAACTGGCCACAAAAACTATTTTATCTCTCTTCTTAACTAATAAATCAATTTTAGCTGTCAAGGATTTTGACAAAATTATTCCAAAAACAAAGAAAGCCTTAGGTCTTATTACTGGACTAAAAGCCAAAGATAAAGTATTATCAAAAAGCAAAAAAATAGGGATTATAATATCTGACTCAAGTCAAAATATTAAACGCGCTTTCAAGAATTTACCCTTTATTTCCGTATTTTCGTCTAAATCTTTAAGTACTTATCAACTAAGTAGACAGGGCTTTTTGATTTTCAGCAAAAAATCCTTAGACGAATTAAACAAAACATAAAATGATTGCACCAGATAAAATAATATTAAAACCAATAAATACCGAAAAATCACTTATTGATCGTTCCAAGGGTAAATATCATTTTTGGGTTGCGGCAAAATCTACCAAAGGGCAAATCTTCCAAGCTTTTGTTTTACTTTTTTCCATTAAGCCTTTAAAAATCAACACTATCAAACTTAAGGGAAAAACAAAAACAAATTGGAAAAACAGAAAAACATATACCAAGATTAATAGAAAAAAAGCTATCATAACATTAAAAACGGGAACCGAGCTTGATCTTTTTTCTTCAAAAAAGAAAAAAACAAAGTCTGTCTCTGGCAGAAATAAAAAATAATGACAAAAAACAAAAGAATCAAATCACTATTAAAAATTAAAAAAAAGAAAAGCGGCCGGGATTCTTCCGGACAAATTTCAGTACGGCACCAGGGCGGAGAACACAAAAGATTTTTAAGAAAAATTGATTGGAAAAGAAATAAGATAGGAATAAAAGCAAAGGTAGTTGCTATTGAATATGACCCTAACAGAACCGCAAATATTGCCTTACTCAGTTATGCCGATGGCAGTAAAAGCTATATATTAGCATCTCAAAAACTAAAAATTAATGATTATGTTGTTTCTTCACCAGACGCTGATATCAAAGAAGGAAACTGTTTACCGATAAGCAAAATCCCGGCCGGAGTTCCATTCCATTGTTTAGAAATTCAACCAGGCAAGGGTGCTCAGTTTGTCAAAAGTGCAGGTTCTGCCGCTTATATCCAAAGCATCGACGGTCAAAAAGCCATTATTAAACTTCCCTCAGGGGAACTAAGATTATTTAATATAGATTGCAAAGCCACCATTGGTCAATTAAGTCGTGCAGATTTGGCCAACATCAAACTTAAAAAAGCAGGGGACAAAAGAAACCGCGGTATTCGTCCTACGGTTAGGGGAGTAGTTCAACATCCCGATTCCCATCCACATGGCGGAGGCGAAGGTAAGAGCAGTATAGGTATGCATCCAAAAACTCCATGGGGGAAACCAGCTTTAGGTAAAAAAACCAGAAAAAAGAAAAAATATTCAAACAAGTTAATAATTAAGAGAATAAATTAAAAAATATGTCTAGAAGTTCAAAAAAGGGACCATACATAGACCAGAACTTAAGCAAAAAAGTTGCTAAGCAAAAAGCCGGCGACGGTGCTATTAAGACATGGGCCAGGTCTAGTCAGATACCACCAGAATTTATTGCTTATACTTTTCTGGTTCACAATGGAAAAAAATTCATTGAAGTTTATATTACAGAAGATATGGTTGGTCACAGATTAGGTGAATTTGCCCCAACCAGAACCTTTAGAGGCCATGGACGTGTTGTAAAAAGAACTCTTGAAAAAACTTAAACCTATATGCCAAAACTTATCAAAAAACAACCAGTTAAATCTTCACCAATATCAAAGCCTGTTGATAAAGAAAAAAAGATATTTCAGGTTAGTCATACTAACAAAAATATCAAAGCCTCCCCTCGCAAGCTTAGAATTCTTGCCAACACAATCAAAAAACTCAAGCCGGAAGAAGCATTAATTAGACTAAAGTTAACCAATTCTAAATCAGCCAGACTTCTTTACAAGAATGTCAAAGCCGTCATAGCTAACGTAAAAAATAATCCAAACTTAGATTTAAATACAATGTCTTTTCATTCAGTCCAAGTGGACGACTCTATTAAATTCAAACGTATGGATAAATCACACAGTTCTCGTTTTGCTCGGGGACTGATTCAAAAAAGACATAGTCGTCTAAAAATTATTATTTCTGCTAAAATACGCAATTAGCAATTATTTATAAATTATTTGGAAATTTAGATTTTAAATTTTAGATTTAATTAATATGGGACAAAAAGTTAATCCTATCGGTTTTAGAATGGGAAAAATCGACAATGCACCGCCTTGTCAGTCTTCCTGGTTTGCTTCTCTAAAAAATTATGCATCCTTTCTTTTAGAAGACAAAAAAATCAGAGATTATGTTCAAAAAAAATGCTACACCGCCGGTTTGGTTTCTACCAAAATACAAAGATTTAACAAACGCATAAAAATTACACTTGTTGTTAGTCGTCCCGGCATAGTCATTGGTCGCGGAGGTAGTGAACTGGAGCAAACCAAAAAAGAATTAATACAAATCACCAAGCTTCCGTCTGACAAGAATTTGGATATACAGGTAGAGGAATTTAAAATTCCAGAATTATCATCGAAGTTAGTAGCAGAAAAAATTGCTTATCAGTTAACAAAAAGAATGCCTTATCGACGCATAGTTTTATCTGCAATCGAAAGGGCCATGAGTTCAGGAGCACAGGGAGTTAAAATCGTTCTTTCGGGCAGAATAAACGGTGCCGAAATTAGCCGTCGGGAAAAGTTTTCTCAAGGTAAAGTTCCCTTAAGTACCCTAAGATCAAGAATTGATTATTATGAATGTCCCTCCCTTACTCGTTCCGGCTATATTGGAGTTAAGGTTTTTATTTGTCTGGGATAAAAAATTTAATATGTTACAACCAAAAAAAAGTAAATTTAGGAAACAGTTTAGAGGTAAAATGCGTGGTAATTCCAAGGGTGCTATAATGAATTTCGGTGAATATGGGCTAAAAGCCATTGGTAGATCTTGGCTTACTCCAAACCAAATAGAAGCAGCCCGTAAAGCAATAACCAACTACACCAAAAGAAAAGCCAAAGTTTGGATAAGAATTTTTCCAGACAAACCTATTACACAAAAAGGAGCAGGTGCTCCGCTTGGGGCAGGGAAAGGAGATGTTTGTGGTTACGTTTGTGTCGTCAAACCCGGCAGAATAATTTTTGAAATTTCCGGTGTGTCGGAAGAAATTTCCCTAGAAGCCTTAAAAAGAGCTTCTTCTAAGTTACCAGTAGTTACCAAAATTGTGAGAAAAAAATAAAAATGATCAAAAAAACGGATAAAATCGCTTACCGACAAAAAAGCATCGAACAACTAAAAGCCGAATTGCTGTTAATTAGAAAAAAATTAGCCCAAGACTGTTTCAAACTTTCCATGGGGCAAATAAAAGACACTTCGGTCATAAAAAAATCAAAATATATGATATCTTTCATTTCAACATTAATTAATGAAAGCAAGCCAAAGCGCAGTCCGCCTCTGGAGGAGGAATCTACAAAAAACAATGACAACAAATAATAAACAAAGCAACCAGTCTCAAAACGGTAAAATTTTTACTGGAACAGTTGTTTCTGACAAAATGCAGGGTACTCTTGTGGTCACTTTTGATTACAAACGTAAACACCCAATTTACAAAAAAATCATTAAGAAAAAACATAAAATATATGTTGACAACAATTTAAATGCCAAAAAAGGGGATATTGTTAGAGTCAGGGAATCTCGTCCTTTAAGTAAAACCAAAAAATTTACTACCTTAAAAATCATTAAATCAGTTAAATAATTAGGATAAATTTATGTTGCAACTAAGAAGTATTATTAAAGCGGCAGATAATTGTGGAGCCAAAAAACTTCAGGTTATCCATATCTATACCGGTCATCATCACAAAAGCGGTACAATAGGAGATATTGTCTTGGCAGTAGTAAAAGAAGCCATTCCTTCTGGTATTGTTAAGAAAAAAGAAAAAGTAAAACTGGTCATTGTCAGGACAAAAAAAGAAATAGGCAGAAAAGACGGTTCGTTTATTCGTTTTAGTGATAATGCTGGTGTTATAATAGACAACCAAAATAATCCCAGAGGAACAAGAATTTTTGGACCAATCGCTCGCGAGATCAAAGATTTAGGTTTTAGTAAAATTGCTTCCATGGCCAAAGAGGTTTATTAATATGAAAATAAAAAAAGGAGACAAAATACAAGTTTTAAGCGGTAAGGATAAGGGGCGTAAAGGTGAGGTAATTCGTTGTCTACCTAAGAAACTAAAAGTTTTAATAAAGGGTTTAAACATTTACAAAAAACACGTCAAGGCTCAATCTAATCAGCCGGGGGGAATCATAGAGATAGAAAAACCTCTTTATGTTTCCAAGGTTCAATTAATATGTCCCAATTGTCAGAAAAAAACAAAGGTTGGCTATCAGCTGGATAAAACAAATAAAAAATTCAGAGTTTGTAAAAAATGCAAAAATATTATTGATAAGGAAATAAGTAAAAAATAAAACAATATGCTAAAACAACAATTTAAACAAAAAATTCAAAAAGAACTTTGGCAAAAGTTAAACAAAGGCAATATTAATGCCGTACCCATGCTTCAAAAAGTAGTCATTAATTGTCGAGTACAGGGAGCCAAAGAAAATAAAGAAATTCTTGAGCTGGCGGGAGTCGAATTAATGGCCCTAACAGGGCAAAAACCAAAACTTTGTTGTGCCAAAAAATCAGAGGCCAGTTTCAAATTAAGAGAGGGCGACCCCTTAGCACTCAAAATTACATTGCGAAGTGGCAAAATGTATGATTTTGTCGAAAAATTATTCAACCTGGTTTTACCAAGATTAAGGGATTTTCGTGGCTTATCGGCCAATTCATTTGACAATGGGGCCAATTACAATCTTGTTATAAAAGATCAAACATATTTTCCTGAAATTAACCTTGACAAAGTTAAGCAAATTAGATCGGTTCAGGTGACCCTCGTTACCAGCACCTCTTCAAAAGAGGAGGCAAAAATGTTATTATCCGCCCTAGGCTTACCATTTAAAAAAGAAGACAAAGAAAGTAATTAATTTTATTTGGAAATTTAGATTTTAAATTTGTGATTTATCAATATGGCCAATAAAGCAAAAATAGCAAGAGAAAATAAAAAACTAAGGTTTAAAACCCGTTACCATAACAGATGTTCCTTGTGTGGCAGACCTCGTGGTTTTATCAGATTTTTTGGTCTTTGTAGACTATGTTTTCGTGAATTAGTTCACAAGAGCTTATTACCTGGAGTCAAAAAATCCAGCTGGTAACAAAATCCGTCATCCTGAGCTTGCCGAAGGATCCCGTCGGAATTATAAAAAAATTAAAAAATTAAAAAATTAAAAATTAAATAAAATATGCACAGTAGTCCAATATTAGATTTTTTGGTTAGAATAAAAAATGCCTATGCAGTAGGCAAAAAAACTATTAAATCTCCTTCGTCTAAAACCAGAGAATCGATTGCAAAGTTGATGGTCAAACACTCTTATCTGGATAATTTTAGTGTCGAAGGTAAAACCAAAAAAATCATTACTCTAAAACTTTCTTATAACGACAAAGAACCAAGTTTTACTAATTTAAAAATTTTTTCTAAACCTGGTCGAAGAATTTATTCGCCGGTCAGTTCCCTGCCTTGGGGAAAAACTAAAAATTCATTAATTATAGTTTCTACTTCAACAGGGATTATCTCTCACAAGGAAGCAAAGAAACAAAACGTCGGTGGTGAAATTATCGCCGAAATCTGGTAAAAAATATGTCAAAAATTGGAAAACAGCCAATACTAATACCAAAAGAAGTCACCGTTTCTATTGGTAAAACTTCGGTTACAGTTAAAGGCCCCAAAGGGGAGCTTTTTTTGGATATTCCTCATAAAATAAAAATAAAATTAGTTGATGACCAAATAATTGTTGAACGTTTGTCCGAAGAGAAAAAAGTAAAATCGCTTCACGGCACCATCCGCTCTTTGATAAAAAATATGGTCAAGGGAGTCACTGAACTTTGGAAAAAAGAATTAGAAATTCGTGGCACTGGTTACAGAGCTACGGTTTCCGGTTCGAAGCTTATCGTAAATGCCGGTTTCATCAATCCCGTAGAAGTTGATATACCCACAGGTATCAATATTGATGTCCAGAAAGAAACAGAAATCACAATTTCTGGTTATGATAAAATACTGGTCGGACAAATTGCCAGCAATATTAGAAAAATAAGAAAACCAGAACCATACAAAGGCAAAGGTATTCGATACAAGGATGAATATATCAAACTTAAACCAGGCAAAACCGCCAAAGCATAAAAAATGATTAAAAAAAACCCAAAATATCAAAGGCAAAAAAGAGTCAGAAATAAACTTCTCTCTGTTGGCAAGGGGCTATTCCGACTTTCTGTTTTTAGATCAAACAAACATATATTGGCCCAAATAATTGACGATAAACACGGTAAAACTCTTGTTTTTTTCAGTTCACAAAAACTTAAAAACAGCAAAATTAACAAAATTGAACAGGCTAAATTGGTTGGAGAAAAAATTGCTCTACTTGCACTCAAAAAAAATATCAAAAAAATCAAATTTGACCGTGGTTGTTACAAATATCACGGTCGTGTTAAAGCATTGGCAGATGCCACCAGGCAGGGTGGTTTAATTTTTTAATATGAATAATCGGTATCAAAACAAAAAAGACTCAGAATTTCAAGAAAAAGTAGTCCAAATTAAAAGAGTCTCAAAAAAAACCAAAGGGGGAAACCAAATTTCCTTTACGGCTCTGGTAGTTTCTGGCGATAAAAAATCCAGAGTAGGAGTTGCTCTTGGCAAAGCAAAAAATGTGGCCGACGCAATCAAAAAAGGAGTTCAAAAAGCCCAAAAAAACCTAATCAACGTAGAAATTGTCGATGGAACCATTCCTCATCAGATCAAATTTAAATTTAAATCCGCAGTGGTTTTGATCAAGCCGGGTAGAAAAGGAGGCGGTCTTATTGCTGGCGGTCCTGTCAGAGCCGTACTTGAATTAGCCGGCATCAAGGATGTTGCTTCAAAAATAATCCGTTCCAAAAACAAATCTGTTAACGTTTGGGCCGTTTTCAAAGCCTTATCCAAATTAAAATCATGAAAAGTATATTAAGCAAATTATCAAAAACCACTACCAAATCAAAAAAAAGAATTGGCCGCGGTTATGGTTCAAAAAAAGGGGGCCACACTACTATCCGTGGTGCCAAAGGTCGCAAAGCCAGGGGAAAGGTCAAGTTAACTTTTGATGGTACCAAAATCAAAAAAGGCTGGATAAAAAGATTACCATTTTTAAGAGGCAAAGGTAGATTAAAGGGCTTACAGAAAAGGACAACCATTTTTAGTCTAGAGCAATTACACAAATGGTTTAAAGACGGAGACTTAATTGATATCAAAGCCCTAAGTCAGGCTTCAAAAATCCCGGAATCAATATTAAGAAAAACCGGCGTTAAGATTCTTTCTTCAAAAGAAAAAATCACCAAATCTTTTGTCTTTAAGGAGATTTCTTTTTCCAAAACAGCCAAAGATCAATTGGTAAAAACTGGTGCTAAGATAAATTAATGAAAAAAAAGAATAAACTTCTATCTCTTTATTTACAAAGTTTTCAGGTTCCTAACTTACGAAACAGGTTGCTAATTACCATCGTCCTCCTTATACTTTTCCGATTTATAGCCCACATTCCGGTTCCGGGTATAAATCTGGAACTTTTAAAAAGTTTTTTCTCATCTAACCAACTGCTTTCTCTGTTAGATATTTTTTCCGGCGGTACCCTGGCAAATTTTTCTATTGTTGCTCTTGGTTTAGGACCTTACATAAACGCTTCGGTCATGTTCCAGCTCTTTGCCCTAGTTATTCCAAAAATAGAAGAGTTAAGCAAAGAAGGGGAATATGGACGGGCCAAAATTAACCAATACACCCGCATTATCACTATTCCTTTGGCCATAGTTCAGGCTATTGGTATGTATGGTATCTTGCGTTCGCAAAACATAATAGGCACCTTGTCCCCTCTCCTTTTAGTTGCTCTCATTGCCAGCATGCTTTGCGGTACCATGATTATGATTTTTTTGGGTGAATTGATTGATACCTACGGTGTCGGCAATGGCACTTCTATGATTATTTTTGCCGGTATTATCGCTCGTTTGCCGATTAATTTCTTTCAAACGGCCAATATTACGGATTTTTCTAACCCCCAAAATATTTTAAATTTATCAATTTTTCTCTTATTGATCACGGTTTTAGTGGGAGGGGTGGTTTTTGTAGAGGAAGCTGTTTTACGCATTCCGGTTCATTATGCCAGAAGAGCCCAATCTACTTTTCTGCCCATAAAAATAAATAGTACCGGAGTCATGCCCATAATTTTTGCCATGTCCCTAGCCTCAGCTCCTTCCTTAATCGGTCAATTTTTAAGCAAAGCTCCTCAGCCACAGCTTGCTTCTTTTGCCTCCAGTTTTTCCTCATTTTTTAATCCAAATAGCATTCCTTATTCTCTACTTTATTTTATATTTGTCATGTTTTTTACTTTTTTTTATTCATCAGTCGTTTTTAAGCCAAAAGATATTGCCGAGGATCTCAGAAAATCTGGGGCTTTCATTCCGGGTATCCGTCCCGGTTCAGCCACTGAAAAAAGATTAACTTACCTTGTCAACCGCATAATGGTTGTAGGGGCTCTTTTTTTGGGATTGGTGGCTATTTTTCCGTCAATTCTCCAAAACATAACAAATATCAACACTCTAAATATAGGTGGAACCAGTATTTTAATTGTAGTTTCGGTTTTAATTGAGTTAACCAAAAAAATGGAAAACGCCGTCCAAACCTACAATTACGACAAATTTGTATTCTAATATGCCACTAAATCTATTCATAATCGGTCCATCAGGCTGTGGAAAATCCACCCAGGCCCAAAAAATCGCCCAAAAATACAAACTAACCCATTTATCAATGGGTCAACTGTTGCGCGACGAAATAGCCAGCAACACAAAACTTGGTTTAGAAGCAAAAAAAACAGTTGATAATGGCGTTTGGACCCCGGCAGAAATTCTTTATCCAGTTTTAATTAATGCTTTAAACAAAATTAATAATCAAAACTTTATTTTAGACGGTTTTCCGCGAATAGTTGATCAAGCTGTTTTTGTCGATGCCCACCTAGACTCTCTTGGAAAATCATCGGATCTTTTGATCCATCTTAATGTTTCAATTGAAGAAATAATCAAAAGACGAAAATATTATGGTAAAAAATTCCAAAAGGCCGATAGAAATGATAATACCGCAGAAGCTGTTATCCAAAGGCAAAAATCATATAACCAAACTATAAATCCAATACTTGAATATTTTCAACAGCAAAACAAGCTTTTTGATATCAACGGCAATCGCCCGGTAGATCCTATTTTTGCCGATATTTGCCAAAAAATCGATTTACTAATTAAAAAAAGTATTAAATAACTATCTCGTCATTCTGAACAAAGTGAAGAATCCCAACGGGATCCTTCGTCCAATTGATCGGACTCAGGATGACGACATAAAAATAATCAAAAACAACTTATTAATAATTTATAAAAATATGACCAAAACAAAAGAACCACCTGTTACCGGAGTAGTTACAGAATGTTTACCCAGTACTCTTTTTAGGGTAAAATTAGAAGACGGCAAAGAGATTATAGGTCATCTTGCCGGTAAATTACGAGTTCATCGTATTAGAATTATGGCCGGAGACAAGGTTTCTTTAATCATCAGTTCGGACGGTGATAAGGGTAGAATAGTCTACAGAAACTAGTCCAAATTTTAATCTTTGATATTATCGCTTTTTTAGGGTACAATACTCAAGTCTATGAAAGCTTCTTCAAGCGTTAAACGCAGATGTCCTAAGTGTAAAATCGTAAAAAGGCGAGGGGTGGTGCATGTTATTTGTGAAACCAAAAGACATAAACAAAAACAAGGATAGGTAAAATGAGAATTTCCGGAATAAACATACCAGATCACGAGAGAGTAGAAATAGCCTTCACCAGGTTTTTCGGCATTGGTAAAACATTGGTCAAGCAATTATTGCAAAAAAGCAAAATTGACCCCGACAAAAGAACAAAAGATCTTTCCCGGGAAGAAGTTAGCAATCTAATCAAAGCTCTTGAATCCTTTAAAACAGAAGGGGATTTAAGAAGGGAGATAAGAGAAGATATCAAAAGATTAAAGGCTATTAAATCTTACAGAGGTATCAGGCATATTGTCGATCTTCCTGTCCGTGGACAGCGTACAAAAACTAATGCCAGAACCAGAAAAGGCAAGAGAAAAACTGTCGGTTCACTTAGCAAGGAAGCCTGGGCAAAGCTTGATTCAACTCAATCAAGAAAACCTTAAATAATTTTTCTAAAAAATGATAACCAAAAAAACTAAAAATAAAAAAAGGAAGGAATATAAAAATATTGCTCATGCCAAGCTTTATATTAAATCTTCTTTTAACAACACCATAGTAAACATTACGGATGAAAAGGGTAACACTATTTGTTGGGCTAGTTCTGGCAGTGTTGGTTTTAGCGGGGCCCGCAAATCAACTCCATACGCTGCCACCAGGGCAATTGAATCGGTATTGTCGGAAGGACAAAAATATGGAATAAAAAAATTATCGGTTTATATTAGGGGTCCAGGTGTTGGGCGAGATGCCGCCTTGCGTCTTCTTCGAGGCAAAAGGGATCTTGACATTGACAAAATCTCAGATCTTACACCAATCCCTCACAATGGCCCCAAACCTTCTAAAAGGAGAAGAACCTAACAAAAAATGGCAAGAGATACATTACATATAAAATGCAAGCTATGTCGCAGGGAAGGCACTAAATTGCACCTCAAGGGTACTCGCTGTTTGTCAGCCAAGTGCCCCATTGAAAAAAAAGGTGCCGTTCCTCCGGGCATGCATGGCCTAAAAAGATCTCGTCGCCCCAGCGCTTATGGTATTCAATTACGTGCCAAACAAAAATTAAAAAGAATTTACGGGATTCTGGAAACCCAGCTAAAAAATTATTACAAAAAAGCCAAGCGTCTAAAAGGTATTTTAGGTGATAATCTGCTTGTTCTTCTGGAAACAAGATTGGACAATATCGTCTATGTTTCCGGTTTGGCACATTCCAGATCTCACTCAAGGCAAATTATTAGCCATCGGCATGTTTTAGTTAATGGTAAGATACTAAACATCTCTTCTTATTCGGTCAAAATTGGAGACAAAATTTCCATTGACAAAAAAACCGCCAAAAAGAAAGATATAAAACCAAGGGCTGTTGAGAAAGATTTTAAATGCCCCGACTGGCTTTCGCTTGATAAAACAAAACTTGAGGTTAAATTTATTTCTAAACCAACTAGAGATCAAATTTCCCAAGATATAGATGAAAATTTAATTATTGAATATTATTCAAGATAAAGGAGAAACAAATGATTGATACAAGCAAATTTAATATGAAAACGGTTAAACTGGACGCAAAGTATGGGAAATTCCAACTAAGTCCTCTCTACAAGGGTTTTGGCCACACCATAGGCAATAGCATTAGGAGAATACTTCTAATCACCATTCCCGGCAGTGCTATTACCAAAATTAAAGTCGCGGGTGCCAATCATCTTTTTACTACTCTAGATGGAATAAAAGAAGATTTGGTTGACATTTCCCTTAACCTCAAAAAAATCAAGTTCATATATAACAAAAACGAACCAACGGTACTCAAATTATCAAAAAGCGGTAAGTCTATTGTCACCGCCGCAGATATAGCTGATACTGATACTTGTAAAGTTTCCAACCCAGAACAGCATATTGCCACTCTAACAAATTCAAAAGCCAGTTTAGACATTGAGCTGACTGTTGAAAGAGGCATTGGTTTTACTCTTGCCAAAGAGCAAGAAAGTGAAATCGTAGGAGAAATTATCCTGGATGCTACCTTTACTCCGGTTTTAAGGTCCAACTATTCGGTTGAGTCAATTCGCTTAGGCAAAAAAAATGATTTTGACAAACTGACCATGGAAATATGGACTGATGGTTCTATAGACCCAAAGGAAGCGCTTAAAAGAGCCACCAAGGACCTAATCGTTTCCCTGTCTCAAATCGTTGACCCAAAAGAGTTTGAGGAAGAAGAAATTGTTACCATCGGATCTAATTTAAACATCTTCAACACTGATGTGTCGGTAGAAGAAATAGAATTACCACTAAGAGTAACTAATGCCTTGAAAAAGGCTGGTTTCCAAACCGTAGAAAGCCTAATACAAAATGGCAGTTCTGAAGTTAAAAAAGCCAAAAATGTAGGAGAAAAATCAATCAAAACCATTAATGATTGGCTCAAAGAAAAAGGAGTCGATTGGAAGTAACTTCTATAACTCATCAAAGTGAGATTCAGTTAGAAAACACCCGTCATCCCGAGCGCGGTCGAGGGATCCCGTGGGGAATTGTAAAAATTTATTAAAAATTAAAAATTAGAGATTAAAAAAGTTTAAAAATTTTGGAAATTTAGATTTTAAATTTTGAATTTAATTATATGCGTCATCGAAAATTCGGCAAAAAACTAGGAAGAAATCATCATCAACGAAAAGCTTTACTCAAAAGTTTGGTTAGGGCTGTTTTTACTCATGGTAGTATTAATACCACCATGGCAAAGGCAGAGGCAGTCTCTCCCTTAATAGAAAAAATCTGCACTAGAATAAAAAAAGCAGACTTAAGTAGCAAAAGATATCTATATAGATATCTTCAGGACAGAAAATGGGTAAAAATAGTTGAGGAAGCTTTTTTAAAAGTTTTTCCGGACAGAAATTCAAATTTCCTAAAAATTTCTAAAGTTAAAAAAAGACAAGGAGACGATGCCACAATAGTTAACTTAGCTTTTGTCAAAACTGTTTCTTTTAATGTAGGGGAGACCCTTGCGGTCGCCCGCAAAAAAACAAAAGAAAGCTTAAGTTCAAAAAATTTATTAGGGCTCAAAAACAAGCTAAAGCGCAGTTCGTTTCAGGCAAAACAAAAGCAACAATCGTCTGTAGGAACAACTTTTGCAGTCGCTCGCAAAAATATAAAAATGAAAAAGAAAACAAGTCAGAGCGAACTTACTCGAAGGGGAAAATCTAAATGAAAAAGATAACAACCATAAAACCAATAAAAGACATCAAAAGATATTGGCATTTCATCGACCTAGAAGGCCAAACTCTTGGTCGCATTAGCACAAAAATTGCCAAACTTTTAACCGGAAAGGATAAGGTCCAATTTTGTTATCATCACGATTGGGGAGATTATGTCATCGCTGTTAATTCTAATAAAATAAAAACTACAGGTAAAAAGCTAAAAGACAAAATTTATTATCGTCATTCTGGTTACGCTGGCAATTTAAAAGAAATTCAATTAAAAGACTTGATGAAAAAAGATTCCAGAAAAGTTATTTATGCATCGGTTTATGGAATGGTAGCCAAAAACAAATTACGAAAACCAAGAATGCGAAGATTAAAAATCTTTAAAACCGCAGATCATCCTTATCAAGGCAAGCTTAAAGGTTTATCTCCCAAGCGTCATCCTGAGCTTGCCGAAGGATCACAAAAATAATTTATGAAAAAATACATATACGCAATCGGCAGACGTCGTAGTGCGATTGTAACTGTCAAGCTTTTTAAAGGAAAAGAAGAATCTCTAGTTAATAATATTTCTGTATCGAAATATTTTCCATCTCCACACCAAAAGATTAAGTATCAAAAACCTTTTGTTTTAACCAGCCTTTTGGGTAAGTATTTTTTTCAAGCTAAAGCTTCTGGAGGTGGCAAGGAAGGCCAATTAGACGCCCTAGCCCTAGCCATTTCAAGGGCTTTAGAACGACAGAACCCAGATCTTCGCGATCCTTTAAAAAAAGCCAAGCTGTTAAGAGTAGATTCTCGTATCCGTCAGCGTCGTCGGGTTGGTAAAGGTGGCAAAGCTCGTCGTGGCAAACAATCCCCAAGAAGATAAAAATGTTATCCTAAGCAAATGTTGTGGTATCAATCTCTTATCCTTGCCCTTATCCAGGCCATCACTGAATTTCTTCCGGTCTCCTCTTCTGGTCATCTTGCTATAGCCCAAGAGCTTTTTGGTTCTACACCTTCGCTTTCTTTCGATATTTTTCTTAACACGGCCACTCTTTTTTCTGTTATATTTTTTTTCAAAAAACAATCCAAGGATTTTTTAAACAAATTAGTTTTTATTTTTTTAAGCTCTATTCCTGCTGTTCTGGTAACTCTTATTTTCAAAGATCAGATTAGCTCTCTCTTTTCTCAAACCACATATCTCACCGCCTCTTTTCTCGTTACAAGTCTTTTGCTTTTTTCAGTCAAATTAATCAAAAAAAGGAAACAAACTTTTCTTACTCCCCAAAAAGCCATAATAATTGGTCTTTTTCAATCGTTGGCTATTTTTCCTGGTATTTCCCGTTCTGCTTCTACAATTTTTGCCGGTCTTCTTTGTGGACTTGGCAGTCAAAAAGCCTTTGAATATTCTTTTTACTTATTCATTCCCGCTTCGCTGGGCGCTCTTGTGTTTGGAGTTACGCAAACAGATCTTGCATCGTTGTCTTTTTCCTCCTACCTTCCTTACGCCATAATTTGCTTTCTGGTTGGTTTAATTTCCCTCAAACTCTTAAAAAAAACAATTCAATCCAAAAAACTTTGGTATTTTAGCTTTTATACCTTAGCACTCTCCTGTCTTACCATCTATTTTTCCTACCACCAATCTTTTTAAATCTTCCATTGCCTCTGCAAGTATCATTCTTTCTTCAAGTTCTCTGTTTAGTTTATTCATAAAAACCACCTGCTCCACTCTCTTTATCTGCTTAATTCTGCCCAGTCCTGTATTTCTTATCATAGATAAATTATTCTACCACTTCCCACACTAACCCTCAAATCTATTTATAATGTGTTTACTGCCCTTTCCAGTCTTTTAATCGTTTTGTCTCTTCCTAAAATCGGTAAACATTCTACAATTGGCGGTGTAATTTTTTGTCCGCTCAAAGCCACTCTAAACACCATAAAATACTGTCCCGTATTCCAATTATTTTTTTTAATCAACTCCAGTAGTTTATTTTGAATATTGACAACATCATCCCAATTCTTAGTTTCTTTTAATAATTCTGTTGTCTTATCCATCATTTCTGTTACCAGCTCTTTTGTTGCCCCTCTTTGCAACAGCATTTCCTTATCATATTTAATCTCTTCAAACAAAAACTTAGTTAATTCAACTGCGTCAGACAACCTAGTGATTCTTTCTTTTAGCAGGGGAGCCAGATATAACAATATTTCATCATCAACTTTTGGTAAAAAAGTTTTCAACAATTTTGCTAATTCTTTATCGCTTTTTTTCTGAATGTAATGTTTATTAAAATAATCAAGTTTTTTTCTATCAAAAGCAGGCGCTTTTTTGTGTAATCTTTCCAAACTAAACTCTTCGATAAACTCATCCAGGCTAAAAAATTCTCTTTCGTCTCCGGGATTCCATCCCAAAAGCATCAAAAAATTGAGCAAGGCTTCGGGTAAATATCCATCATTTAAAAAATTTCGGGCAGACCAAGATCCGTGTCTTTTAGATATTTTCCCTCTCCTTTCTGGGTCCATCAAATCAGTTAGATGCGCAAATACTGGTATATTCCAACCAAAACATTTATACAAAATTACCTGTTTCGGGGTTGAAGGTATCCAAGCCTGTCCTCTCATTATGTGGCTGATTTCCATTAAATGGTCATCAATTACCACGGCAAAATGGTAAGTGGGAATTCCATCAGATTTGATCAACACTTGATCATCTATATCTTTGCTTGGTACCGAAATTTTTCCTCTGATAAAATCCGTCCAAACAATTACCTCATTATCTGGAACTTTCATCCGGATTACATATTTTTCTCCTGCTTTTAATCTTTTTTCTACCTCACTTTTTGATAGTTGCAGGCACTTCCTGTCATATTTTGGTAATTTGCCATCGGCTTTCTGTGACTTTCTCATTTCATCCAATCTCTCTTCACTGCAAAAACAACAATAGGCAAAACCATTTTTTATCAATTGATCAGTATATTTTTTATAAATACCCAACCTCTCTGTTTGAATATAAGGACCATATTTGCCACCTTTCTTGGGTCCTTCGTCCCAGTCAAAGCCATAGTCTCTAATTACTTCAAACATTCTTTCTTGCGCTCCAGCAACAAGCCTTTTTCTGTCAGTATCCTCAATTCGAATAATAAACTGACCTTTGTTTTTTCTAGCAAAAGCATAGTTATAAAGAAGTGTTCTCATGTTCCCAATCTGATATTCTCCCGTTGGACTCGGCGCCATTCTGGTTCTGACTATTTTTTTACCACTCATTTTACTATTTTATCATTATTTCTATCTAGCATCCTGAGTTTTCACCGTCATCCTGAGTGATCCGCCAACTGGCGGAGACCGAAGGATCCCGTCGGATTTTCCCCCCAATAATCTTTTCTTTAGTTTATAATCAATTTAATGTCCTTAACTCATACTGCCTACAGTACTAGAAAACTAATTAAATTTGGCGGACTAGGTATTATTCTTTTTTCTTTTGCCTGGTCTTTTCTTGTCACCGGAATCAAAGCTTATCGCAAGGCCCATCCGCCCAAGCTCCCTCCAACAGTTCGTTTTGGTAAACTGCCACCAATCACTTTTCCGTCAAAAAAAATAGAAAAGAAAGATTTTGTTTTAGAATTAGCTGATGATAAATTTTCAGAATTTCCCGATTCCGCTAAGGTTTATGTAGTCTATCGACCCACCAGTACTATCTTAGCTCTAGAAGAAGATACAAAAACAGCCAGAAGTCTTGGTTTTGTAACTCAGCCTATAAAAATTAACGACGGAGTTTACCAATTTCAAAACACTACTTTTAAAAAAACATTAACCATGAATATCTTAGATGGCAGTTTCAAGCTGGAATATCCATACAAAAAAGACCAAACCTTACAAGGTTCTGGAAAACTTCCCGACAAAAACCAAGCCATTGATACGGCCAAAGCCTTTTTGAGAACAGCCGGAAAACTCGGTCCAGATCTTGAGACCGGAGAACAAACTATCACTTTTTGGAAAATAAGTTTTGATGGTCTTCATTCAGTTTTATCCCATTCAGAAGCCAATGCCATAAGAGTAGATTTTTTAAGAGAAAACCCAGAAAAAGATATGAAAATTTATTCCACTAAGCCCGATAAGTCTTCAGTATCGGTCCTGGTCAGCAATTCAGCGGTTGAAAACAAAAGGATTATAGATGTTGATTACAAATATTCCCCGATTGATCGTGAATCTTTTTCTACTTACCCCATCAAATCGGCCATCCAGGCATGGGAAGAATTAAAAGCAGGTGATTATTGGCCGGCCATACAAGACTCTTCTGCCACCGTCTCCATTCGCAATGTTAATTTGGCCTATTTTGAGCCCAGTAGTTTAACTAATTACATGCAACCAATCTTTGTATTTACTGGCGATAACGATTTTACCGCTTATGTTCCGGCTATATCTTCATCCTGGATTTCAGAATAATCTATCTGTCATCCCGAGCGCAGTCGAGGGATCTCCCCGGAATTTAAACTTCCATTTGGGATTCTTCTCCGCCAACTGGCGGATCAGAATGACGCCTTTCTCCCACCCGTCATCCTGAGTGAGTTTTACGACCGAAGGATCCCATCAATATTCTTCCCACTCAATGTTCTTTTTCGCCCATTCAAGTAATTGCAAAGTATCCGCAAATCGATCCTCACTTTGCGCCACCACACTAATCAATCTGTGTCCTTCTATGTTTAACAATCCCGCAAAACATCCACCAGCCTCCGGTGTCCACCCGGTCTTCAGCCCTTCAACTTCTGGCACTGTTTCCAGTAATTCATTTGTATTAAGCAGTAAGTGTTCCGTGCCATTCCTGCTTGTTATTTTTAATTCTTTAATTTTTACTGTTTCTGTCACTGTTTTATTTTTAATTGCCAATCGTGCCACCTGAGCTAAATCATAAACAGTTGAATAGTGATTTTCGTCATGTATGCCGTCGTAATTAACAAAATTACTATCCTCTAATCCATTTTTTTTCAAAATTCCATTCATTTCTTTAACAAAACCATCCACTCCATTTTTGTGTTGTTTAGCCAAAACAAAAGCCGCATCATTGGCAGAATGAACCAACAAAGCCTTTACCAGATCTCTTATGCTTAATTTTTCTCCCACCTTAAGCTCCATTACCTTTCCATTTTCGTATTCTGTATCTATCTCTATAATTTCATCCAGGGGATAAATATTTAAAGCGGTTAGTGCTGTGATTAACTTTGTAGTGGAAGCCGGATAAATTCTTTCTTTTTCTTTTTTGCTTATCAAAATAGTATTTGTTTCTGTATCTAGGAGAATAAAAGCTTTAGCACTCAAAACAGGGGTAAAATTGGTTTTATTTTTTGTTACTGGTATTAATGGGTGTTGGTAATTGGCAAAGACGTTATTTTCTTTTCTTGTTTGTATTGCCCTGCGGTCTAGATTAGAAACAATTAAATTAAACCACAAAAAAAATCCCAGTCCGCCTCCTAAAAAAATCAAAATCCTACTACGCTTTTTTCGCATAATTACCCTTTTTATGCTTAACCAATCTCACAAAGTCGATTAATTTCATCATTACTGATCTTGTTCGCAAACCGGCATTAAAGACAATTTTTTCGTTCTTCAAAAAGTTTTTATCCACATATACGGGCACATTAAACAAATTTCCAAACGGTGGTACAGCCCCAATTTTTACACCACTAATCTCTCCCACTTCATTTTCACTCGCCATCCTTAAATTTTTGATCCCAAACAATTTTTTAAAAATAGTACTATCTAATTTTTCGGCTGCCGACAATACCACTAATATAGCTTTCTCGTCAGCAAACATCAGCAACGCTTTAGCACCCTGTTCTAGCTTTGTTCCTCTAGCATCCGCCGCCTCTTGTGATGTTCTTACTTCCTCATGTTTAATTTCTTCAAACTCAACTTCTTCTTTTTTTAATAATTCAATCAAATTATCATACAAGTTTTTTTTCTTTTTTTTACGTAAATTTGATAATCTGATATCTATTCTTTCCATGTCCCGTGGATAAAGAGTTGCTTGTCTGATATTGTCCAAGCCCAAAATATTTTGCGTAATTCTTTCTAGCCCTATACAAAATCCACCCTCTGGTGGCATACCATATTTAAAAGCCTGTAAATAGGGGATTTCAAAATCCTTTGGATCAGCCCCCATCTTTTTAATATTCTTCACCAGTACGTCGTATTGGTGTATTCTCTGTCCTCCTGTGATCCATTCCACTCCACACCCAATCAAGTCAAAGCTTAAAGTTTCTTTGGGATTTTTAGGATTTTGATATGTATACCATGGTCTTTTTTTGGTGGGAAAATGGCTTATAAACACCATATCGCTTCCATGTTCTTCTTTAGACCATTTACAAATTCCCCTTTCTCCTTCAGGATCCATGTCCGGCTCACCTCTGATATCTCGCTTGGTTCTTTCAAAAATTATTTCTTGTGCTTCTGATAATTTTATAACCGGTGTTTTTTTGCAAGTTTCAGGAATTGTCATTCCATATTCTTCCAAAATATCGGCATGTTCTTGTTTTATTTTATTAAAAATCGCCTTAACCAGATTATCGGCCATTTCAACCACATCAAGCCAGCTGTCTATAAATCCAAACTCAACATCCAGGCCAACATATTCAGTCAAATGTCTGGTTGTTACACTTGGCTCAGCTCTGTAAGCGTGCGACAGAGTAAAAACCCTTTCAAAAATAGACACCATAATTTGTTTATAAAACTGCGGACTTTGAGCCATAAATGCTTTTTGGTCAAAATAATCAACAGCAAAAACCTGCGATCCGCCTTCTGTGGCGGTTGCTACAATAGTTGGCGCCTGAAATTCAACAAAATCATTTTTGTTCATGTATTCCCGAAAAGCCTTTACTATAGTTGCCTGTACTCTAAAAATATCAGCGGTTTTTTTATTTCTCAAAGACGCGTTTCTGTAATCAAGCATAACCGGTAGTGATACGTCCAGTTTGGGTTTATAAATGTCAAAAGGTAATTCGCCACTTTCAGACAAAACTTTAATTTTTTCCACTTCTATTTCTATTTTTCCGGTTGCTATTTTTTCATTAAAATTTTTCTCTTGTCTGTTTCTGACAGTTCCTGTGATTTCCACTACATTTTCTCCATGCAATTTCCCCAGATCCTTACTACCAACCAATTGAATATAGCCCGACCTGTCTCTCAAATCGGCAAAAGATAATTTACCGTAACTTCTCACACTATTTATCCACCCACAAAGTCTCACTTTTTCCCCAACACACCCCAAAGTTTTAGATATAACCGTCCTCTTCATTTCTTCCTAGTCTACCACAGCCACGCTCGATTTCAGACACCAACTTATTGCCCGACTCTCACCCTTGTATGTCCAGATCGTCTATCTATCAACAATGGCAAATGTCGTATTCTCTTATCCAAAACATTTTTAAAAAACATCAAAAAACCTCTCAAAATCATTATCGTGCATACGGATTTTGCTTTCGTGCAGTACCTCTTTTCACTCTGACACGCTCTCTTTTTCTAGTAAAGTATTCCACATTATCACCAACGCTACTTCTTTGGACTATTTTTTTATAGCTCTTAGCTAACAAGATGGCCCCTCTTCTTCCGGTAAACTCAGTTGGATTAGTTTCTATTGCAACCCTTGTCATTGTGGGAGATCCAAGTTCGGCATGATACTCTGTCTTCAATCTAACATCTGCTTCTGCCCAATCGTTCATTCCATGTCTTGCCATTAATTTATCGCGAACAGGAAATCCCGTCTCCGTTCTAACTCTCGATACTCTATCTCGTCCTAATTTGTAATCATTTCTAAACATAACCCACATTATAGCACACAAGTTGATAAAGTCAATTCTTTACATAGGTCACAGACATTTTCAACATTCGGTCTTGTTCTGTTATTAATAATTGACGTTTAGTGATTAGTATTTATCTCTCTTACCATCAACTGCGGTTTTTGTTTTCCTCCCCAACTATTTATTTCCATCCCAGCTACAATATCAACACAGGCTCCGGTTTTTAATTGCTCAAACAAATATCCTTTTTTAAAAGCAATGGCATCAACAAAATTATCACCCAGCACCAATTTCAAATGACTTTTATCACCACCCACCAGTCTTTTTTGAGCCACTTTTACATTTTTAAACCAAAACATAGGTTCTTGATTTTCCATTCCAAAAGGCAATAATTTTTCAATAGCTTTACAATTAGAAAGCTTTACAGCCCCCATTTCCATTTCTGCTTCAACTTCAATAGCCTTTTCAATTTTCTTTTTTCCCAATTTTTTGTTAATAATTTTAATAATTTTTTTTCTAAATTCTTCAATATTTTTAGTCTCAATACTAAAACCAGCCGCGCCCTTGTGTCCCCCCACATCTATCAAAAGTTTGTCAGTTTCCCTCAAAGTCTTAATGATATCCAGCTCCTTTATCGATCTACATGATCCTTTGGAAATTTTTTTACTCTCACTTATAACAATTGCCGGCAAGCCATATTTTTCAGTCAAATTACCGGCAATCAGTCCAATCACGCCTTCGTGATATTTCTTGTCAGAGATAAAAATAACTCGATCTTTATTCAATTCACACCCTTTCTTTGCCATTTCAAAAGATTTTTTTTGTAGTTTTTGCCGTTCTATGTTTAATTGATTTAATTTATCAGCGTATTTATCCAGCAAATTTCCATTCAGGCATAATAATCTCAAGGCATCGGTTGCATCTCCCAGTCTGCCTACTGCATTAATTCTTGGTCCAATAACAAAACCAAGGTGATAACTGGACAAATCCTCAATTTTTACTCCTGCTGTTTTTATCAATTTTTTAATACCCAAATTAGGATTTTCTCGCAAATATTTGATTCCCCAATAAACTATATTTCTATTTATCCCCAAGAGTGGTACACAATCAGCCACCGCCCCCAAAGCCGCTAAACCCAAATCGGCTTTTTTACTGAATTCTTTTGCCAAAAGCCAAGATAAAACACTAGCCGAAGTTCCGGTCGAGTGAATTATCCCACTTACTTTTAATTTATTTTCGTCTTTTTGGTGATGATCAATTATCACCACATCTACATCTCTTTTTTTGATTCTTTTAATTTCTTTATTGGCAACTATTCCATTGTCCACCGTAACAAGCAAAGAAAATTTAATATTCTTTGCCTTTTCAAACTCTATAAAACTTTTATACTTGATTCCATACCCATCTTTTTCCCGATCGGGAATAAAAGGCAAAACCTTGCCCCCCTTTTCATTTAATGCCATCCACAAAATCGCCGTTGATGTAATTCCATCCACATCATAATCGCCATAAATCAAGATATTTTCTTTATTTTCAACTGCCTTTTTAATTCTTTTTACACTTTTTTCAAATCCATTTTTACCGACACCAAATTCTTTCAGATTTAATTTATCGGGATTTTCAGGTTTCAAAAATCCCTCAACTTCCTCTTTTTTTACTCCTCTATTCTTCAACAAAATTCCCAGCAACTCTCCTGCACTAGTCTTATCCGTTACCAATAATTTACTTTTTCTTACTATACTTGCCACTTACTCATTCTATCAACTTATGATTTTAAAATGTTTGTCAGTAATGACAATATTAAATAATTTTGGGTTTAATTTGGAAATTTAGATTTTTGATTTCAGATTTATCTTCTCATTGCTTTTCCTTTTCGTTCTGTTATACTTAACCCCAGAACTCAGATACATAGTTATTTTAACTGGGTTCTGTTATAAGGATTCATTTTTAAACTGTAGTATCAAGAAATTTCCTTTTTTGTTTCTCTGTTATTTTGCGTCCTTAATTTATAAGTTCAAAAGTAAAAAAAAATGGCAAAAAATCTTTTTGTAGGTAATATTTCTTACCAAAGCACAGACGACTCATTGGCTCAAGCCTTTAGTCAATACGGAACAGTAGTTTCCGCAAAAATTATTAAAGACAAGTTCTCCGGCAGAAGCCGAGGTTTCGGTTTTATCGAAATGGGAACAGAAGAAGAGGCACAAGCCGCTATTCAAGGTCTAAACGATCAACCACTAGATGGCCGAAATATCACAGTTCGGGAAGCTCATCCCAGATCTTCAGATTCAGGATCAGGACAATCTTATTCGCCTCCTCAGTCTTCTAGCTCCGATCCTTTTGGCGGATCATCGGCTCAAAGCGATGATTCATCTGATGATCAGCAACAGGCTGATGATGTAGTTTTCGAAGAAACTCCTCCAGTTGAGGAACCAGAAGTAGAAGCTATTCCAGAAGTTGAAGAAACAGCAGAAGTTGAAAAACCGGCTAAAAAAGCTTAAAAATTCTTTTCTGTAAATTTAAACACCCCGATTCATCGGGGTGTTTTTGTTGGCCTAAATAAGCTAAAATCAAATCATGTTTCCTATCAAAAAAATACCAGTCAAGGTAATCAATCTTGTCAAAAAGTTTGTTGACAATAATGCCGAAATTTACATTGTCGGCGGTTCTGTTCGTGATCTTTTTTTAAAACGATCAGTCAAAGACTGGGATTTTACCACCAATCTTACACCCAATCAAATGAAAAAACTTTTTCCCAAAAACAGTTTTTACAATAACCAATTTGGCACTTTCAGCATTGTTGGCAAAAACAAAGAAGTTTTTGAAGTAACTACTTACAGAAGCGAACAGTCTTACTCAGACTCCCGCCACCCCGACAAAGTTAAATGGGGAAAATCAATAAAACAGGATCTAAAAAGACGCGATTTTACCATTAACGCTATTGCTTTAAATTTAAATTTTAATAAATTAGGCAAAGTTATCGATTTTGAAGTTATCGATCCCTACAACGGCCAAAAAGATTTAGGAGATAAGTTAATCAGAACTGTCGGCAATCCGGACAACAGATTTTCAGAAGATGCTCTAAGGCTCATGCGTGCTATCAGAATCTGTTGTCAAATAGGCTTTTTATTAGAAGAAAAAACCTTTTCCTCAATTCAAAAAAAATCAAAACTGTTAAAAAAAATCGCTGTCGAAAGAATCCGCGACGAATTTTTCAAAGTTCTTGTATCAGATCACCCCGCCGATGGTATCAGATTATTAAAAAACTCTAAATTATTAAATATTATTATTCCTGAATTACTGGAAGGAATTGATTTTGAACAAAAGGGCCACCATATTTATAGCGTTTGGGAACATAATCTAAGGACCCTACAAAACTGCCAAAGCAAAGACCCGGTCACCAGGTTAGCCGCCCTCTTGCACGACGTAGCCAAGCCAAAAACAGCTCACGGGGTAGGGCAGGCTCGCACTTTTCACAATCACGAAGTAGTTGGCTCTCGTATGGCCGTCAAAATCGGCCAAAGGCTTCGTTTGTCAAACAGTCAACTAGACCAGCTTTTTAGGCTGACTCGCTGGCACATGTTTACTTGCGAAACCAAACAAACAGACAAAGCAGTCAGAAGATTTATAAGGAATGTGACACCGCAATATTTAGACGAAATGATAGCTCTTCGTCGGGGTGATCGGATTGGTTCCGGTGCCAAAGAAAGCTCTTGGCGCTGGGAATTATTTAAAAAACGTTTAATCGAAGTTCAAAAACAGCCTTTCAGAGTCATCGATCTAAAAATTAACGGCAATGATGTTATGAAGATTCTAAATATCAAACCTGGTCCTCAAATCGGTAAAATCCTAAATGCTATATTTAAACAAGTCGACCAAGATCCAAAACTGAACCAAAGAAAAATTTTATTAAAAAAAATAGGGGAATACGCCACCTGACTTGTAGGGGCGACCCTTGCGATCGCCCGCAAAATATAAAAATGTCAAACAACAACAACAATCAAAAAAACAAAGATTTTTTAAAAGCTATTTTTTGGATCTCCAAACTTGTTTACGGTCTTATTCCATACCTGCTTTTGACTTTGTTTGTCATGGAAATATTAACATCCATTTTCCCTTTTATAAGACAAAGACTTTTTTCACAATTAATTGACGATGTTATTGCTTTAAGCCAAAATAAAAATAATTTTTTAATAAAAACATTTTTAGCATTATTTGTTGTCAGGATTACAATTTCTATAGTCAGTCGTCTCCAAACAATGTTTTATCAAACATTGGGAACTAAGCTCAGACATGAATTAAACAAACTTTTTCTAAAAAGAGTTTCAAACCTTGATTATCAGCATTTCGAAAACAAAGACTCAGCCAATTTAATAGCCAAAGTAAGTGAAGAATACAAATGGCGTATGCAAGAAGTCATAATCAACATACTTCGTTTAACAAGCCAAACTATCAGCCTGATTGCTATTTTTATTATTTTAGTTCCTCACTATTGGTTTTTGGTTTTGGTTCTTTTTGTTACCGAAATACCGGCCTATTTTATTAATCAAAAATGGCAAAAAATAGATTGGAAATTTTTTAATGACAATATAGAAAAAACTAGAAGTGGTTGGGATATAGCCTGGCAATTAACAGAAAAAAGGTTTATCTCAGAACTAAAAATATCAAATTCTGTTAATTTTCTTCTAAATAAATTTAATCAAATTTTTGACAAATTTATCATTGGCAGAATAAAAATCAAACAAAACAAAAACACATCTCAAATCCCCCTCATTTTTATCTCAAACTTGTCTGTTGCCTTTTGTATTTGGGTTTTACTAAAAGATATTCGATCCGGAAGCATTACCATAGGGCTTTTAACTTTTTATTACAACGCCGTTGGCCAAGTTGGTCAGAATTTTTCTGGCTTACTAAGAAGTTTTATTGATATTTCAGAACAAATTCCCTATGTTTTGGATTTCAAAAAAATAATAGAACTGCCCCATATTGTCAAAAATGGACAAAAGAAAACTGGCTTAAAAAAAACTCCCTTAATAGAATTTAAAAATATATCTTTTAAATATCCAAATTCAGACGACTACATTTTCAAAAATTTAAATCTAACCATAAAAGCAAACGAGGAAATTGCCATAGTCGGTATCAATGGCGCCGGCAAAAGCACGCTAATAAAACTCTTGTGTCGTTTTTATGATCCTCAATCGGGGCAAATTTTACTAAATGGTATTGACATAAAAAAATTCGACCTAAGTTATTGGTACAAACAACTTTCCGTCCTCTTTCAGGAATTTAATATCTATCAAAACCTGACCCTGAAAGACAATATAATAATAGGCAAACCAAATTCTATAATTACCAGGCAAAAAATCATTTCTTCACTCAAAAAATCAGAAGCCTATAATTTTATCAAGGAATACAAAAATGGTTTAAATACCATGATGGGTCAGCGCTATGGAGGCAAAGAACCGAGTTGGGGTCAATGGCAAAAAATAGCTATTGCCAGGATTTTTTATTCTGATACACCGGTTCTTGTTCTTGACGAACCAACCGCTTCTATAGATGCTACCTCGGAACACAAAATTTTTGATCGTCTTTACAAACAGACAAAAAACAAAACTCTCATAATAGTTTCTCATCGCTTTTCCACTGTCAGAAACGCCCAAAGAATAATCGTTATAGACAAAGGTAAAATAATGGAGCAGGGGACTCACAAAGAATTAATAAAACTAAAAGGACTCTACGCCAAATCTTTCAAACTCCAAGCCCAAGGCTACAATTAACTTTTCCTCTTAAACAACAACACCAACGGCACGGCTACTCCCATAGACGAATAAGTTCCACTAACAGCTCCAATCAGCAACGCTACCGCAAACCATCGAGTGCTTTCCCCTCCCAGCAGAGCCAACGAAACCAGCATTATTATTATAGTCACTGAATTATTTATCGATCTTACCAATGTTTCAGATACTGCTCTGTTGGCCAAATCTACCCAACTACTTTTATAATCACTCCTTCTAAGTTCTCTGACTCTGTCAAAAGTAACTACCGTATCATGAACCGAAGCCGACAAAGTCGTCAAAACCGCCGTTACAAACAAAGCATCCAATTCCGCTCCAAAAAAATGCCCCAAAACAGAAAATCCTCCCACCAGTATCACCGTATCATGTAACATGGCCAATATCGCCGCCATGCCAAACCCCCAATCACCAAATCTTTTTGCCACAAAAATCAACACTGCCAAAGTCGACAAAGCAATTGCCATTATTGTTTTTTGCATCAATTCCTTTCCCAAGGAAGGCCCCATGCTGGCAAAACGCAATTCCTCAAATCCTTCATCTATATCACCAAGTTCGTCTTTTAGTTCTCTTCCTTTATCTACCTCTATATATTCACTCTTTATTACAAAATTACCTTCATTTTCAGAAATAATCGGCAGTCCTAACCCCTTTTTTTCAAAAGTATTATTTATGTCCTCTTTTTTAATTTTTTCACTTTTAAATTCCCATACTGTCCCGCCACCAAAATCAAGTCCGATCTTAAAACCCCATTTGTTTATTGAAAAAATCGAAAAAACCAACAAAAACAAGGATACAAGATAAAACATCGGTCTTAATTTCATTATATTCACGATTGTTTCTCCTTGGCAAACATTCTAAGCAAGTTTCTAGTTACAACAATTCCCGTAAAAAGACTGATTCCAATCCCCAAAAGCAATGTGACGGCAAAACCTCGTACCATACCGGAACTATTTAAGAATTTCCAATTAAGAGGATTAAATAGAATTAATCCGGTAATCAAAGTACAGACATTGGCGTCTTTAATCGAGTCCCACGCCTTTCCAAATCCAAGTTCCATTGCTACACTCCACGGTCGCCCCTTTCTTAATTCTTCCTTCATTCTTTCAAAAATCAAAATATTGCTGTCAACCGCCATACCAATGGACAAAATAAATCCAACAATGCCAGGAAAAGTTAGAGTTATCGGTATCAGTCTATAAAGGCTTAGGGTGATAAGTCCGTATACCAATAAGCCGATATTAGCAATCAAACCCAGTCTCCCATAATTCCCTATCATAAACATTGCCAGTATTATTAATCCGACCATTCCAGCCCTAAGGCCCTTTTTTATGCTGTCTTTTCCCAGCGTTGCCCCAATTTTGTCCTGGGAAATCAGTTTTATAGGCATAGGTAAGGCACCGGCATTTAGTTGAGCTGACAATGACTTAGCCTCTTTTAAGTCAAAATTCCCGCTTATAATCGCCTTGCCGTCCTTAATTACGTCATTGACGGTTGGAAAAGTAACAAGTCCGCTATCCAAAAAAATTGCAATTCTTTTACCAATCATGTCTTGGGTAGCCTTTTCAAATAGTTTAGCCCCTGTTTCATCAAATTCCAGTGCTACTTCGGCTTTTCCCGTATTGTTGTTTATAACCACGTCACTTTTAGTCAAGTTTGAACCGGTTAGTCCTGTTTCTTTGGAAAACAAATCATAAACAGTGGCGCTTTCCGTTGCCTCCGGTGGAATTTCCACCTCTCCAAAAAATTCTAATTTAGCGGTTTGCCCCATTAAGCTTGCCGCTTGATCAATGTCTTCTATTCCGGGAAGTTCCACTATTAATCTATCTGATTCTTCTTCTTTTAGTATTTGCACGTTGGCCTCACTGAGTCCAAATATATTAACCCTCCTTTCAATGTTTTCTTTTAAAGAAACGGTTGCCTTGTCTTTGTCTTCTTGATTAATTTCACTACTGTCAATCTCAAAAAGCAATCTAACTCCTCCGGCCAAGTCCAGTCCATACTTCAAATCCAGATCTTTTTTAAAGTTAAAATTTCCCCAAGAAAAATCTATTTTTGGTTTTTTTAAATCATATTCCTGATTAATTTTCCACCAATGAATTTTAATAGGGATATTTTGGGGCATATTTATTACCAAACCTAGCAAGCCTAATGCCAATATTGCCCAAAAAATCTTTTTTGTTCTTTTATTATTCATCGCTTTTACATTTTTTATTTATCTTTAGTATAAGACTGTTGAATAACATCTCCACATCGTCATCCTGAGTGTAGCGAAGGATCTAGCGTTAGCGTAAAATACGGCACTTCGTGCCTAGATTTTTCACTTCGTTCAGAATGACAAAGAGTTGTTCAACAGTCTGAGTATTTGTTTTGAGTTTTGCTTGTCCTCCATAGCTTTAGCGAAGGAGGAAATTTTAAATTTTAATTTATTTACTTACCAACGATAATTGTTGAGCCTTACCGGAAAAAATATAAGTTATTCTTGCTTTTGGTCTATTAACCTTTATCCGACCAACATCCCCCTCTCTGATGTTGAAACTTTTAGCTATTTTTGACGGAATAGTCAAAGCCAAGCTATTTCCGGTTTTGATTACTTTTCTAAATTTTGCCACTTATATTTCTAGTATTTCCTATTATAACAACTGGTAGGTTCAAAAAAAAATCAACCAAAAAAGGATCCCTTCTCAAAATTCTCATTTTAAATTCTTTCCTGTCCATCAACATATAATTGATTTCCTGTTTCCTGTCTTTTTCTTCATCTTTTATGTATGAATCTAACAATCCCAAGTTAACTTTTCCCACTACCACTAAATCAACCGAACCAATCGGAGAACGTTTGCCATTTGCAAATGAATTGCTATATATAAGATATTTTAATTTTCCCAATCGATTTTGTCTTTTAATTATTTTTGCCCCCAAGCCGGTTGTTTTGTTCATTAATACCAGCAAATCACGATAAAAAATTGAATCAAAATTAGTCCAGTAATAAATTTTATTCCCTCTAGGCTCACTTTCAATCACTCCGATTTTTAACAAATTCGCCAACTCTCTTCTGACTGAGTTGATTTCCTCTTTGCTTATTCTTACTAATTCGCGCACAAAGTACATCTCTCCTGGTTCCTTAAAAAAAATACCCAACAAACCAAGCCTCGTTCTCGAAGTTAGTAAAAGTTTTAATTTTTTATTCACTAGCATATTCTACTTTTGTACCCAAAGGCAGAATTTCAACCCAAGTCCTTCCAGGCACAAAACCTATTTCTTTACCGCTACTGTTTTTAAATATTGTTCTGGCCGTCCTAGATTTTTTCGACCAGTTAATATCAATTTCTTTTCCGTTTTGTAGTAATACTCCCTTACCGCTACCTATCACTTCATACAAATTGTGTTTGTGTTCATCAATAGACCTGCTTTCTTTACTAAACTGAATCAAAATATTTTTTGCAGTTAAAGTTTCCTCGGTATTAAAATCGATCTGTTTTTTGTCTGCGTTATATCTTTCATATTCGTTAGCTTCTTGGTTATATTTCCATTCAACCAAATATTCATCATCACCCCAAAATCCGAAACTGATACTTTTCGCTTCTGTACCACTATCAATTCCGTCTTCATCAAAACTCCATTCATCAAAATCTTTATCCCATGAATTTTTACTCATCGCAGTCATGTTAGTCAAACCTCTTTCCTCGGCAACATTCCACAATTCCTCCGTAGAGCAATACATGGTATGTTCAGCCGCTCTGATCTCTCCGGTCCTTTCTTTTTCTCTTCGGCAAACTTTGTAAGACAAGGAAAACTGGCTTAAATCAGACCAACTGCCCTTATTATTCCAACCGTAACCGGCGATTTGCTCAATTGCTTGTGCTTTGCTCTGAGTTGTACATGGTCCTGATTGCCTGCCGGTGCTTGGGTCTTTTGGTGCACTGCAGTTGGCTCCGCCCACGTGAGCATAAAGGGGATAATCTGAATATTCAGAGGCTATGTCAAGAAAGTAAGTCCTGGCTGACCTAACCGGTCCTACGTCATAGTTTTTGCTGGCACCTCTAACGGCATTGCAATAATAAACAGCTATAAATCTTGTTATACCGCCTTCCGCTATCGCCTCGTAAACAACATCAGCATTTTGTAATCCGGATTGTGGTCGCGAATCAACATGATTTTCAATCATTACCAGTAACGGTCGTCTTTTTTCCCAAATTTCTTTTTCTTCTTTTGTAAATAATTGTCCATTAATAGGACATTTTTCAGTTTTTGGTCCTTCAAATTCCAAAACTCCTGTTATTTTTTTCTCTTCATTTTTACTTTCGTTGTCTACTTCGTCACTTTTAGCATTTTTTACCTGAGGTAAAAAATTATCAAAGGACCAATACGACAATCCGGAAAAAAATAAAAATAAACCGGCCAAAAACACAACCATTTGATTTTTTTTGTTCATTTGTTCAAGAAACTTTTAATGCTTTTTTAATGGCTAGCTCTTCCTCTTTGGATAAAGTAATTCCATCTGCTTTGCCATTTTTAACTCGCTTAGAATAAATTCTGGTATTTTTTCTACCATGGAGCGATGTTACTATAATACCCGAATTGTCTGAATCAAGCAAAACCAAAACAAAACTCTGATTGCCACCTAGCTCGTTAAATGGATTAAATCGATGTAAACTAACTTTTTGGATACACTTTTCTCCCAAAAAAGAGCCATTCTTTTTTTCCTTTGCCGAAAACAAAGCATTTTTTCTTGTTTTAGCTACCAAAAAGGCTAGATAAAGCAAAGCCAGAAAATTAATAATTATCAGTAATCTGTTCAAAAGCATTTATTTATTGTATCAGTTCTTATGCTATACTAGCTTTGAATTATGGCCAAGAAAAGTAAGCGAAATAAGCAGAACAAACGAAAGCGCACTTCGCTCCCGGTAGAGAGCAGTTTTCCGAAGACAAAAAAACAATCAACGCCTGTTTTGCCCGAAGCATCCACACCAAATTACCTCAAAAAAGACCTTGTCAAAAGCTTGTTTTTGAGTTTGCTTGCAATTTTAGCTTTACTCACTGTATATTGGACTCAGAAGTAAAATCTAAAATTTTAATATTTAAATTTTGAAATTGTTTAGAATTTAGATATTAGAGTTTAAAATTTCAATAATTTTGGAAATTTAGATTTTAAATTTTAGATTTAACTTAAAAGGAGGTGGTAATTAATGGCAATGATAACTTTTTATTGTGTAAAATGTCGTGCAAAAAAAGACGTAGATGAAGAAAAGTGTGAAAAGGTGACGCTTAAAAACGGCAGACCAGCGGCAAAAACCGTTTGTCCAGACTGTGGCACAGGTATGTTCAAGATTCTACCCAAAAGCGCATAAAATATTTTAAATTAACCCCGGCTTTTAATAGACGGGGTTAATTTGTTATTGTATAATCCTTCTTAAGAATAAAAGGATCAACCCCGCCACGGCGGGGAGGAAAGTCCGGACCACAAAAGGCAAAAAAAGCTCTGCTACAGAGACGAGAAATGTGAAACGAGTATCTTTTTTGTGGAAATCTCAAAAATGAACGTTAATATCTAGCCTTTGAGAGTTCAAGGTAGAGAGAGTAGATAGATGATCCATAAACAAAATCCGGCTTATTTATTCTTTTGTAAAATTTTATTTCTTTTCTTTCCAAAAAACCTTTATCAGAGTTTCAGTGGTCAAATAAGCCGGTATTGCCAAAACCGCCCCTGATATTCCCGCTAGCTTTGCTCCAATTGCTAATAAAAATATCGTTACCAAAGGATTCAGTCCTACCGCCGTTTTCATCACTTTTGGCACAATAAAATTATTTTCAATTTGTTGTACAGTTATTCCCCAAACCAAAGACAATAAACCCAAAACAGGGGACATGGAAAAACCTATTATCATCGCCACTATAGTCGCAACGGTTGGTCCAATATTTGGAACCAATTCCAATATTCCTGCCAAAATAGCCAATGGTACGGCAAATTGCAAACCAAGAATCAAATAACCAACATAAGATAACAATCCGACCGCCAGCATGAGAATCAGTTCTGCGTTAACCCACGAACCCAGTCTTTTTTCCAAGTGTTCCATTATTTTCATCGTTTTCTGGCTTCCTTTTTTGCCAAAAAGGTCAAGACTGTATTTTTTGAATTTCTTTCTTTCTACCAAAAGATAAAAAGTTATCATCAAAACCAAAAAACCGGAAAAAAGGTTAGAAAAAACTGACAAGGTGGCTTTGGTAATATTGGCCGGCAAATTTTCTAATATTTTTAACTGAGAAGAGATATCCATTGCCGACAAACCAAAAAAGTTTATTTCTTCTATTAACCTCGGAAAAGAATTAATCAGTCCTGTTGTTTGTTCTATTAATACCGGAATCACTCCGGCAATTCCAAAAGACAAAAAAGTTAACATGATAATATACAAAAAAACTATCGCCACTCCTCTTGGTATCTTAAATTTTTCTAATCTCTCCACGGTTGGATTAAGAGATTCCATCAGAATAAAACAGATAAAAAACAGTACTAGCAATTCTCTGATTTTCCACACCAACAGCAAAGAACCCAAAAAGATAACAGCAAATATTATTGTTTTGTGTGAAATTTCAATTTTATGTACTTGTTTTTCTTCTTTTTTCATAATCCTATTGTAGCATTTTTAACACTCGTCATCCCGAACTTGCCCCCCCGTCATCCTGAGTGAGTTTTACGACCGAAGGATCCCCTCGGAACCAAATCTTGCCTTTGAGATTCTTCGCTCCCGCTCAGAATGACGCCCCACCCGTCATCCTGACCCCCCGTCATCCTGAGCTTGCCGAAGGATCCCCTAGCCATTTTTTCACCATTTTTTCAATCTCTTTTTTATATTCTTTTTTTCCTATATCAAAAATTATTGCTTCCTTTCTTTTTTTAAACCACACCCGCTGTCTTTTTGCATATCTATGTTCATCCATTCTCCACCTCTCAATAGCGTCACCCCGAGCACACGCCGTCATCCTGAGTCTGTCGAAGGATCCCATCGGAATTTTACCCACCTTTTCGAAATACTCTTCAAACTCTTTATACGCCAGCGTATTCATCCCCGGATCACTCCACTTATATTTTTTCAGCAACCCCTCAATTTCACCCAACAGTCCCTGTTTTAATCTTTTTTTAATTCTTTTATCAATTCTTTTTTTAATTAATTCTCTATTTCCTGTTAGTGACACATGCAAACAATCAAAATCAATGTCACCCCGCCCTGGCGGGGTCTCCGTCGGAATCTTACTCAACCTAATCTCTATCTTTCTTATCAATCTATGTCTATTATTTTTTTCTGAATTGTTTAATTTATCAAAACTCTTTTTATCCAAAACCTTATAAACATTTCTAATCAGACCTGTAGAACACTTGTTCAATATCAATCTTAATAACTTATTCGGCTTTATCAAAAAATTCTTTTTCATATTCAAAATCGCATCAATATAAAATCCCGTACCTCCCACCACGATTGGTAGCTTTCCTTTTCCATAAATTTCCTCAACAGCTACTTCAAAACACCCCAACCAATCCACTACGCTAAATTCTTTATCCGGTTCTACCACATCCAGCAGCCAAACCGGCATACTATCAATTTCATAATATCCAACATCAAACGCGTCATTCCGACCGAAGCGGAGGAATCTCTGAACTCGTTTCAGTATTCCAACATCAAACGCGTCATTCCGACCGAAGCGGAGGAATCTCTGAACTCGTTTCAGTATTCCAACATCAAAATTAAAAAGTTTGGAAATTGTGATTTGTGATTTGTGATTTACCGGCAGGTCTTTGCCGGTTCCTATATCCATTCCCTTATAAATTTGCCTAGAATCAGCCGAAATCAATTCCCCGTTAAACTTTTTGGCCAATTTCACCGCCAAACCTGTTTTTCCGCTGGCCGTCACTCCAGAAATAATTAAAAGCCTTTGTTTTACCATGTAAGTTTCACACATTAAATCTAAACTCAACCACATCATCAGCCTTCATTTTGTATTCTTTCCCCTCTAGTCTTAATTTACCCGCTTCTTTGGCTCCCAGCCATCCCTTATACTCCACAAAATCAGTATAAGAAATAATTGCCGCTGCAATAAAACCTCTTTCAAAATCACTATGTATCACCCCCGCCGCTTCAGGGGCTTTGCTATCGATTCTGGTAGTCCAGGCCCTGGCTTCTTTTTCACCGGCAGTATAAAAAGATTGCAAACCCAATGTTTCATAAGCTCTCCCTATCACTCTTTCCAGCCCCGATTCTTCCAGCCCCAAATCTTTTAAATATTTTTCTCTTTCCTCCTTAGAAAAATCGGCCAACTCCGCCTCTAGTTTGGCGCAAACCGGCACTACTTCCCAATTTTGGAAATTTAGATTTGAGATTTTAGATTTGCTATACGTATCCTCGTCCACATTAACTACAATAAAAAACGGCTTTAAAGTTAACAAAAAAAACTCTTTTATCATCTTTTTTTCATCTTCATCTAATTCAATTCGACTAGCCAATACTCCCTTTTCCAGCTCCGATTTCAGTTTTAATGCCAATTCATATTTATCTATTTCCTCTTTCTTTTTTTTACTGGAATCAATATACCTGTCAATACCTTCAAGATCTTTGATAATCAATTCGGCGCAAACCACCTCAAAATCTCCATCAGGATCAGTTGAACCGGCCCTAGCCACGTTTACATCAGAAAAATTTCTGACTACATGGCAAATCGCATCGCATTCACGGATATTATTCAAAAATTTATTTCCCAAACCCTCTCCCTCTGCCGCTCCTTTCACTAATCCGGCTATGTCTACAAACTCAACTACTGCCGGTACAAGTCTTTTGCTTTTGGCAATTTCTCCCAATATTGGTAATTTTTTGTCAGGCACTCCAACAATTCCTACATTAGGCTCAATGGTGCAAAAAGGATAATTACTGGCGTCTGCAATTTGCCGGCCCAATAGGGCGTTAAACAAAGTAGATTTTCCCACGTTTGGCAATCCCACTATCCCAATACTTAATTTACTCATAGCCTATTTTATCTTATTTCTCTATCTACGACTGTATTATATATTTTTTTCTGTTTGTCAGTCTTGTCATCGGGACACACCTTACCTGGGGTTGCCCCAGTAATCTTATTTGTATTCTTTGGGCAACTTTAGCATCCCACCTGCCATCTCTTGTCGCCCGCAACACGCACAAGTCAAAAATTCTTTGCACCTCAGGACTCGCTAAACATCCTTTCTTTTTCATACTAGATATTATAACCCATTTTTTTAAAAATACACACTCAATATCCACCCAAAATTTGACAAAAGCCCAAAAAACAATAAAATATACTACAAGACTTTATAATTAAACAAAATACTCAAAAATGACTTTAAATGTAGAAGGCGAAAATCATCCAATATATGTAGCCCGTGAAGTAGGCAAGAGGCCAAGAATACAAGGGGTAGTAGATGTAAGGGAGAGAGATGTTGTAGAGGCAGAATATCGTGAATTCCTGGACGAAGAAGGGAAGAAGCTCGACGATCTCGGACATGAACAAATAAAAGTACAAGTTTTTTTAGGTTCGGATAACCCCCGCGTTCGCCAAGCAGTCCAAGGCCGGTCGAAAAAATTAATCGAAGAAGCGGCAGTACAACAAGAACGGTTAAACTTATTACGTTCTATTGGAAGAATGGCCCAGTTTAATTTTGACGAAGAGGGTTTGTAATCAATCAGCCCACTCACCCAAACCTTATAAATTTATATTTTCCTCTCCAATTTAACTTGTGTTCACCCAACTTATGCCAATTCAGAAAGAACCATTGTTCACATACCGGACTAAATTTTTAATTCTCTAAACCAAAAACTCCCCCACAAAGTAGGGGAGTTTAAAAATTTTTCAAAAATTTTTATCGTACCATTTTCTTTACTTTTGTACCGGGAATATATCTTGGCATTCTTCGGGCCGCAATCTTCTTTGATATCTTTGTACCAATTGCCTTAATTACTTTGGCCTTAAACATTTTTGTTTTGAAGGTTCCAAAGCCGGAAAGTTTAACCACTTCACCATTAGCAAGCGCTTTCATTATTTCATCCAAAAAGGTTTCAATTACCTGTTTGGTTGCTTTCTTGCTAAGTTTTGCTTTTTGAGCTACTAGCTCTATCAGATCTTTTTTTGTCATTTTTAAAAAATTCTTAAATTAATAATTCACCAATCATTCTAATTGATGAAAAACAAAATGCAAGGATTAATTCACCGATTTAACCGCATTTTTATTGAGCTTACTTCCGGTCACCGTATTACTGGCTCTAGATTCTCGTATTACGGTTACCCTGATTTGTCCGGCCCACTTGGCCTCTTCATCGAGTTTTTCGGCAATATTTTGACTTAAAACGATTATTTCATCATCGCTTATTTTTTCGGGATCCACAATTACCACCACTTCTCTGCCGGCTTGATAAGCCGCTACGCTTTTTACTCCACTAAAAGATTTGGCTACCTCCTCAATGTTTTTCATTCTTTTTAAATATTCTTCGTGGGCCGCATACCTGGCTCCGGGCCTAGCTCCGGATATGGCATCACCAATATAAACAATGATTGACTCAGCCGAAGAAAATTCTTTTGCCTCGTGGTGTTCTGCTACGCAGTTTATAATTTCTTCGGGAATACGATACCTTTTCAAAAAATCTATCCCCAATTCAATATGGGTACCTTCCTGATCGCTGACCACTTTGCCAATATCATGCAGTAAAGCTCCCAGTTTAACTGTTCTAAGATCAGCTCCTAATTCTCTGGCTATGGCACTGGCAATTTTTGTGGCTTCAATTGTGTGTAGCGCCAAATTCTGTCCATAAGAAAATCTAAATTTAAATTTACCTATCATCTTTATCAAGTCAATCGGTAAATTAAAAACTCCAACCTCTTGACATATTTTTCTTCCTTCGCTAAGCAATATCTTTTCCATGTCATTTTTTGTTTCAGCTACCACCCTTTCGATTTTTATCGGTTGTATTCTGCCATCCTTGATCAGTCTTTCCAGGGCCACTCTGGCTATTTCTCTTCTGGTCGAATCAAAGGAAGAAATCCTGACATCGTTTCCTTCATCAAGGTCCAGTTCGACTCCAGTAGCTTTTTCAAAAGCCCTAATGTTTCGCCCCTCTCTGCCAATTATTTTACCTTTAACTTTTTCATCAGCTAAGCTTAAAGTAGATACGGTGTATTCAGGTACATAATCGGTCACTCCATGACGCAGACTGTCAAGCAATATTTCTCTGCTTAATTCTTCCTCTTTTTCTCCGATACTTTCTTTTGCCTCTCCAATCTTTTTTGCAATCCAGGAAGACAATTTCTTTTCAGTACTGCTGATTATTAGTTTTTTTGCCTTATCTACATCAAAGTTTGCAATTTGTTCCAACTTCTCTAACTGTTTTCTGTAAAGATCATCAACAGATTCCCTTTTTTTGTCAACTTCGCTTGTCAAATTATCCAGTCTTTTCTCTTTTTCCAGTAAATATCTTTCCTTTTCACTCAAAGAATACAGTCTTTGAGAAATCTGGTTTTCTTTATTTTTAAGATCAAAAAGAGCTTTTTTGATCTTTTCTAATTCTCTCTTTTCCTTAATTAGACCAAGCTTTCTTTTTTTATTTACTTTAGCCCGACTTGCCTTAGCTGGCTTTAACTTTGATATAGAAACCCTGTTCTTTTCCTCAGTGCCAATCTCTTTAACAACCTTTTTACTACTTGTTACTGTTGTTGTATCACCAAAAACATTTCTGACTTTATTTAGCAAACCACCAAACATATATCCTCCTTTTACTCAATCGACAAAAACCTCCCGCTACAAAATCTCAACAAACTTTATTCAAAATATATGTATTTTTAAGCATTAATAATAAGAAGAGTCGATTAAAAGTAATATATTCTACTATTTTTTTATGCTTTCGTCAATTACTCTTTTTACCTGATCAATGGCAAAACCCTTTCTATACAAAGCCGAAATTATTTTGTTTTTCTTTTTAAAATCCAACAAGTCTGATTTATCTTTGATTTTTTTAAAAATAATCTTCCTAATCTTTTCTTCTTCTAAGCCGGTATTCAATCTCACCCATTTATTTATTTTTTCTTTAATTACTTCTTTACCAACCCCTTCACGCCTGAGTTCATAGCTAATTTGCCTAAAAGATTTGTTTCCGCTTTTTTTTATATAAAATCGGACATATTCGATATCATCAATCAGTTTGTTTTTTCTAAAATCCTCCAAAACCTCCTCAATTATTTTTTCAAAGTCTTCTTTTCCCAGTTTCCATTTGTCATCCTGATCCCAAATTTTATTCGGGAGAAGGATCTCTCTTTTTTTTAAATTCTGAATTAGTTTCTTTTTAAGGCCGGGAAATGATTTTGGGGACATGGCAACTTGCCTAAGACCGTAATCTTTTAGCAAATAGAGTAGGGAGGTGTAAACAATTTTTTTATAAAACTTCTCGTCAATCTCCTGATTTTTCTTGATTTTTAGATTAATTACATCGTCTACCCATAACACCAATTTTTTTTTGTTGGAAAACTCAACCACACACTTCCCATTCGCCTTAATTTTGACAGTAATTATTTTCATTTTTATCCAGTTATCTAGTAATCTAGTAATCCAGTTGTCTACTTTTTCTCTTCTTTTTCACCATCCTTTGACATTTTCCATATTTTTTCCTTAACTTCTTCGGTCAATTTTGGATGTTCTCCTAGATATCTTTTTGATACTTCTCTTCCTTGTCCAATAGTTTCGCCGTTTAGTTTATAAAAAGCACCGGCCCTATTGATAACACCATACTCCACCGCCAGGTCCAAAATTCCGCCAAAAATAGATATACCCTCAGTATTCATCATTTCAATTTCACATGTTTTAAATGGTGGCGCCACTTTATTTTTTATAATTCTGACTCTATGTTGCGAACCGATTGATTCACCGCTTGAAGTTTTGATATTGGCAATTTTTCTCATGTCAATTCGTATTGAAGCATAAAACTTTAAGGCCAACCCCCCTGGGGTTGTTTCCGGATTACCAAACATAACTCCAATTTTTTGCCTGATCTGATTGGTAAAAATTACCACTGATTTTGATTTAGAAATTGCTCCAGCCAATTTTCTTAATGCTTGAGACATTAGTCTGGCCTGCACACCCATCATCGATTGCCCCATTTCTCCTTCTATCTCGGCCTTTGGCACCAAAGCCGCCACCGAATCAATCACAATCACATCAACTGCATTTGATCTGACCAATGTTTCAACAATCTCCAATGCCTGTTCTCCGTTATCCGGTTGGGATATTAACATCTCATCTACATTTACTCCCACCACCTCAGCCCTAGCTGGATCCAAGGAATGTTCCGCGTCTACAAAGGCAGCCGATCCTCCCAATTTTTGGGCTTCGGCAATTACATGTAAACAAAAAGTTGTTTTTCCCGAAGCCTCGGGTCCAAATACTTCACATATCCTGCCTCTTGGCATTCCGCCCACACCAAGAGCAATGTCTATAGGCAAAGATCCAGTTGGAATTACGTCAATTTTCATATCTTCTCTTCTGTCTCCCATTTTCATAATGGCTCCCTCGCCATATTCTTTTTTGATCTGTTCCATGGCAATTTTTACTGCCTCTAATTTTTTTTGTTTTAAGCTTTCTTCTTTTGGCTTTCTGCCTCTTTTTGCTTTAACCTTTTTTACTTTTTTTACATTTGCCTTTGCTTGTACTTTTGCATCTGTCATATTTAATCCACTCCTTTTTATTTAATTATTAAATTATTTATTATTTTTTTCCCCCTCGTCATCCTGAGTGTAGCGAAGGATCTCCTTTTATTTAATTGTTTTTGAATTTAATTGAATTGATTTAACTTTTAATTCAAAAAAACTCTTTTCTAAAAACATTTAACATTGTCAAAATTATCATGTCAATACCCAAAACCAAATAAAACCCGAAACTGTCTTACCATCCATAATACTTATTTTTGCCTGCCTCACAGTTACACTCAAACACACTTGTCACCCCGCCGTGGCGGGGCCCCGCCAGAATCAAGCCTCAATCCATTGTCATCCTGAACCACAACCGTCATCCCAAGTCCTCCCTCCGTCATCCTGAGTAAGTCTTACGACCGAAGGATCCCCTCGGAAAATACCTGTCATTGCGAGGAGTTCGACGACGTGACAACGTGTCCGCCTGTGGAGGATCCCGTCGGAATCAAACCAGTTTTGACAGTCAAAAGTAGTATTGCAAGTTGTGAAATTTGAAAATTGTGTTTCATTTATGTAGGTCCCAAAAAATGGGAAAGGAGATCAGAATGAACGTCCGAAAGTTTCGAGAAGTAGTTTTCACGATCGTAGTAGCAGCGGTTGTCTTGGGAATCCTCGTAGTGGCAGTTTACGGGATTATGAGGGGTATTGACTATGTCTTTACCCCTGCTCCGGTCCCCAGCCAGACCCCCGCCCCGTCGGCCGTTCCGCCCAGCCCGACTCCCACCCTGAGGCAAGAGGCCCCCACCCTTGAGCCAGAGCCGACCGACGCCCCGACTCTTCCGGTCGCCAGCCCGACCCCCGTCTCCGCCGTCGAGCTCGTAGTCCGCGACGCCTGGACCACGGGGAAAGACCAAGAGCAGAGTGGAGTTGTCTATCGCCCGGTCCAAGTCACGCTGGTCGGCGCGATTGCGATCGAAAGTGTCGCTGGGGACTATGTAGTGGACAACTACGTAGTTTCGGTAGCCGAAGATGCGTCTTCGACTACCATTAACCTTCTGTTCGTCATTGACAACGCCAACGCCATCGCCACTAAAGTCGTCGTTAACGGGATCATATTGACCAATCCTTCTTCTGGGGGCAAGGAGTTTTTCTTCGAGCGTTTCGCCGGTCCCACCGACGGCGGCGGCGGCGACGTAGAGCCCACTCCGACCCTGGCCGACCCACCCCGTCCGTAACTAGATAGTTCGTTCACAGTGCAACCCCCGCACCCGCTTCACCACGTGGGGCAAGAGCCGAGTCTCTTGCCCCACGGCCTTCGGGCTTAAATTGGATGAAGACGGGTGCTTTTTTTATGTATAATTTACTTGTGTTATCAAAAAAAATTCTCAAACAAGTCAAAGACATAATTTTCCCACTTGTTGACAACCAAACAAAAGTTTTTATCTTTGGCTCCAGAGCCAACAATAAGGCCAGAAAATTTAGCGATATTGACATTGGTCTAGAAGCAGACAATCAAATTAATTTTGAAACCATCGGTCAAATCAAACAGGCCTTTGAAGAATCCGACCTGCCTTACAATGTAGATATAGTTGAATTTTCCAAACTACCAAAAAAATTTAAAAAAGTAGCTCAAAAAAACATTATTTATTTAAATTAAAAACAAAAGTGACAAAAAAACAATCATTACTGACTGATTTAAAAAAAACCACCGCCAGTCTAGAAAAAGTTTTGAAATTACCGGAAAGCGAAATCAATCGCGATGCCAGTATCCAAAGGTTCGAATTTACCTTTGAATTAAGTTGGAAACTAATGCAGGAATTAGTGGCAGATGTCAAAAAAGGCGCTTACGGACCAAGAACTGTCATCAGAGAAGCGGCCAATATAGAGCTAATAAGTAATCCCAAAAAATGGCTCTATTTTTTGGACAAAAGAAATTTAACGGTACACACTTACAACGAAGCCATGGCAAAAGAAATGTATCAGGTGGCCAAAGAATTTATCTCTCATGTAAAAAATCTAACAAAACAAGTCAAAGAATATCTATCTTAATCTCTTCTCAATTTTTATAGCCCATCCTTCAATCAATGCCTTTGTAATTTTTTCAAAAGCCAATGTGATGTCTCTTTGATATTGGCTCTGGGAAATACCCATTTTTTTAGCTGATTCATGTTGATCTAATTTTTCAACATATCTTAACCTCAATGCTTCTAATTCGTCCTCAGTTATACTCACTTCTTTTAATTGAGATAACGGTATCCCTCTGGGCTTAAAATAAATTTCCCGAAAATTAAATCTAATTTTTCTTTTACACCTTCTTCGCATATGTATTTTTCTATTTTTTAAATTATATAACAGTTTTTCTCGTCACCCCGTCATCTCATCATCATGCTGAACTTGTTTCAGCATCCTCTCGGAAAACACCTATCACCCCGCCATAACGGGGTGACAAGTAATCTTGTCTCCCCATACTTTTATCTGCAAAACACACCTTTCATTGCTGTTTTACACTTGGGGCATTTGGTCTGCGTACAAGGTTTACCTCGTACATGTGCTTCTGTATGACCGCATTTTGGACATACACAATCGCCACTGCTTACTTGTCTCCTACCTAAAACTCTACCAGTTAAAGGGCCTTTTCCACTTGGACCTGTTCCACCTAGATTTGGCATAATTTTTCCTCGATTTAAACAATTAATCTTATGGGTATATACCCACTAACACAAATGTACCATCCAAAACTGAACGGGTCAATACCCAAAATAATTTATCTTTTTTATTCTTCTCTCAGCGTTTATTTTATTATTTTAGCCCAATACTTCCTGTTCCCTAGCTATCTTTTCGTTTAAAAAGGGAATTCTTCATCAGACTCAGGAAGAAATATGGCTCTAAGTGCCCTAACTCCTCCATCTTTACATCTGCAAGCCATCTGAACAATAAGTGCACCATCTTCACCTATCAAGTATCCTTCAGGACAATGATCGGGACCCTTGAATGTCTGAAAATCAGGATGTCCTTCTATAGATCCATAATTAAAGCTAAGTTTCCCATTGACTTAATTTTAACTACTTGATAAATTAAATACACAGACCCCTACCTATGGTCGGGGTATAAATAACTTATTAATTAACAAAAACATGACAAAATCTAAAACCATCGTCAATTTTAAAAAAGCCCAAAGTTTACTGGCCAAAATAATGAAAATGGTCGAAGATAACGAATATTGCATTGACATAATGCAGCAAAATTTAGCAGTAGTCGGGCTTTTAAAATCGGCTCACCAAATGCTAATGGAAGGCCATCTTAATACTTGTTTTAAAAAAGCAATGCAAACCAAAAATGAAAAAAGAAAGCAGGAAATGACTCAGGAGATTTTAAAAGTCACCAAACTATTTAATAAATAATTTAAATAATATGACCAAAAATACAAAAGAATATATTTATTATGTCAGAGGAATGCATTGCGCTTCTTGCCAGATTTTAATCGAAAAGAAATTATTAAAATTAAGGAACATAAAATCAGTTGAGGTCTCAACTGCCAAAGGCAAGGCGCTAATCGAATACGACGGCCAAAAACCAACCCTCCAAAGATTGAACCGAATTTTCAAAAAAGAAACTTATACTTTTTTCGACAGACCACAAAAAATAATAAATAATTTTAAGTCGAAAGAATTTCTTATTACTCTTGGCATCGGACTATTAATTATTATCGGTTTTATCGGATTAAACAAACTGGGATTATCGAGCTTAATAAATGTTAATTCAAAATCGTCTTTACCGGTATTTTTTATATTTGGAATTATGGCCGGCATTTCTAGTTGCGCCGCCTTAATTGGTGGAATAATTCTTTCTATGTCAAAACAATGGGGCGAATTATATTCAGATACCGATTCTATCTGGAAGAAAATTCAGCCACACTTAATTTTTAATGCTGGCAGACTTACTTCTTACGGTCTGTTGGGAGCAGTATTGGGAATAGTCGGTAGCAAACTAGATTTTTCCTTAAATTTTGGACCGGTTTTGGCCATCGCTGTTTCTGTCATGATGATTTTTTTGGCTTTTCAAATGTTTGGTTTCAAAGTCTTTAGGAAATTTCAATTTACAATGCCAAGGTTTATCACCGGATTTATCGCCGACGAATCTAATTTTAAAGGTCGCTATATGCCATTTTTAATGGGCGCCTTTACTTTTTTTCTACCCTGCGGTTTTACCATAACGGCCCAAGGACTCGCTTTAATATCCGGCAGTGCAACTCAAGGGGCTTTGATCATGGTTTTATTTGCGCTAGGGACCCTACCGATGCTTTTAACTATTGGTTTGTCTAGTGTTAAATTTTCTCAAAAGCCACACCTATCCACCAAATTCCTGAAAGTTGCCGGAATTTTGGTTTTATTTTTCGCTCTCTACAATATAAATTTCCAACTAAATGTCCTAGGGGTTTCCAGTCTTAGCGATTTGGGCATTAATTCTAGTCAATCTTCCGGCACTGCAAAAAATAATTTGCTTCAAAACGAAGAAGGCTTACCTCCAATTGTTAATGGTAAACAAATTATAAAAATGGACGCTTCTTCTCGTGGCTATTTACCAAGCTATTTTAAAGTAAAAGCCGGAATACCGGTAAGGTGGGAAATTACCGACAAAGGAACCAGTGGTTGTACCAATGCCATTATTTCAAAAAGCTTGTTTGAGGGAGAAATCCCCCTGACTCCGGGTCAAACTAGTATTAAGGAATTTACTCCCAAAAAGCCGGGTAAGTATAAATTTAGTTGTTGGATGGGAATGGTTTCGGGGATTATAGAAGTTAAAATATAAAATTTTAATTTTATAAATATGAATCAAAAAACAATTTTACAAATTCAAGGCATGCACTGTGCCTCGTGTGCAACCACTATAGAAAATGCTCTCAAAAAGGAAAAGGCCATCATTTCAGCCAATATTAATTTTGCTTCGGAAAAAGCCAATTTAGAGTTTGACTCTAAAAAAATCAAAATCAAGCAAATCAAAAAAATTATTCAAAAATTAGGCTATCAAACTAATCAGCAAAAAACTCAAGGAATAAAACAATTAAAAAAACGACTTATTTTTTCCTCTCTATTTGCCTTGCCACTCATTTATATTGTTATGGGCCAAATGCTTGGTCTGCCAATACCGCCATTTATTAAAGAATCAAATATTTTGATTCAATTTGTTTTAGCCACAATTGTAATTTTGGCTTGTTTTAATCTCTGGATCTCTGGATTTAAGAATTTAATACAGCTAAGGCCCAATATGGATTCTCTAATTTTTATTGGCACGGCCACCGCTTATTTTTACAGCCTTGCTCTGTCTGTTTCTTTTTGGTTGCAAATTCAAAAATCACCTCCTCATTTATATTATGAAAGCACTGTCTTTATTCTTGTTTTTATTTCACTTGGCAAATATCTGGAAACAATTACAAAAGGAAAGACCGGTCAAGCCATAAAAAAATTAATTGGGCTTCAGCCAAAAGAAGCAACGATTATCAAAAACGGTCAGGAAATGAAAATTCCCATTTCCGAAGTAAAAGTTGGGGATATTGTTTTGGTAAAACCCGGCCAAAAAATTCCGGTCGATGGAATCGTAATTGATGGATATTCAGGCGTGGACGAAAAAGCAATAACCGGTGAGAGCCTTCCGGTTGAAAAAAGAAAAGGGGACAGAGTTATTGGCGCCACAATTAACAAAACTGGTGTTTTAAGGTTTAAAGCAACAAAAGTTGGAAAAGATACCATGTTGGCTCAAATTATAAAAACAGTGGAAGAAGCAATCGGTTCAAAAGCGCCGATTCAACTTCTGGCTGACAGAGTTTCTTTTTATTTTGTTCCCGCAGTAATCGCTATGGCCATTTTTGCTTTTATTATCTGGATTATTTTAGGCCAATCTCTTGCTTTTGCCTTGACTGTTTTTGTAGCTGTTCTTATTATTGCCTGTCCTTGCGCCTTAGGATTGGCAACTCCCACAGCCGTCATGATGGGCACAGGGCTGGCGGCTCAACATGGCATTTTAATTAAAACCAGCAAAGCCTTAGAGACGGCCCAAAAAGTAAACATAATTATTTTTGATAAAACAGGCACTTTAACCAAAGGCGAACCAAAAGTGACAAACATCCTAAGCCTATTAAAGTCCATGTCTCAAAAGCAAGTTTTGCAGATAGCCGCTTCAATAGAAAAAAACTCTCAACATCCTCTTGCTCAAGCTATTGTTCAAAAAGCCAAATTAGAAAACCTTAGTTTTTTAAACATCCAAAATTTTGAAGAAATACCAGGCAAAGGTGTTATAGCTCAATCCAAAGGAATCAAGCTTTTATTGGGAACAAGAAAGTTAATGGGCCAAAATAATATCAATACGAATTCTATCGAGAAACAATTGGCCAAATTAGAAAATCAAGGCAAAACAGCCATGATTTTGGCTCAAGCTAAAAATATTATTGGAATAATTGCCGTAGCCGATACTTTAAAAAAGTATTCCAAAGAAGCGGTGGCCATGTTGCACAAATTGGGCAAAAAAGTCGCCATAATTACGGGGGATAACAAAAGAGTAGGACAAGCCATTGCCAAACAAGTCAATATAGACAAAATTTTAGCCCAAGTTTTACCCCGGCAAAAATCAGAAGAAATCAAAAAATTACAAAAAGAAGGAAATGTTGTGGCCATGGTGGGCGATGGCATAAACGACGCTCCGGCTTTGGCTCAAGCTGATTTGGGTATTGCTTTAGGTTCCGGCACAGATGTGGCTATGGAAACCGGAGAAATAGTTTTAATTAAAGATGATCTAAGAGATGTGATAACAGCCATTGATTTAAGCAAATACACTTTAAACAAAATTAAACAAAATCTTTTCTGGGCTTTCTTTTACAATATTGTCAGTATTCCTATCGCCGCCGGTATTTTGTATCCTTTTACCGGCTGGCTTTTAAATCCGGCAATTGCCGCCGCAGCCATGGCACTTTCGTCAATTAGTGTTGTTTCAAATGCTCTTTTGATGAAAAGATACCAACCCAAACAACTCTAATCCAGCCTCGCCATCTTTTGACAATCAAAATTTTATTTTTCTCTTATTTTTTTATTTTTCAAAAATTCCCTAGTCCGCCTTTGGCGGATAAATTTGTGATTTGCTTTCCCCTTCCGTCATCCTGAGTGAGTTTTACGACCGAAGGATCTAGCGAAGCGTTTTTTTTGGAAATTCTTTAGTCCGCCTTTGGAGGAAGAATTTCGGATTTGGGATTTAGGATTTATTAAAAATTTCCCGCTCCCAGCGTGGTCGGCATTGTACCGAAAAATTCGAACTATATATATGAAATTATAACACTCGCCCCGCACGCTGTGCCTGTCCGCCTGTGGCGGAGGCGGTCGGCACGGCGAAAACAGCGGGGCTCCGCCGACGCAAAGCTATGGCGGACACAGTCGATTGAAAATTATTTTTTGCGCGCGCGATTTTTCAAAAACGCAGAATCATCGAAAAACTTTGTCAGTATATTTTTCTTAAATTTGACTACACTCCTACTGTCACTTTTAATGATAAAAGCTCTGCCTATAATATTTTGCTAACAGATTCAATCAAATCTCTTACTTGATATCGTTTGTCCGACATTCGATATAAAGATTCTTCACTAATTTATCTAGTTTCTTAAACCTACTTTTTGCTAGTTGACCTATTTTCTTGAAGTGATATTCACTCAATTGGCTAAGGGCAATTGGTCTTCCTTTTTTGCTCCAATATTCAAACATGCCATCTAAATTACGTTCCCTATGTTCATTAAATGCGATGAGACGAATTAAAAGCATTATTCCACTATTATCTAACCTATCTGCATCCCAGATTACATATGATTCAAATTCAGTTAGGTTATTTCCATGGTGACCACCAATTATTCTGCTGATCTTTTTTATTAAATCACTGTTACCCACGTATTTACCTAAATAATCTGCAATTATTTTCTCTCCAACTTCATCGTGTTTGAATTTTTCATCATCATAGCCTTCCATAAATTTCATATCATTAACTTTATGTATTTTACCAATGTCATGGAATAAGGCAGCGATCAATAAAGCGTCTTTGTTGACATTTTTATTCTTTAAAAAATCCATTTCACAAAAATGTTTACAATAATTAAACACTCTGACACCGTGATCTAAGCGGTATTCATATCCTGTGTATTCTTTTACACCTTTAAATACTCTCGTATATTTTTTTATTAAATCATCGTAATTAATGCTATTGCTCATACATACCGGACTTTAATTAAAAGACGATCCTCCAGGAAACCATAAGCCTTCGGTTTCGTCAAAGCCATTCATTAAATTATAATTTTGTATAGCCTGTCCCGCCCCACCTTTAATTAAATTATCAATCGCGGCAAGAATAACGATAAATTTGTTCTTAGCGTAAACTGAAATGTCAATGAAATTTGTACCAGACACATTTCTAATCTCGGGAGAAACGTCTCTGAATCTCACAAACGGTTCGCCTCGGTAGCGTTCGGTAAAAATATTTTTTATTTCTGATGTGGTTACTGTCTTATCTGTAGTTATGCACATACTAGCCAACATACCTCTTTTCCACGGCCCAACATGCGGGATTATTGCAGGTACTAACCGTACTCCTGTCTTGTCATTAATAAACGCAACTATTTCATCTTCGTGCTGATGGGTAAAAACTTTAAATGCTCTATAGTTTTCATTCCTAATAGGGAAATGCGTGCCATAAATTGGTTCTGATCCGGAGCTGCTAGCCCCGCTACTAAAATTGATACAAAGGTTGTTGATGTTGTATTTTGATAGAACTGGAAATAATCCCAACTGAATGACTGTAGCGGCACAGCCAGGATTTGCTATCTTTGTGGAGCTACATATTGTTGTTCTGTTTATTTCCGAAAGACCATAGACAAATTCATTATTAACCAGTGGGTGTTGGATTGATGGCCTAAAAAAAGATCCCAAATCAATAATTTGGATGTTTACATGTTCTGTCTTTGCTGACTTTATTATTGTATTGATTTCATCTTCTACGATATCAGAAGGGAATATTGAAAATATCGTCAAATTATCGTTTTTGTATTGATTAAGATTCTTTAGGTTTTCACTAAACTTGATATCTGTAAAACTCTTCAGGCGCGGATGAATATCTGAAATAAATTTTCCAGGATTACTATGGGATGTTACTTGAACCACGTCAGTGAACTTGTGTAACAGTAGTATACTAAGTAGTTCACCTGCTACATAACCAGATCCACCACATATAACAACTTTTCTTTTTTTCATATTCATAGAAATCAAATAGTTGTGATATTATAGATAATATATGCATCAAAATATAGATACAATAAACAATTTGATTGGTATCTTCAAGAAGAGGTTAGCAAGACAGTTTGGTCAAAGTCTGGTGCTTTTTGATATCACTGCTTACCAAAACAAAGGTGAAGTTATTCTTAATGGCGAGGTGGGAACTGTCAAATTAAAGAATAAATTTATGGGCATAATTAACAGAAAAAAGATAACTGTAACTGATAATATTAAAACTTTATCAGACCCAAAAGATCATCTGGAAAGTGGTTGGGGTAAATCTCTTATAGATCAAAACACATATAGGTCTACAGAAGAGCAGCCGAAGCTAGCGACACATGTTTTAAGTGGTGAAACATTTCGTGTCCTGAAGCAAATTAGTGGTTGGTATTTAGTTCAGTTAGAGGACTTGTCTATGGGATGGATCCGCATACCAAACAAGGATTGTGTTGTGGTTTTTAACGATAAAATCCCAGAATATCGTGAATTTTCAGACCGTTGGCAGAAAGTTCCAAGAGTAAACTCTACTAGATTACAGTTTGTCTTTCCAGATCAGGAGACACTAGAGAGGAAATTAACAGATATATTTTCTACATATATGGGAATGCCATATATATTTGGTGGACGTTCACCTAAATTCGGTTTCGATTGTTCCGGATTGATCCAGAATATTATTTTCAAACTTGAGAATGTTCTTTTACCTAAAAACAGTTTGGACCAAATCGTACTTGGAAAAAAAGCCAATATAAAAGCATTTGATAAAAACCAATTCAAAATTGGTGACATAGTTTTTATTAGGATCAGAAAGAAGATCCCTCATAGTGGAATAGTGACCAGTCAGGGCATTTTGCATGCAGAAGGTTTAAATCAAAAAATAGTTCTTATCGATAGTTTTGAGGATATTGCTAATCCAGCTAAATTTGCTCATCAATGGCAAAGAGATTTTGGTAAAGTAGTCCGGTTTTTTCGGTTTCAAAATGACTAGAACCTAACAGGTGGCATAATATCTCTATTAGAGATTATATCTATAACCGATGGTACTTGGTTTTTCAATATTGTATTTACTAATTCACTGTTAAGGTTGTTCAAGTTGGTTATTCTATATCCAGCCGCACCAAGTGATCTTGCCATTGTGTCAAACCTCGGTTTTGTACTGTAGAAATTTGCACTGCTTGTAAATCCGGTTTGAACCTGACCATGGTGAATTGCCGCCAAACCATAATTGTTAATAATTATCCATATAATCGGTAATTTATACTCAACTGCTGTGTGCACTTCTGTACCATGCATAAGGAAGCTTCCATCACCAACGATAGCAACAACAGGTTTATTAAGGGCAAAACTTGCACCAATAACACCAGCAGTAGCATAACCCATTGGTGAAAATCCTCCACCTTCAATAAAAGTATACGGGGTATTGAACTCCATTCGGTTTATGGCCCATGCTCGAGGTGTGCCAGCGTCAACAATAAAAATAGTTTTATCGTCGAACAAGAAACGGACTTTATCTATAACCATACCAGGATCAAGGCCGGATTTGTCGTATTTTTTGTTGAGGATTTCACACTTATCGTAGTATTTACTTTTAAGTTCTAAATTTTTCTTAAGGGCAGTATCCGTTGCTCGTAATTTGATCCTATTATTCATCTCTTTTAGAATTACTTTAATATCACCAAGCACACTTATCCCGACCTTCAGATTTTTCCCAAATGAGGCAAAATCATTATCAATTTGGATAATGAAGCTGTCTCTTAGATTGTCACACCAAAGGTTCGTTGACCATGAACCGAGTCTTGAACCGACAACTAATACTATGTCAAACTTCTCTTTATTTAATAAATTATTTGCTAAACATGAACCTGCATGTCCTATAGTTCCGAAGAATAGTTTGTTTTTGTTTGCAAAGCAACTCTTTGCCTTGCTAGTAGTTACCACAGGTACGAATAATTTGTTTACTAATTCTCCAAATTCATCGACTGCCCTAGAAGCTAAAACTCCATGTCCACCAATAACTAAAATCGTTTTTGCTTTGGAAATTTTATCTACAGCAGCGCATATATTTTTTTTACTTTCATCTAGTAAATAATTGTTTTCAGATAACTTGCAACTTGGGAGATTCTTCGTTTGTAGGACACTGACATCTGAAGTAATTATATTTACAGGTAAGGATAAAAATATAGGCTGTTTCTTGTCATTTATTGTATTGACTGTTTGAATTAGTCGTTTGACCGCATTTTTTGGATTGGTACATATCAAACTTTGGTTGATTACCATCTTATACATTCCAACGACATTAATAGACTTTGGATCTGAACTCTGAAACACATCTTTACCAAAATACTTTGTATTTACCTCACCCGAAATTATCAGAAGGGGTGTAGAGTTGGATTTTGCCATGGCCAATGCTGTTCCTAGCCCTGTGGCACCAGGACCAGATGATACAAGACACACACCAATTTTACCTGATACTCTCGAATATACCTCGGCCATGTAGCCAGCACCTAACTCTGATTTAGCAAGAACAAATTTAATTTTTTTTGATTTACTTATATCTTCAAGTATTGGTTTAATAGGAGCACCAGGAATTCCAAACACATATTCGACCCCTATGTTTTCCAGTAGACTTACCAAAACTTCACTAAACTTCTTTTTTAGAATCATAATTCTTTTTCGAGCAACTTTATTATGTTATTTTGATCTTTATGTTTGTATCCCGAAAATACTTTTTCTGTTAAATCAATTAATGGAAAACGACCGTACTTTCGTGTAAATTTTTTTATCATGGCAGTATCTTTTTCTCTGATGTCAATACATTCACTTGGAGTAATTTGTTTGGTCAGTATACTGTTAATGTTTCTTTTCCACACCCAATAAATATTTGTCAATATTCCATCTAGTAAAATTTTTTGATGTCGTTTATTTAATTTCAACAAATTAATCAATCTCAATATCTCAAAAGATATGATCAAGTTTGTATATCTTGGTGTATTTCTCAACAGTTTTAGTGTTGATGCTGAACCCACATCGCCGGTATAAACGATATGTTTTGAAAATAATTTGAGTAAAGGCTTCATTCTTCTATAAACATTGGGAGCTCCACCTACCTCCAAGTGTAAAATACCAAGTTTGGCATCATTTTCGCGTCCTTTTATGGGAGACTCCAGGTAAGAGACTTTCTTTTTTTTACATATTTGAGTATGCCATTTTTCCCAAAAATAACTTCTTTTGATACTCTTGGTAGAGGCAGGCATATAAAAAATACTTTTGCACTTTGTGCAATACTAGTTAAATCCGGGCAAGCTATGCAACTGTCACCAAATTCTGACTTTAATTTGTTAGATTTTGCTTTATCTTTATCAAAAACAAATATGGAGCTACTAGTATTTTTGATGATGTTTGAAGCAATACCATATCCCATTCTTCCAAGGCCTATAACTCCTATCAGAAAGCTGTCCTTATTCATTTTCAAGTAATTCCTTTAATACCAAATAATCATTAAACGGTATTTTTTCAGAACCTATTTGTTGGAGGTTGTGATGACCACTGCCTAAAACAATAATTAAATCTCCCGGATGTCGTATTTCCAAAGCTTTTTTAATTGCCAACCTTCTGTCGGGAATTGTAATAAATGCGCTATTTGACTTTATAACACCTTCTTTAATTTCCTTTACTGCAACATCAACTGATTCAAGTTTAGGGTTATTAGTGGTTATCACAACGATATCAGCTTTTTCCCCAATCACTTGTCCCATTAGTCGCCTCTTTTGATTTTGGCCATCCCACTCTCCTCCATAAACGGCAATGACTCTTCCTTTGACGAGAGATCTTGATAAATTGAGTGATTCGGACAATGAGCTCTCATTGTGGGCGTAATCAACCACAAATACAGAATCGTTCTTCTCGATGATCTGGTATCTACCAGGAGGAACCGTGATTTCGGGTAGTACTTTGACAATGTTTTCTATAGATACTCCCATCTCGGCGGCCGCTAGAATGGCCGCTAAACAATTCTGTACCTGAAAAGCACCCATTAAATTAATTTTAGTTTGGTATGATGCTCCGTTAATCGTAAAACAAAAAATAGTTCCCCGAAGTGTTTCAATTATTTCTTCGGCGTAGAGGTCGGCCATTTTGTCTTTGGTGCTAAATGTTAATACTTTAAGATTGGATGGGAAGATCTTGTCTTGGCCTAATGTAGAATCGTCCTTGTTAGTAACTATAAAACCGCCACTTTTAATTAGATCACCCAAATGTTTTTTTGTAGCTAGGTACTCTGCAAACGTACCATGGTAGTCGATGTGATCGTTGGAGATATTCGTAAAAATCGCCCCAGTAAACATAGAGGAGTCAACTCTTTTTAGCGCTAAATCATATGAGTTCACTTCCATGACTACGGCATTTTTACCTCCGTCCGCGTCAAGACGAATTCTTTCAACAATTCTATTTGCCTCCAGTATCTGGCTATCCGATTTAACACCAGTAAACGAAAATAATGCGCCACTTGTGTAAGAACCAAATGCATCTACTTGTTTACCGCAGAGTTTTAGTATAGAAGCAAGCATCCAAATTGTACTAGTTTTTCCACTCGATCCAGTAACACCTATAACAGAAATCTCTTTTGAGGGGAAACCAAAGTAATAATTCGATATTTTTGCAACCGCTTCTCTAGTATCTTTAACTTGAACTTGTGGGATATTTATACCTTCTTGCAACTCAGAAACTATACAGCATACCGCACCTTGTTGTTTGACGTCTTGTATAAACTTGTGACTATCAAAATTTCTTCCTTGATTTGCTACAAAAATAGCATTCTGTTTGACTTCTCGCGAATCAAAACATATATCACTAACTTCCACCCCATTTATTGATTTATCGAAAAATACCGTATTAACAATATCGTCGCTAAGATATTTAAGAATATTTCCTACTTTTTTTTTGCTTAATAGACATTTACTTTTATCGTTCAAATATAATTTTTGTGCATTATACAGCAATTTTATCACTATCCATTTTAAATGGATCACCAAAAACGGTCTGGCTGATAACATCAAGCTATTTGAATATTGGAAATTTTTAGAACCAAATATTACTAAAATTTTTGCGTTACGAGCCGACAGTTTTGTTCAATCGAGCCCCGCGTTTTACGCCGTGCCGACCGCCTCCGCCACAGGCGGACAGGCACGGCGTGCGGGGCGAGTGTTATAATTTCATATATATAGTTCGAATTTTTCGGTACAATGCCGACAATTCATGAATGTTCTGATTTTTTAAAGTGGCGCAGGCCAAACTCGCACCGTTGGCCAGCGCCAAGAATCCGTCATTTTGAAATTTTGGGCGTACAATAAAAGTAGTTATAGAAACGCAAAAATTTTTATGAAGTACGTTGCTTACTGCCGTAAATCTACTGATGAACCTGATCGCCAAATTCTTTCAATTGAAGCTCAAATTGCCGAAGTAAAAGAATTCGCCCAAAGAGAAAACCTAGAAATTGTCAATTTTATTATCGAAAGTCGCACCGCTCGAAAGCCGGGTCGACCAGAATTCCAAAAAGTGTTGCAAATGCTTGAGACTGGCAAGGTTGGTGGCATCATTTCATGGCATCCGGATAGGCTAGCTAGAAATTCAATCGATAGCGGTCAACTGATATATCTTCTAGACATTGGAAAACTACTTGATTTAAAGTTTCCAACTTTTTGGTTTGATAACACTCCCCAAGGCAAATTTATGCTTAATATCGCTTTTGGCCAATCCAAATATTATGTCGATAACCTGTCCGAAAATGTAAGGCGCGGAATAAGGCAAAAACTCCGCAGGGGTGAATGGCCATCAAAAGCTCCCTTTGGTTATCAAATGGATTCCACCAAAAAGTTGATAGTTGACCGTAAAACTGGTAAATATGTTAAACAAATTTTTGAAATGTATGCCACCTGTCGGTATACATATGTTGATTTGCAAAACTTTTTGTTCGATCACAAAATTTATTCTAAGCATGGTAATAAAATCGACATTGGTACATTAAAACGAATTCTGATCGACCCCATCTATTACGGAACAATGAAGATGAAGGGCGAATTCTTTTAGGGAGTCCATAAACCCATCATCACCAAGAAACTTTTTGACAAAGTTCAAACGGTAATCAATCGTAAATCAAAAAATTATTTATCCAACAAAACTGATTTTCACTTCTTAGGTCTAGCCACCTGTGGCGAATGTGGCTCGTCCATTACCGCTGAAAAACATCGTAAGCATTACTTGCGTCGAAACATTGATGTTGATTACCACTATTATCGGTGCAGTAAGAAGAAAATGCCATGTCATCAATCATATCTACCATCATCAATATTTGAAAATCAATTAAGACAAATAATTTTTAAGGCTTCAATATCACCATTTGTCGCCAAAAAGTTTCTTGATTGGGCTAGTGATGATGTTAATAGTGAAACCCAAAATACATCAGATGAGATTAATACCCTATCTTCGGCAATTTCAGATACAGATTCCAAACTTAATAATCTTCTCGATGGTTACATTGATAAAACCATCGATCCACTTGATTACCAAAGAAAGAAAAACGAATTAATTCAATATAAAGTTACCACCGAGGAGAAAATCAAAGAAATTAATACCAATGGTTCGAGTTGGCTCGAACCATTTACGGAATTTGTTAATAGTGCGCTACTAGCGCACAAAATCGCGCGTGCAAAAAATAATTGCACCGATTTACTAATCGGTGCCAAAACTGTCGGCTCGAACTACTTTTTATTGGATAAAACAATACACCCAAAATTTCAAAATGACGGATTCTTGGCGCTGGCCAACGGTGCGAGTTTGGCCTGCGCCACTTTAAAAAATCAGAACATTCATGAATTGTCGGGGATACAGGATTCGAACCTGCAACCTCACGCACCCCATGCGTGCGCGCTAGCCAATTGCGCCAATCCCCGAGCATTTCTATTATATCTCAACTTATCTCAAAAAATCACCCAACTCGATCAATTTCACATTAGCCGAAAAATCTTTTATTTTTTTTAAAATATTCATAGAAACAACATTTATTTTTTTATTAATAAAATCATACCTTTCCAGTATTTTACCATCCAGTTTCATCCCTGTTTTTACTTCAAACAAACCATCTTTGCATTCAAAATCAATCTCCAGGTCGTCAAAAATTTCATAATATATTCTATATTTTTCTCTTAACGACTCTCTCCTTAATAATTCAAGGAAAACCGCATTTTCAACCAAATGTCCTATCCTTGGTCTAATACTCATCAAGCTTAACACTCCTGTATCGTTAAAATAATATTTCGGATTTGATGATCTACTTATTCGATTAGATCTTCCTTTGCGATACACGGGATAAACAAGATATACCGATTCCAAGTATTTCAAATAAAATTTGGCTGTTTCATCATCTATTTTCAAGTCTTTCTGAATTCTCTTTGCGCTTACAGGTGTTGTAATTTTATCAGCCAAATAATAAAGCAAATCCTCCAGAATAACAGGATTTCTTATTCCATAAAGCGACAGAAGATCTCTATACAAAGTAGACTCAATTGCTTGTTTTAAATATGTTTGATTATTTTTTAAAACAAATTCAGGATAACCGCCTTTTTTCAAATATTCCTCAAGTAAGTTTTTCTTTTTATTTTTAGAAAGTCTGGAAACAACCACTCCGTTAAAATTAAGAAATTCAGAAAAACTCAATGGCAATATTTTTTGCAAAAAATATCTGCCAGTCAATTTGCTGGTTTTTTGCGTCAATATCAAGCTGGAAGATCCGGAAATATAAAACTTTATCTTAGTGTGGTCATACAAAGTTTTTAGATCTGACTGCCAGTTATCAAGCTCTTGAATTTCATCTACCAATATGTGCAAAGAATCACCGATTTTACATTTATTTAATTTAATTACATCAGTAATTATTTGCCTCAATCCTGCTTCTTTCACCTCTCTCAAATCAGCGCTCAAAAAAATGATTTTTTTAGGAGATATGCCATGTTTTAACAAGCGGTTTACAACAGAATAAAGAATATATGTTTTTCCAACCCTTCTTGCTCCAATAAGTATGTCTATTAGTCGATCTTTTCTGTCCATAATTTCTCTCAAATAAGCTGGCCTGTTAAAAACATCATACTTAAACGTTTTTTTCTCCCACCATGGATTTAATGTTTCTATAAAATCAAAGTCAGTTCTTACATCCATACTACTCATTATATCATTAGTCGATTATAATCGACCATTAAACAAAGATCGATTATAATCGACCTTCCTTGTTTTACTCATTCTCAGGACACCTTTTTGATTTCACATATCCCGCCTCTTGTGCTTCTTTTTCACTGCAAAACCACTTCTCGCCCACATTTTTTTCCACCACCGTAAACTTATACTGCACGCAACCGGGTAAATAATATTTCTTTTCTTGAGTTGAAGGATCAATATTTCCCTTAATTACACATTCAGGATTTTCCAAATTTTCCATTTGCCTGCATTCGGGCCCAAAAATTCCTCTTTTTTCTTTTCTTGCCAACTCTCCGGCCTTTTTCAAGTCTTCTTTCTTTGAAGTAGAATCGCTGTGGTATTTTACCCAACCGCCGGCCAGTAATTCTTCGTTAATTAATTTATTTTTCACATAAACCAAGGCCATGTCTCTTCCCATTTGATCCAAAATTTTTTCTTCCAAAACCACTTTTTCACCACCAACCAATTCTTCTAACTTTTCCTTAGCCTCTTTTCCTCCGCAAAATTCTAACTCTGGCGCATCTACTTGCCTTAGTCTTAATCGCACTTTTCCATCCAAAACTATCGTGTCTCCATCAATCACCCCAATCACTTTAATCCCCGGAGTCAGTCTTTTATTTTCTGAATAGAAAAAAACATTTAACACCAAAGATCCGACTAACATTATCCCGCCAATTATTTTTAACCAAAAACTTTTGTTTCCCTTCACTAATCAATTAAAACACAAATTATATATAATCAATCTATGAAAATATTTTTTACCCGTCATGGCGAAGCCATGGACGATATCGAAAACAAATATGGTGGCTGGTATGACCCAGATCTATCACCGGCAGGCACAAAAGGAGCTTTAGAAACCGGTCATAAATTAAAAGAAAAAGCTGTCAAAGCCGATCTGATTTTAAGCTCACCGCTCAAAAGAGCAATCCAGACGGCAAAAGGCATTGCAAAAGAGTTAAATCTTCCCATCGAAACTTTTGTATATCTAAAAGAACGAAACACCTATGGTCTTCTTTGTGGAGTTAACAAAGATGAAGCCAAACAAAAATACCCCGATCTTGTTGATGCCTACCAAAATGATCAAGAAGTTTTGGGTTACGAACCTTACGATTTTTTCCTAAAACGGGTCAAAGAATTAATCAAAAAACTCAAATATCGTTCGGAAAAAACCTTAATTTGTGTTACACACGGAAAACTGCTCAAAGCTTTGTTCAAAGAAATTTTAGGCATAGAAGCCAAAAAGTTTCACGACAACTGCATTGCCGAAATTGATATTGACAAGCAGGGGAATCTCAACCTTGTCACCACCGACGGTATAGAAATCTAATTATTTCCTCACAATCCCAATTGTTGTCGTATGCCAGGAAACAGAATTAAGAGAACGAACTTTTGTTAATTCACGATGTGCAGCAACATCTTTGCTTGCTTGTCGAACAGCTCTTTGTATAGGCAACCAACCTATTCCGGCGAAATGTCTTTCCTCACCAACCCAACCACAAGGCTCGCCTTCTTCGTTACTAGCCAAACACCTTGCTTGCACATAACTCATTGTTTTTATTATAACTTATTTTTTTCTGCTATTCTTAATTTGTGCATAAACCAAAACTTTGCTCTTCCCTTACTCTCTCATTTTTAAAGTATAATAATAATAGAAATGAACAAAACACAGCAAAAATATTTAAAAAATTCAGATAAATACAAACAACTGGTTTGGGAATACAACATTTCTCCACAAATTTTTTTTAACATACTAAATGGCAAGGAAACCCAAAAGTGGTTTAACAGGCAATGGGCCACAACAAAAGTTTTAGAAAATGCCACTTACTATGACGCAATAAATCTTATTGATATGGATTATCTAAAAAAAAACTGGAATATTATAAAATCTAGAATTTTTAACAAAAGTATAAAAAATGGATATCAATTCGTACTACAAAAAAAAGCTCTATCCTCTTCAAGATAAAGTTTTAAAAATTTTAGACAAACTAAAAAGCCCCTTTTATTTAACGGGTGGCACGGCTTTATCTCGTTGTTATTTTAATCACAGGTATTCCGATGATCTGGATTTATTTCTAAATGATAATCCAAAATTTAGAGCAAATTCAGAAAAAATAATAAAGGAATTAAAAAAAATCTTTAAAGTCCAAATAATTACAAAGGCAGACAAATATTACTCACTCCAAATTGACAAAAAACTTAAAATAGACTTAATAAACGACGTAGCTTCATACATTGGTAAAACCAAAAAAACTCCTATATATTCCAAAGTCGACAACCCGGTTAATATTTTTTCAAACAAAATTTCAGCCCTTATAAGCAGAGACGAACCCAAAGATGTAGTGGATATTTGGATTATTTCCAAAAATCAAAAAATTGACTGGGAGCAAATTTTTATAGACACATCATCAAAAGCAATAGGTATTTTTCCGCCAACAGTAGCCCAAAAATTAGACACATTTCCAATTGATCTTATAGATAAAATAAATTGGGTCAAAAATAACAAACCTGCAAAAAACTTATTTAAAACAGATATGCAAAAATTAATTCTGGATATTTTAAAGATTTGATATCATTTTTTCTGCTATTCTTAATTTGTGCATAAACCAAAACTCTGCATCCCCCTTTTCTTTTTTCTAATTTTCCTTTTGTACAATAACACAAGCTACGCACAAACACCAACTATTATTACGAATCCAAATTCGGGAATTTATCTTAATGAAATCATGCCAAATCCGCCAGATGGCGATGAATGGGTTGAAATTTATAATAACAACAATTTTTCTATTATTTTAGAAAATTGGAAGATTCAAGATGAAACCACAAAAACAAGGCCTATTCCAACTGAAATTATCCAAGCTAAGTCTTATTATGGTTTTTCTGTCGGAAGCGGATTCCTGAACAATGGTGGTGATACGGCTAAATTATTAAATGATCAAGGTGTTAATATAAATGAATTCAACTATTCTAAAAGTTCAACGGATTTAAGTTGGTCGAAACAAACAGATATTATTTGGTGCGAAGCCGATCCAAGTAAAGGAGAAATCAACGGCACTTGTTTTAAAGCAGCCCCAACTAATACTTCCACTCCAACCAACACTCCCACCAATTCTCCAACTCCCACCCAAACTCCCACCCCCACAGTCACCCCCACCCCACTCCCTCAACTTTCAGTTCGCATCATCGACATACCCTCTTACACCACCCAAAACCAAATTTTTACCATCAAATTTTTAATCGAAAATGCTCCATCTCAAAAAGAATATTATGCCAAGGCTTTTGGTGGTGTTAACGATTATTCTTCTATACAAACCGAAAACAACGGCAAGTGGCTAAACTATACCGGTAGTTCATGGACTGAATTTCGGTCTTTTAAAGTTGGCGTTGGTGGCTCCGGCAGTTTTATCTTAACCGCCAAAGTCAAAGAATCCGCCCCAACCGGGGAGTACAAGGTCCAAATCCGTATCAAGCCAACCGACGAGGAAAAAACAACCGATAGCGATCTTCACATCCTTCAAGTTTCCCAATCAGTGCCAACACTCGTCCCAACCCCAACCCCCACCCCCACTTCAAAACTTTCTCCCACCCCGACCTTGTCTTCCACAGAAAAACTAAAAGAAAAATTATCAGACAAAGATTACGACGGCGATGTTCTGGGTATCACTGATATCACCATGACACCCACCCCAACCAAAACAAATTCAAAAGAAAAATCCGGCAATCAAAACATTTTCCCGGCTATTTTTATGTTAATTGGTGGCGGACTCTTACTTATTCCTGTCATAATTACCAAAATCAATGAATGGAAAAACAACAAACAAACCAACACATAATCCCAATCTGTCATTGCGCCGTGTCCGCCTCTGGCTGGAAGTGAAGCGTGGCAAAATCTATTATTTCATCCCATCAATCCTCTGGATGCTTGTCATTTTTTTTCTCTCCGGCCGTTCCAGTACCGGCATTGGTGGTTCCAGAACTAACCGTTTTTTAATCCACAAAACTCTTCATATAATAGAATACGCCATTCTTGCCATTACTTTTTACTTCGCCTTTTTTAAAACCAAAATTTTTCCTCAAGTGCAAAAATACACTATTTTTGTCTCCTATCTCTACGCCCTCACCGACGAACTCCACCAACACTTTATCCCCGGTCGCGACGGCAAAATCTCCGACACCTTTATAGACCTATTAGGAATCCTGCTTGGTTTATATCTGGTCAAATCGTTTTTACAAAAACGTCAACCAAGTTAGGCAAATTTTTAAAATTAAACTAGTGATTGACATACTCTAACAAAATCATTTATCCTAAATTTACCAGTATCATGAAAAAAAGAAACGGTTTCTCAACAATTGCAGCCATGATATTAATGGTGTTGGCACTACCGGTTGCTGTGGTTTTAGTCAAAAATAATCAGGAATTAAGAAAATCAGCCGCCGGTAATCACTTCATATGTTCTTGGCATCGTCTCTACAATTTATCCCAAAAATGGTTTAGTATTTGTGAAGGACCGGAGAATTACAAAGATGCCATAGGTCGCGGAGAAAATTTGGGTTATTGTCAAATGCTTCAAGATGACAGTCATTACAATGGCTGTCGAGCCGATGGTTATCCGAGCAACGACAAAGAAGTCAGGTGGGTTTACAAAGGCCCCAGAGGGGATACATGTACATACAAATGGGATTTTTGCAGTTCAGAAGCCTCAGGAAAAAATTGCGAACAAGAAATCAGTCGAAGCTGGAATTTTGCCGAATGTGCTAAGTGTAAACAAATTGATGTTAATTGGAATATGATCATCCCCAGAGAAGATCAACCCATATATCCGGATGACCCCGTCGATGGTGCTCAGCCAATACCACCGGCTACCAATGACGGCAGTCATATATTTCCAATGGTTGTTATTAAAAAAATAACCGCCTACAACTGGCATCCGGCCATGACCAAAACCAACAACAATACCAAAATAGATTGGTCCAGTCCTCAAACCCTTATGGACTTTAGAATCAAAATTTTTAACCCAAGCAACACAGAGATTAGTTCTACAGACATTCTTCATGGAGATTCTCACATCAACTGTTCCTATGCCACCACTGATTCTTATGATGAAAGAGACAACCTAAACCATTATGTAATTTGTAATCTGCAAAACTATATAATCTATACAAGGGAAGATTTAACAAATTTCCAATATCCTCAACAATATTCTCTGAAAGTTTGGGTCAAAATTGCCTCCTACGGAGAAGATGGCTGGGTCGATTATGATTACACCTCTCCGGATAACAAACTATTTAACTGTGTCAGTACTGTTACCGGTCCAACCATTACTCCCACCCCAACTTTTACTCCCACCCAAACTCCAACCTCAACCATAACTCCAACTTTAACGCCCACCCAAACTCCCACCCCAACTCCCACCCAAACTCCAACTCCAACCACAACCCCCACTCCTACTCCCACTAACACCCCAACTCCAAAGCCAAATATCTGTGGTTACACTCCCTGCGATAACTCATCCAGTCCCTGTCAATCTGGTCTAATTTGTGTCGACGCCAACAATGGCAATTCATACTGCTCTATGCCTCAATTTGAAGATGCTTGTGTCGCCAGACCTTCCTTCTCGTCTTGTTGTACGGCCCCGCCTCCAACCTCAACCCCAACCCCAACCATAACCCCGACTCCAGCCGAAATTTGCAAAGGCCAGTTTGAGATAAAGATTTGGAAAGATTGGAGAGATTCAAGTTGCAATGGTTGCAACAGGATAATTGATAATTGTGATCACGCTTGGAGCGATAAAACTTATCAATACACCATAACTTATTATGATTCAAACAATACACAAGTTGGTTCCGTTGCTCATGGCAGTTGCGTTGCCAGCAATGGTTCCTGTGGGCCTTTTGATCTAAACATTCCCTCCGGTGGACACGCCATAGTAAAAGTTACTCAAGAATCAATGACTCAGGGATGGGCCAGCATAACTCAAGTTGAGCAGTCTTTAACCATCTATGAAGATCAAAAAGGAATTTTCAAATATTTAATTTGCCTCGACAGAATGTGTAACGACACCTGTATTGCTTCAGGGGTGGTCAATGGACAAGAAAATTTCTCAGAAATAATTACTCTAAATTCAAGTTCATGTCAGCCACTTTCATCAGTTCAAAATACGCCGACTTCAACCAGAAATACACCGACCCTAGCCATACCACCAACCGGTACTCCGCGGCCAACAAGTAGATCTCTACCTACACCTAAACCCACAATCTTAATTAGCGGATCTTGCGACACAGTTGGTGGCAAGTGTACATACAAATGGAGATCTTGTAGCAATGGTCACATAGAAAGCAAAACAAGCAGTTGTCAAAAATGGTATTACAAATGTTGCTTACCACCCCAGTCTAGTAATGATGTTAAACCCACTCCCACCACAAAGCCTGTTCCCACCGCAAAACCAGTCAGTCAATCTTGTAGTACATCCGGTGGTAAGTGCACCTACAAATGGAGATCTTGTGGCAATGGTTACGTTGAAAGCAAAAATAAAGATGAAAATAGTAGCTGTGGAGGGTGGTTTTACAAGTGTTGTTTACCGTTTTAACCTACTAATACCAACAAACGAATCGGTCTAGTGATAAAAGGTAATTTGTGATACTATGTATGGTTAATTATTTCATAAAACAAAAAAGGATAAAAATGTTAAAAAAATCAAAAAAACTTATTCTGCCCATTTTGGCAGTCGTCTTCTTTTCAGTCATAGCTTCTTCTGTTATGGCGGTAGGGGACAAAGTTCAACAGGAAAATCGTGGAGGTAGTGAAAATGCTCAAGGCCCAGGTAATGATAGTGCCGATGATATCGGTAACGAAGATGGTCGTCAAGAAAGTAGGGGTTCAGGCGATCCAACCATGGGTGCCCCAGCAAACATTAGTAAAGAAACAAGGGAGCATGTTAATGTTGTTGCCCAGGAAGTTGAGAATCTACTTACCATCGAGAGTGCAGACGATGCTGACAATCAAGGAATTGGTCCGCAGGTTAAATTGATTGCCCAAGAGCAAAAAAGAATTCAAGAGCAAATCAAAACTCAGCTAAACAAGCTGGAAGCCAGACAAGGCTTGGCAAAAAAGCTTTTTGGCCCTGATTATGGTGCTATAAAGACCATGAACAAATTAATGGAAACCAATCGGGAAAAGCTTGGAGCCTTGACTCAGCTACAGACTCAAGTACAAAGTCAAACAGCCAATCAAGGTGCTGACACACAGTTTAAGACAGCCATGCAGACAGCTCTGCAAGGCATGAGTCAGCAAAATACTGCTCTACAAGAACAGGTACAAGCGGAACAGCAAACAAAAAGTATGTTTGGCTGGCTTTTCAGGTTTTTCGCTAAGTAAAATTTAATTCGATTTTTACAAAACAAAGCGGGCTCACGCCCGCTTTGTTTTTCTCCTCCTGCGGTAAATTTGCTAGCAATATAAGATATTCTCCTCTTGACAATTTTCACACCCCGCCATATTATTCTTTACAGATGAATTATCACTATATTTTTTATTTTCATCAAAATAAAAACTGGAACGGAAATTCATTGGAACATTAATCCTCCACCAACTGGGGGATTTTTTTTGTTCTACCGCCCCACCATTAATAAAAACCTGCGTAGCCGAGTTTGACTCGGTCATTGCGAGGATCCGCCAGCTGGCGGAGACGTGGCAATCCCGCTGTGCCTCGCCGTAGCTTTATGCAAAGGCGGGTCTCAAGTCTACATTGTTTATAATTAATTAAATTATATAAAAGGAGGTGAAAATTTAAAAAATAAAATATGCGAAAAATATTAAAAAGTTTATTAGTTCTTGCATTAGTAGCAGGTTCGGTTTATGGTATCGCCCAATCCGGCGCTTGGTTTACTGATGAAGAAAATATTCCAGGTAACAATATTCATGCCGGTACTATTGATATCACCGCTGGTTTGGTTAACGGTGCAGAAACTTTCACCATTGCTGACATGAAGCCATCAACTGTCCACTATATGCAGATGGAAATTAAAAATGTTGGTGAAAACGAAGCCGATGTCTGGAAAAGATTGGTTATAGATCGAGAAAACTATTCTGACGGTTTAACGCCGGAATCAGAACCAGCCGGATCAGATAACAATATTGGCGGAGTAATTCGCTATGACATGCAAATTGACGGAGATGTTTTGATAAGTGAAAGCGATGGCTTTGTTTTAGATGACAATCCTATACCGGAGCATTTGCTTGGTGTACCAATCAATGGTTTTTGGATGTATTTGGGTCGTTTATTGCCACAAGAAATCATGGCAGTTGACCAAAGTTACCACATGGACGGCACAACCGGAAACTGGGCCCAGGGCGACGAAATGACTTTTGATGTTGAACTATTTGCTCAACAAATTGTTGGCGGTGCTCCTTCACCGGATGGTGAATTGGCCGGCCTGACTCGTTGTCAAAATGGTGATAGTCTGGAAATGTACAATATTGGCACAGGAGAAGATACTAGTCATAACCTGCTAGGTTGGAGTAACGCATGGACAGAGGCGTGGGGTGGAGGCTATGGTGGTAGAGACGATGGCTCTTTCCGTCTTCTTACTGGTCCAGGTGACAGTTGTGACGCTGGTTACGAATCTGCCGAATTTACCATGCACGCAGGCACAGATTATGGAGTTCAATTGACCCTAAACCATCTTGACGGATCTCAAGACGACAGTTTTGACCTCTATGTCAAGATTGCAGGTATTTGGACAAAATTCGGTCATTATCAAGCTTTGTTAGGTGGAGAAAATTGGGTAACCACTACCTTCAATCTTCCACAGCCAGTTACGGGTAATGTTGAGTTCAAGCTAGTTGCTACTCAGCCAAACGATTCTTGGTGTGCCACTTGGGGGCAAGTTGCCTTCAGTTGGGCTGAACTACTACACAGTACTTGTCCAACACCAACACCGGATTGACAATAGGTGTTGCTTTGGATTTGTCTGATAGTGGTTTGGAATGCGCATCCAAACCACTATCATGAGTAGTGTTATGACAATGAAACTAAAAAAAATATTAAATATCTTTACTGCCTTAACCCAGCTACTATTAATACTATTAATAATACTAACTCTGGCCGTTACATTTTTATCCCGTCGCGGAATATCTAACCTTAGAGCCTTTGTAATTTCTACCGGTTCCATGGGTACCTCAATTCCCGCCGGCTCTCTTATCATTACCCAGCCCCAAGATTCTTATCAAAAAGATGACATTATTACTTATTACACTAACGATTCTAACGGCAACCGCCAAAAACTGCCCACCACTCACCGCCTAGTCGAAGTAAAACAGGGCGAAAATTTAGGCTATCAAACCAAAGGTGATGGCAATCAAACTGTCGATCCATTTATCACTCCAGCCAAAAGTCTTATCGGTAAAGTAATTTTCCACTTGCCTTTTTTTGGTTATTTTAGTAATTTTGCCCAAAGCAGAAACGGATTTATATTCCTAATAGTCATCCCTGCTACTATTCTTATATACGGTGAAATCAATACTATTTTTAAAGAAATTAATAAATTAATTAAAAAGAAAAAAGTAGGGGCGACCCTTGCGGTCGCCCGCAAGAAACATCTGTCATCACGAGGATCCGCCAACTGGCGGAGACGTGGTGATCCCGTCGGGATTGCCACATCCTCCGATAAATCGGAGTCTTCGCAATGACAAACATAAAATGAAATTAAAAAAATTATTATTTTTACTAACTCTCACTCTCCTCTTTTGGGGCGGGGGAGTATCACCGGCTTTTGCCTATCTTGATGACACGGAAGAAAGTTTAAACAATCAGCTTAATTCCGCCGTTCTTGACTTGGAAGTCAGCTCAGATTCAGATTTTTCTAGTGGTGTTATCCCTGATCGTCTCACCCCTGATCAAGACAGCAGCAGAAATATAGATCTATCAAAAACAACCATCAGTATTCCTCTTTGGCACAAAGTTTCTTATCAGGCCGTCGGCGCTACCGATTCTTATCCGGATCTTTGCAACGCTATCAATCTAAACACGTTTTACGACGCTACACCAAAATACACCGGTCCCCTTTCAGCTCTTTCCGATTTTACCGATGCCGATTTTTTCATCGATTCCTCCACTCCTCAGCATTTTGTCTACAGCTTATCTCTTGGCACAACCGACCCCGATTTGCAAAATCGGACTTGCAAATTCAATTTGGTTTTTTCCGCCTGGCAGGAATTAAGCGATGGCACTTGGGGATTTGTTGATGAGGAAATTCTAGAAAATACAATTAGTTCCGGCGATTGGCAAAATCCACTTTCTGCTATCACCGCAACTTTTAGTTCCGACGCCCAATCTGGTTTGCCTCTTATCATAGGCTACACCGCCAGTGACAATATTGATATTGACTATGTCCAGCTTTGCTATTCTTTTGATCTAAACGATTGGAATTGCGACGATCCCAACTTAACAGATATTCCCAGTTCCCCCGGCTCTTTTAACTTCAACGCGCCGGAGGGAGACGGTCTTTATTATTTTGCCACTATTGCCTACGACAAAGAAGGCAATCAAGAAAACAAAGATTTACCGGACCCGGAAACCATTGGCCCCTTTGATTTTTACTCAGTTCAAATTGATACCCAAAACCCATACACTGTTTTATCTTTAGGCGAATTTGGCGACACAAGAAACGCCCAGGGAGATCAGCTCAATAATGGTAATTTTGACAACGATTCTTTTTGGACTTGGGCAGGAGCCGGCCAACATCAATTGGTTAATAATACCGATCTTTCCGCAACTTCAATTGAGGTCAAAAGTCCCGATAACTCCGCCTTGGTTGGCTGGCTAAACGACCCCGTCGGCACCGGTGGTCAGGATTACACCTATCAAATTTTAACCTTACCGGCTGATACACCCTCGACTCTATCATTTTGGTATCGGGTAGTCGGCGGTGATCATGTCGACAACGATTATTTTCAGGCCACTATCATAGATGACAACAATCCTTCCGGCAACGAGACTATTATTACTACCGGTTCTGATGAAATTGGCGGTTGGTACGATGACACTTATTGGCAAGAAATCACTCATTCCTTATCCGGCTGGAGCGGACAGAGCATCCGTCTTCATTTTTCTGTTGACAATAATCCTTCATCAAACACTTTTGCCCTGATAGACAATGTCAGAGTTACCGCTTCTCCTAATTATATTAATATCAACAATCAAATAGTTCTAAACAGCAATGACACCGGTGCCGGAGTAGAAAAAACTTTTTATAAAACAGGTACAAATGCTTGGCAGGAATATTCGACTTCATTTAATCTGGCCAGTCAAGGGGTTAATACCAGTGATACTGTTTTGTTGTCCTATTATTCTACCGATTTAGTGGGAAACACCGAAACTGTCAGAACCATAGAATTAACAGCCTTTGGTGAAATCGAAACTCCACCCCAGCCCCAAGCTCAAATCACAGTATTTAGTCCCATGGTCCAAACATTCACGCCAATTTTATTAACAAAAGCCGAAGATCCTAATCAGGACAGAATATTAATAACCGCATTTATACCGCAACCAAAATTTCATATGAATGAACTGGTTTGGCTAAAAAACACCCAAAGCTCTCCCGATCTCAAAGCCGGTGACAATCCGTCCGATGACAAATTCCAGCCTGTTGATATAACAGAATGGCAAATTTGCCACACTGATTCATCACTGCCAAAGTATGATGAAAATAACCAGGAGCAATACAACCCAACTCCGACTCCGGATGAATGTGTCAAAATTGAACCAAAGCTAAATCCGGATCAAGATCCCGATGACAAAAAAACAGAAATTCCAACCGAAAAAGAGATTATACTTATTGCTGATTTCAAGCTAGACGATGACAAAGACACTATTTTCCTGCTCGACAAAGACAACAACATAATTGACCAATACTCCTATGAATACAAAGAAGACAACACCGATCCGAAAAAAAACCATCTTTTCACTCGTGACCCGAATGATGATTACTCTTGGAAAGATCCGGAACAAAAAGATAACCTTTTGGAATATTATCTCTATTCATCTCTAAATCAGGACAAAGATACTGTTAATTTCAAGCTCTACGGTATGCCGGACAAAGATTCCTACCAACTAGAACTGCTTTATTTGTCAGAAAAACTGGAAAAAGGTGTTTATACTTTTCATGATTTTGATTCCAATGATCCGGATATAATTAAAGAAGACATGTTTATGGGAACCTGCTCTACCGATGGCCTCGTCTGCACTCCAGACCCTCTTATAACTAATATCAATTACATCTTCACCCTCCACCAAGGAGAAAACAACCAAATTTTAAAAAATGAAATCAATTAACAACCTTGTCATTCCGACCAAAATGTAGGGGCGACCCTTGCGGTCGCCCGCAAAAAACAACAATGCTAAAAAAAATATTAACATCCGTCATCCTGAACTTGTTTCAGGATCCCATTGAGATTCTGAACTAAATTCAGAATGACGAATATATTAATTTAAAAAGTCTTGAAATTATTTGGAAATTTAAATTTTAGATTTAACATCTAAATTTAACTTAATGAAACTTAAAAATACATTATTACTAGCTTTATCATTCCTTTTTTTTGTAAAACCTATTCTCGCCGGCAACGACTTAGCGGTCACTTGTTCCCAATCTGAAGAATTCGGTTTTTGTGACACCTCTCCCGCCAATATCCCTCTTTTTTCAGAAACAGATGTAAAACCCGGTTTTAATTTTTACCAAAATATTACTGTTGATACTACTAGTTTAGAAGAAGAATTTTGCAATCTTACTATAGGCACTTCAAAAGTTAGTGATCCCTCTGGTCTTGGTGGAGTTTTAGTAAATCAACTTAGAAGAGATGGTTCAATTATTAAAGAATTTACCATCGCTGATTTATCGACCCCAACATTTTTAGAAACAATTCCCAATAATTCTACCTATATTTACAACTGGAAAATGACCATGAAAGAAAACGCCGGCAATGAATTTCAAGGTCAAAATCTTTCTTTTGATCTTCTACTCAATTTTTCCTGTGGCCAAGAACCGGAGCCAACCCTCACTCCCACTCCAGTCATAAACCCGTCCGGAATAATCCTAAACGAACTCATGCCAGCCCCGTCAGACAATCAAGAATGGTTTGAAATTTATAATACCAACAATTTTGCTGTTATCTTAGAAAATTGGCAATATGACGATCTTGATGCTATTAGCAGTGGAGCAGTCAGAAATTTACCAATCATTAATATTCCCGCTTTTGGTTTTTATGTTATCCAAGCCGGTGGCAGTTATTTTAACAATGGTGGCGATTTTGTCAGATTAATAAACCAAGATGGGATTGAAGTCGATTCTTTTGACTATACTAGTTATTCTTATATTTTTAGTTGGTCACGCCAGCCCGACAATTCCTGGTGTCTTACCGATCCAACCAAAGACGATGCCAACAATCTTTGTCCCAGCGACGACGGCCCAACTCCCACCTCACCCCCATCACCTCCAACCTGCGATGATGAAAAACCCAACACTCCTACCGGTTTGTTTGCCACCGATATAGGTAACGGCCAAGTTTCTTTAATTTGGAATCCTGTCGTTACACCACCGCCATTTACTTACTATCTTTTGGCCTACGGCCCATCTCCCGGTAATTACATTTATGGCAATCCTAATGTTGGCTCCAACAATTCCTACATTGTTTCCGGCTTAACAACCGGTGCTCAATATTGTTTTTATGTCAAAGCCATAAACAATTGCATGCCAGGTGATCCTTCCAACGAATCGTGTATAAATATTGGTTCAACAACTCCTATATTAGAAACTACCCCTCCTGAAGGATTTGTAGAGGGAGTTTTGGGGGAAGAAACAGAAGAGACGGAAGGGGAGGTTGAGGGCTTGGTTGGTGGTAATGTTGAAGGTGTTTCTGAATGTGAAAAATATTGGCTTCCGATTCTTTATCTGGTGGCATTTTTTATCAACATAATTTACATGAATAGACAGGCGTCCAAAAAGCCCTATAATCGTTCTTCCTTGCGCCATATTGTACCCTTGCTTCTACCGGTTCTAGCTTTCTTTGTTGATACATACATACTAAAAACCCGCTGTTGCAAAGTCGCCCTTTGGTATTGCAAATATTTTTGGATCGGCAACATCCTCTCCCTATTTGTTCCTGTTTACTATTACAATAAGACCAAATAAGTGCCAATCTAGGGATTTGCACCCTAGGCGGACAACTCAACCTACTAAAAGTAGCTATCTTGTCATCGAAGGTCTTAAGCCCCTCATAGTGGATCTCCCACTACCTGCTTGGCTTGTTTCATATTTTATTTTTTTAATTTTTAAGGATATCTCCTCACTCTGTCGCGACTTGGTCTTCTACGGTCAGTATCGTGTAAAGTGCCAGGAACAACATCTCCTCCTTGATCCCTGTCCCAGCTTATTCTTCTAGGTGCTCTTCGATCATAAACCGTTGAATGACCTCCTCCACCGGGTCTTCGTTGTATATTAAACCCAAAATCATCCTGCTGAAACGGATCGGGATCGCGATATAAGACCATATCATACAAAACAGGGTGAACTAAGGGTATAATAGAATCACTTCTACCTTCAAAAACTGCATGTAAATATGTTTCTAACATTTTTGTTTAATAAATTAATAAATCTTACAACCTAGAATAACATAGAAACCATAGTAAACTTAACTCATGAATAAATTTCTCTCTTTTTTAATCTTTCCAATTTTATTTCTCACTTGTTTTTTGTTTTTTACCCCAATCTCTCTCGCCCAATCATCGACTGAGGGTGAAAACATTATCGAAGCCAAAGTTATAGAGATATTGGAAGAAGGGGAAAGAGAAACTTTAGGGACCAAGCATATTTACCAGGAACTCAAGCTTGATGTTTACAAGGGAGATTTAAAGGGTGAACAAATAACCATAATAAACGGTGACTTGCCATTTGCAAATTTACAAAAATACAAAATCAATGATCGGCTTATTATTAATCATGGCACCGATTTTGAGGGTAACCAATTTTTCCAAATTATCGACTATGTCCGTCGCGACAGCCTCTTGCTCCTCTTCATAATTTTTATGGCTGTTACTCTTTTTATCACCCGTTGGTATGGTTTTACTTCCATTCTTGGCATGTTTTTTTCATTTTTCGTTATTTTCAAACTTATTCTTCCGCAAATTATTGCAGGAACTAACCCCATATTAATTTCAATTTTAGCTTCAGTTATCATCATTCCCATTACTTTTTATCTTTCTCATGGTTTTAATGTCAAAACAAACGTAGCCATTATAAGCACTATTGTTTCCCTTGTGGTTACCGGTATTTTGGCCTATATTTTCATAGAGATCGGAAAACTTACAGGTTTTTCTTCCGAAGAAGCCGCTATTTTAAAAACAAATTTTGAAAATACCATCAGCATGAAAGGCTTAATTCTTTCCGGCATTATCTTGGCTTCTCTGGGAGCCCTAGATGATATTACCGTAGCTCAAGCATCTATTGTTACGGAATTAGTCGATGCACACAATAATCCCAAATTTATAGATATTTATAAACACGCCATGTCTGTCGGTCGTGATCATATTAGTTCTATGGTCAACACCCTAATTTTGGTTTATACCGGCGCTTCCTTGCCCTTGCTCTTACTATTCGTAAATAATCCCCATCCTTTTACTGAAATTATAAATTATGAATTCATTGCCGAAGAAATAATAAGAACCCTGGTAGCCAGTATCGGCCTGATTCTTTCCGTTCCCCTATCTACCGTTCTCGCCACTTTCCTCTTCTTAAAAAAAGCCAAACACACACCATCATCCTAAAACCACATCCGTCATCCTGATCACCCGCAGGGGGAGAAGGATCTAGCAAAGCATTCTTCGTCACAGTCACCCGCAAATAAAATTTTAAATTTTATATTTGGAAATTTGAATTTTAGATTTTAGATTTTTATGTATATACTGATATTGTGAAACAAAAACTTTCGCTTCTGTTTATTCCTCAGGAAAAAAACAACTACAAATCGCTTTTGACCCATCCCAGTTTTTTGGGAATTTTTATTGCCGTCTATCTGCTCAACCAATCTCTTATCAGGTCCTTTACTATTCTTAAACCCGGTGTTTTGGGTTATTCGTCTGAAATTACAGTTCAAAAAGTTATTAAGCTAACCAATCAAGAAAGGCAAAAAAACGGCCTGCCCCAGCTTGTTTATAACCAAGACTTAGCCAGCTCAGCTACCAATAAAGCCAAAGACATGTTCGCCTACAACTACTGGGCCCACAATTCCCCATCCGGCAAAACCCCTTGGGATTTCTTTAAGGAAATAGGATATGACTATTCTACTGCCGGTGAAAATCTGGCCAAAGACTTTTATGATACCGATTCTATGGTCAAGGCCTGGATGAAATCTCCCACTCATCGGGACAATATCCTTCATGCCAAATACAAAGAAATTGGCATAGGGGTAGTTAACGGTACCTTAAACGGAGTAAAAACCACCCTAGTCGTTCAGCATTTTGGCTTGCCTCTTAATCTTGCTTCTGTTTCCAATCAACAAAATCCGCCCAATGATCTTAATTCAGAATCACCGGTTTTGACAGAAACTCAGCAAATTTTATCTCAAGAGAATTCAGCGCCTTTAATTAGCCCGCTTCAAATTAGTAAAACTTTGGGTATCATTATGTTTACAATACTGATTTTAGCCATGTTAACAGACGGTTACATAACCATGAAAAACAAAACCAAGCGCCTGGCTGGTTCAGCTACTGGACACATTAGTTTTTTGGCCATTATTTTGATGTTATTACTTTTTAGCCAACAGGGGAGTATATTTTAAAACACCCCGTCATCCTGAGTCCGATTCATCGGACGAAGGATCTAGCGAAGCGTTTATAATAAACTATGAAAACTGACATTTTAAAAGATCTAAAAAAAAATCCATTCGAATTTATTTTATTATTCCTCATTCTTTTAACCGGCGCTTTATTTTTTCTTTATTTCAGCTTTAATTCCCATTATCAGCGCCGGGTAATTTATGCCACTGGAGCCGCCTATTGTTTTTGGAGTTTAATTCACCATTACCGCCGTGGAGATTTACAACTTTCCATCGTAGTCGAATACATTCTCATCGCCCTTTTCGCCACCATCCTCCTCACCGGCACCTTGTTTTAGCTTCTCTCCACTTCTTGATCCTTTCATGATCCCCGGACAAAAGTATTTCCGGCACTTCATACCCCATAAACTCCCTTGGTCTGGTATATTGGGGATACTCTACTTTTCTCACTTTTTTTCCTTTAATCTTCACTTCCGAAAAACTATCGATCTCTTTCGATTCTTCTTTTCCCAAAACATCAGGTAAAAGTCTTGTTACACTATCAATCAATATCATGGCCGGTATTTCTCCACCCGTTAATACATAGTCACCTATCGATATGACCTCATCTACCATGTAATCCATTACTCTCTGATCAAAGCCTTCATAATGCCCACACAGCAAAATCAAATTGTCCAATCTAGACAACTCCTCCGCCTTTTTCTGCGTATATCTTTCTCCTTTAGCCGACAAAACCACCACTTTTATTACAGGCCTGTCGTTGCCTGTTTTTGTAGGGGCGACCCTTGCGGTCGCCCGCAGATGTGTCGACCTGTCCGCCCTTGATGGATCTCGTCGCAGTTTAGTATTTCCTTTCTTCTTTTTTGTTTTATTTGGAAATTTAAATTTTAGATTTTGGGCTTTAACGCCATTTATAGCCTCATATACCACATCCGCCCTTATTAGCATTCCCGCTCCGCCTCCAAATGGTTTATCATCTACAGTTCCATAATCATCAATCGCCCAATCTCTTAAATTATGTATATCAAGCTCCAAGATCTTATTCTTAACGGCTCTGCCAATCATACTTTCCTCAAAAACCGACTCAAACATTTTTGGAAACAAACTTACCACATCAATTTTCATATTTGATTTTACCAAATTACTACACCCTATCTTCTTTTAATCTCCATATATTTTTATTATAATAAAAATATATGGCTGACAGAATAATCCCTGCTCAAATAGACCCAATCGATTTTTGGGGAAATTCAACCAAGGCATTGCTAGGTTCAGCCAGACAAGCAATTGATTGTGGGGAGTGTACAGGAGAGATTATTAATGTTCGGCAAAGAAAACCACTAAAAAAAAGACAACTATTGCAAGTACTAGTCGATTGTCGCGACGGTCCGCCAGCCAAAGAACCACACCCTCCTTGTTATAGAGAAGTCCTACCATCAAAACAAGGGCCAATCATAATTCGTTTAAATCAGTCTTCTTCTTCTTAAAATCCCTATCGTTTCATCAGCAATCTCGCCACATCGATTTTTATAAATCCACAGTTCCCAAGTCTTGGCAATTTTCACCAACGCCACGTGCCGTTTTCAAAACTCTTCTTGCGAAAGGTTTCACGTCTTTTTCTAAGTCTTTTGCTATTTGTCGTAAAATCGGTCTTATATGTACGAGTTCTCTCCTGTCTACGGTTCTAACTCTCATCAGCTGTTGTGTAAGTAACCCTCCTTCACCAGCCTCGCCTCCCAAATTGTGTATAAGCAACTCTTGTTACTCCATCATTCCCCACTTCGCGTACTAAAGAACGAACCACCTTCATAAACTAAGTATAACATGCCTGTTTTCACTATTTATTTTCAAAATTTATACTGTTATTATTTTTTAATGCCCCAGTTATAAAGTTATAAAATTAAACTCTAACTGGTGATATATAAAAAAGGTAAATTTTTCGTTATTTACGGATCAAACAATTTAGGTAAAAGCACTCTTAGCAAAGGAATTGCTCACTATCTTGAATGGGGAGGTTTTCCTGTTAGATATATAAAATATCCGGTTTATAGTCTGAAACCGACTGGGCCACAGATAAACGCATATCTTCGAAAAGGAAATCCAAAAAAATTGACCATGTTTGCAGCTCAAAAAATATATGCCCAAAACCGCAGAGATTTTGAACCCAAGCTAATAGACACAATCAATAGGGGTATTAGCGTTATTGCTGAAGATTATATAGGAACAGGAATAGCTTGGGGCATGACCAAGAATGTATCACAAGAATTATTGGAACAAATCAACAGCAATCTGCTGGATCCTGATCTGGCCATCCTTGTTGATGGTAATAGGTTCAATTCTGGCATTGAGCCCAATCACACACACGAAAGCTTAAATGAATTATGGCAGACAAATCGCCAAATACATCTAGAATTAGCCAAAAAATACAATTGGAAAATAATCAATACCAACAAACCAATAAAAAAAGTCCTACAGGATGCACTTCTGCATATTCTGCCTCTACTTAAAAATCGCTTTGTTTAATTTCTTTTTTTGTGGCAAACTTAAGATATGTCAAAACACAAGCGAATGCGCAGTCCGCCTCTGGAGGAAGCAAAAACTCAAACCGCAGTTTTAGTGATTCCAACCTACAATGAGGCCGAAAACATCGGTCTTATGATGGATCATCTTTTTAGCAAAACTTTCAAAAATATAAAAGCCAAAAAAGTAAACAAAAATAATTGGCAAATGAAAGTTCTGGTGGTTGACGGAAATTCTCCCGATGGCACCGGCAAAGTAGTCAAGCAAAAAGCCAAAAAATACAAAGATATTTACTTATATACCGAAACCAGCAAAGACGGTATTGGCGCCGCCTATCTAAAAGGTTTTAAATATGCCATCAATAAGTTAAAAGCTGATTTTGTTTTTGAATTTGACGGTGATTTTCAGCACCCTCCCGAGTCTATTCCCATCATGTTGAAAGCCGTAGAAGATGGTTGTGACTATGTAATCGGATCTCGAAAAATAGAAGGTGGCTCTAATCCGGAAGGTTGGGGGTTCAAAAGAGTTTTCTTTTCCGAAGTCGGCGGTTTCACGGCTCGTTTCATTTTATTTTTCCCTTTCAAAAACTTTTTCAAAGTTACCGATCCCACCACCGGTCTAAAAGTTACCCGAGTTAAAGGCTTTTTGGACAAACTAGACATGGATTATCATAATCTTTATTCAAAAAGTTTTGGCTATAAACTGGAATTACTCTTTAATACCTTAAAGTTAAAACCAAAATTCAAAGAAATCCCTCTAAAATTTCAAGTCAGGACAGCCGGTGAATCAAAAATTCAAACTCAAACCGCCAAAGATATTTTTAGAGTTGCCGTACTTCTTCGCTGGCATGACGATTTTACCCAAAAATTCCTCAAATTTGGCACAGTCGGATTTATAGGCTATCTTGTCAATGCCACCCTTTTAAGTTTTATTTCAAAAAAATGGGGCATAGAATGGCTTTCTTGGCTTCTGTCCACAGAAGCTGCCATTATCAGTAATTTCACCCTTAACAATCTCTGGACTTTCAAATCAGATGAGATAAAAGGTTTAAAAATTATTGGCAAATTCCTTCAGTTTAATTTTACCTCCATGGGGGCTTTATTGATCCAAACCATTATGGGTACAATCGGAGTTTATTTAACTAGCCCGGAGTACCGCCAGCTCCTTTTGCCCTTTATTATCGTCTTTATAGTTTTACCTTACAACTGGTTCATGTATAATAAGGTAATTTGGAAGAAGAAAAGTGGAAAGTAGAACAAAATTATCTTTTGAGAAACAAAAAGCTGTAAGTTTAGTTGTTGATGATATGGTCAATCTTTTATTGCAACCTGCCCCATCTGAAAGTCAAGAAAGAATTCAGAGACACGAAGCAAAAATCGATCTAAGAAACAGATTGGCACAACTTGTTCCGAAATACAAAAAAGCTCATTACATGGGAATTGCAATGCAAAAAGCAAACGAAATCAGGCGAGAAAGAGCCAGAAACTCTTCAAATTGACACAAACGTACATTTGTGGTAACTTATTGACATGAAAACAACAAATACTCAAATAATTAGCGCCACTCAAGTCCGAAACAACTTTTTTAATCTTTTAACACAAGGTTATTTAAAACAACAAACTTATATCATCAAAAAAGGCGGAATCCCCTTAATGCGTCTTGCCCCTCTTGACGATATTCATTTTGACTATATAGAAAAAGCCGAGAAAAAAATCAGCTTAACAAAAGAACAAACAGATCAATTGGCTCTTTTAGAGGAAATGGCCAAAATCAGAAAGACAATGAAAAAAACATCCGACTCCGCAATAATGCTTAGAAAAATGAGAAGACATGGCAAATAAGAAAAAATATTGTTTTGACGCTAATATCATTATCAAGCTGATCATCGAAGAAGATTATTCAGACAAAGCCAAGCATCTTTTTGTCCAAATTATCAAAGACGACAAAACAATCATCTCGCCTTCTTTTGCAAAAGTAGAAATATTTTCAGTGTTAAGAAAAAAAATATTTTTCAAAAAACTTAATCAAGCCAAGCTTGCAAAGAACCTACTAAAACTTCCGAAATTAAAAATCAATTACATATCCGAAAACTGGAAATTGCTGGATTTAGCCATGGAATTAGCCAAAAAATTAAAAGAAACAGTAGTTTATGATTGTATCTATCTTGCCTTAGCCAAACAGCAAAAAGCAATTTTTGTCACAGCTGATAAAAAATTCTTTAACAAAGCCAAAACAGTCTACAAACCCTCCCTTCTTCTTTCCCAATACAAACCAACTAAATAGAATCAGGTATCATTTCGTAGACACTAAGTTTTAAACCTGTCTAAAATTTTAATTTTTAGCGCCCATAGTTCAATGGATAGAACACTAGCCTCCGAAGCTAGCGATGAAGGTTCAACCCCCTCTGGGCGTACACATTTTTAGGTTATAATTCTAAATAGAAAAATGAAATTCAAATCAAACCCAAAAATTTTTAATGACAAAATCATTATTGCCAAAATAACCAATCTTGCCAATCATCCAAACGCCGACAAACTTCAAATTGTTACTTTAGATATAAAATCTAAAAAACCAGTCCATATTGTTTGTGGAGCAAATAATCTAAAAACCAATCAAATAGTCCCACTTGTTCTACCAGACGGGCAAGTTTTGGATCCAAAGAACAATTTGTTTTCAATCTCTGTTGCAAAAATTAGAGATGTAGAGTCACACGGAATGATCTGCTCGCCCGCCGAATTGGGAGTTGGCAGTGATAGTCAAAACATCTGGATTTTGCCAAACAGACTTAAAAAACACATCGGTAAACCCTTATCAAGCTTTTTAGACACTCTACGATTACCGCTAAAGTTAGTTAAAAATAAGCAAAAAAAAATAAAACAGGACACACAAACTGTCAAAAATCTTAAAGACTATATTCTAAAAGCTTGTAAAAAACTAAACCTAGAAATCGATCAAAATCAGATTATCCTTACTCACCCTCCCGACTCAAAATTCGGTCATTTTTCCGCTAATATCGCTTTTATTTTGGCCAAAAAATTAAAACAAAATCCTATTAAATTAGCCGACCAATTCAAAAAAGAACTGGACAATATCGTTGACAAAAACACTCTAGTTGAAAAAATCGAAATCGCCCCTCCTGGATTCATAAACTTCTATTTTAAAAAAGACTTTCTTCTCAAACAAGCCGAAAAGCTGAATTATCAAATCGAATTTAAAAAATCACTCAAGCAATACAATCATGGCAAAACTGTAGTAATCGACTATTCAGCCCCAAATATCGCCAAACCCTTTGGTATTGGCCATCTTAGGTCAACAAACATTGGCCAAGCTATTTACAACACCTACAAAATCTTAGGTTGGAATTGTATTGGCGATAATCACTTAGGCGATTGGGGAACTCAGTTTGGAAAACTCATAGTAGCCATAAAAAAATGGGCCACCAAAGACATTTCAAAAATGAGTATTAGTGATCTAGAAAAACTTTATGTCAAATTTCACACCAAATCAAAAGAAGATGAATCGCTAATCACGGCCGGCCGTCAATGGTTTTCAAAATTAGAAAAAGGCGACACAGAAGCTCGTCAACTTTGGCAACAATGCGTTGATATTTCACTAAAAGAATTCAACAGAGTATATGAATTACTGGATATAAAAACAGACTACGCTTATGGAGAATCTTTTTATCTAAAAATGCTTCCAAATATTATTCAGCAATTTGTTGACAAAAAGATTGCCACCAAAAGTCAAGGAGCTTTAATAGTTGAATTTGATAATTTACCACCGGCTATCTTGCAAAAATCAGATGGTGCTACCACTTATCTTACCCGCGATCTTGCCACAATTAAATATCGATTAGATACATGGAACCCGGATTTAATAATTTATGAAGTCGGAGCCGATCAGACTTTACACTTTAAACAAGTATTTCAAGCCGTCAAAAAAATCGGATGGAAAACAGAATTTATTCACATAGCCCATGGTTTAATTCGCTGGCCAACCGGCAAATTCTCCACCAGAAAAGGTGACACCATCCATCTTTCTAATGTTATAGATAAAGCCATCAAAAAAGCCACCAAAATCGCTAAATCCAGTTTAATAAATAAAACTCTTACTTCTACCCAAAAAAAAGACATGATCAATGCAGTTGCCATAGGTGCAATTAAGTTTAACGATCTGGTCCAAGACCCAAAAAGAGACATTATCTTCGATTGGAACAAAATTATGGGTTTGCAGGGTGATTCTGGCCCATATCTCCAATACACCTATGCCAGATGCAAAAGCGTCTTGGCTAAAACCAAAATCAAAGAACAAAAGAACCTTAATAATTTACCCCAGCAAATTAATCACGAAGAACAACAGCTTCTTGATATTTTTTACCAATTTAAAGAAAAAATAATCGAATCAGCTCAGCGCTTTTCACCTTCTGTCATTTGCCAATATTTGCTTTCAGTAGCCCGAGCTTACAATGAATTTTATTCAAAACACAAAATAATAGGGGATAAACAAGAAATTTTTAGAATCTTTTTGACTCAAGCTACCAGCAATGTTCTTAAAACAGGTCTAAACCTTTTGGGTATCAAAGCAGTAGAAAAAATGTAATCACTCAAATACTCTTTTATATATATCCCCGTAATTTTCCACCGGCACAAATTCAATGTCTTTCTTTACCTCTTTTGGAATTTTAATCAAATCTTTTTTATTGTCTTTTGGGATCAAAATAGTTTTTAATCCGGCTCTGTGTCCCGCAATTGCTTTTTCTTTCAATCCTCCAATTTCAAGCACATAACCTCTTATTGTTATTTCTCCTGTCATACCAACATCTCTTGGCACTTTTTTACCTGTTAAGGCAGAAATCAAAGCAGTAGTTATGGCTCCGCCAGCCGATGGTCCGTCTTTTGGTGTTGCTCCTTCCGGCACATGGATATGAATGTCAATTTTAGAAAAATCCTGTTTGATCTTAAATTTTTTGGCTTGACTTCTGACATAAGACAAAGCCGCCTGACAAGATTCTTTCATCACGTCTCCCAAGGTTCCTGTCAATATTAACTTTCCCTTTCCTTTCATTATGTTAACTTCGACAAACAATATTGACCCTCCCACCGGAGACCAAGCCAAACCTGTCGACACTCCTACGTCATCTTTTTTACCCTTGACTTGCGAAGAATATCTTTCCGGCCCCAGCATTTTTTTGATAGCGATTTTACTGCTTATATTTATTTTTTTAATTTTTTTGCTTACTATTTTTTTGGCGATTTTTCTAAAAACACTGGCCCAAACTCTCTCTAGCCCCCTTACCCCCGCTTCTCTGGTGAATTTCTCAATCATAAAACGATGAATTTCATCACTTATCCGTCCAGTATCTTTTATCTTTAATCCGTTGAGTTTCAGTTGTTTTTTAATTAAATATTTTTTGGCAATTTTTAATTTTTCCTCCATGGTATAACCGGAAAATTCTATTATTTCCACTCTATCGCGCAAAGGTCCGGGAATTTGGGAAACATCGTTACCCGTCAATATAAAAAACACTTGGGATAAATCCAGTGGGAAATCTAAATAATGATCCACAAATTCTTTATTCTGTTCCGGATCTAGAGTTTCCAGTAAAGCCGCCGACGGGTCCCCTCTGTAATCATTTCCAACTTTATCTATCTCATCCAACATGAATACTGGATTCATACTCTCGGCGTTTTTAAGTCCTTTTACAATTCTGCCCGGCATAGCTCCAACATAAGTTCTTCTATGCCCCCTGATTTCAGCCTCATCTCTAATTCCGCCTACTGAACTTCGTACAAACTTTCTTCCCATGGCTTCAGCAATAGATCTTCCTATTGAAGTTTTGCCTACACCCGGAGGGCCAACAAAACACAATATGTTAGTCATTTTTTGTTTTTCGCTGGATTTATAGCCATTTTTTTCTTTTAGCTTCATTACCGCCAAATATTCCAAAATTCTTTCTTTAACATCTTTTAGGCCATAATGCTCCCTATTCAAAATAGACATTGATTTTTTTATATCAACCTTAGTTTTTCCATACTTTCCCCAGGGCAAATCAACCACTATTCCCAGATAAGTTCGAATATAACTAGCTTCCGGAGCCATTGAGTTCATTTCCAAAAGTCTTTTGTGTTCCTTTAATATCTTCTTTTTAATATCTTTTGGCATTTTTGATTTTCTTATTTTCTTTTCCAATTCATCTGCCTCGCCGTTTCCGCCTTTTCCCAGTTTTTTTAGTTCTTTTTCAATCTGTTTTTTTCTTTCCTCTAAGACATTTCTCTTCATGCCTTTGTTAAACTTCAGTTGTGTTTTTTTCTCTATATCTTTTTCCAGTTCAGCTATTTTCATCTCCTTGATAAGCATTTCGGTAGCCATTTTAAGTCTTTTGCTAACCGTTAATGTTTCCAGGAGTTTTTGTTTTTCTTCTATTTTTCCCTCCACTGAAAAACAAACCTGATCAGCCAAATCGCTGGAAGATATGCCTGTGCTTAATCGCATCATGGCCGGTAAGTCAAACTGTCTGCCCAAAGAAAAAGCTTTTTTCAACTGACTCAACACCGCTTCGGCTTCTTTTTGTATGTCGGTAATAGACTCGGTAACAATAGGTAAATCCGTAAATTCAGCCAATAAATGAGGTTCACTTTTTAATATCTTTAATATTTTGACTCTGGAAAGACCGGTTACCACTACATGCAAATTATCGTCAGTTTGCAATATATGCTCTATCCTTGCAATTACACCGGTAGAATAAAGATCTTCAATGCCTGGTTTTTCAGTTTTTGTATTTTTTTGAGTACAAATCAAAACCATCCTGCCACTTTTGTCACAGGAAGTAGCTACGGCCGATTTTGACATTGGTCGTCCCACAAAAAGAGACGCCTCTACAGAGGGAAATAAAACAAGATTTCTTAACGGAATCAATGGCAATATCTTTACCCTAGATTCTACTACCTTTTCGCTTTTTTCTATCCTTATTTCGTTCATCTTCTTAGCAGTCTATCACCTAACCTGCCAACCGTCAAATAGAGTTAGTAAATGGGATTCTTCTCCGTTTAAGGCGGATCAGAATGACGTCTTTTCCATTCGTCATCCTGAGTGCAGCGAAGGATCCCGTTGGAAATGTAAGATCACCCTGTTTCTAACGTATAATACCACTATGCCTAAAACTCAAAGTCAAAAATTTGGCCGGGTTGTTTTGCTCGGCCGTCCCAATGCCGGTAAATCTACCTTACTTAATCAAATAATCGGTCAAAAAGTTTCTATAACCTCGCCTCGTCCTCAAACCACCCGAAAAAATACTCAAGCCCTTTTTGTAAGTTCCAAAGGCAAAATTATTTTTTCCGATACACCGGGTATCATGCACAAGGTTGAAGACTTGATTGGCAAAAAAATAAATCTAAAAACCCCCAAAGAATTAAACAAGGCCGATCTTTTGGTTCTTTTGATTGATATTTCTCGGGCAAAAGGGGAAGAGGAAAACAGGGTAATCGGTTTAGCCAGAAACTCTCCGGCCAAAAAGATTTTGGCTTACAACAAAATTGATGTAGCCAAGGGTAAAAAAGATTATCTCTCGGACTACAACTTTCTTGAAGAAGAATTTGACGGTGTTGTTGCTATCTCGGCTCTAAAAAGCACCCATGTAAAAAGCTTAATAGAAAAAATTTTTGATTTGCTTCCAGCCAAAGCACCGGTGGGGATAAAAAAAGACATTAAATTAATGGAATCCCAAAAATCTCCGATTTCTGATCAGTCGTCTGATACCTATATAAGTGAAATAATCCGGGAAAAAGCATTTTTGGTATTAAGAAAAGAATTGCCCTATACTGTCAGCGTAGAAGTAAAAGAGATTAACGACAAAGGTAATATAATAGTTATAAAGGCTAATCTTTTAACCACCGACAAAAGATACAAAAAAATGATCATAGGCAAAAAAGCCTCTACCATAAAGCTCATCGGTCAAAAAGCCAGAAGAGAACTTGAGCTTGTTTCACAAAGGAAGATTTACTTAGAGTTGACGGTTATTTCTGACCCTCACTGGCCCGAAAGATTTGTGTAGTATAATCACACCATGAAAACCAAAAATCCTACAAACCCTAAAGACTTTATAAATTTTCTCAAAAAAAACAACGTTTTAGGATTAGCTATTGGTGTAGTTATCGCCAATGCCGCCAAAGATCTGGTTACTTCAATAGTAAACAATCTCATCATGCCTTTTGTTGGCATATTCACCCCAAACGGATCTTGGCGCCAAATTTCATTTACAATTGTTAATTCTCAATTCAAAGTAGGGGAGTTAATCGGCGCTTTTGTTGATTTCTTTATCATCGCTTTCACTGTTTATTTCATTATGAAAAAACTCTTGAAAATAGACGACAAGAGCATTAAAGTAAAAAAACAAAAGCTGATATAATCTGTCCCAGTATCACATTTTTTTAAATTAAAGTCATTGTCATTCCGACTGAAATGGAGGAATCTCTGAACTTGTTTCAGAAATCCCGCTATAAGCGGGATACCTCAGACAAGCTGAGAGATCCCTCGACTTCGCTCGGGATGACATCAAATCATGTTAAAACTTACAAAAATCTGTAAATCATTTTCAAACACTCAAGTCTTAAAAGACATTAGTTTTGAAATTCCCAAAAACAAAATAGTCGGACTTCTTGGTCCTAATGGTGCCGGCAAAACCACTATCATGAGAATTATCACCGGGTTTTTGACCGCTAATCAGGGCACCCTGCGCTGGAAAAGAAAAATAATAGATCCCAGAGATCCCTCCTTTCGGTCTCTGATAGGATATCTCCCCGAGTCTAATCCTTTATATATGTCATTTACTCCGGTTGAATATCTTTCTTTTGTCGCTCGCCTAAAAGGCATATCAAAAACCAATCTGGTAAAAGAAGTAAAAAAAGTTTCACAACAAACCGACATTGCTTCAGTTTTAACAAAAAAAATAGAAACTTTATCAAAAGGATTCAAACAAAGAGTCGCTTTGTCTGCCACCCTCCTTGGCGATCCCCAATTGCTTGTTTTAGACGAAGCCACCTCTGGCTTAGACCCAAAACAAATTCTTGAAGTCAGAAAATTAATTAAAAAACTAGCTAAAGACAAATCAATTCTTTTTTCTACTCATATACTTCCAGAAGCCAAGGCTATTTGTGATCAAATCCTTATTATTAATCAAGGTAGAATCGTACTAGATTCAGACATCAAAAAAGTTAGAAATCTAGAAAAAAAGTTTATCCAACTAACCCAATGAAAAATATTTTGATCATTGCCAAAAAAGAATTAAAAACTTATTTTACCAATCCGATTGGCTATGTTTTTGCCATCCTTTTGCTGGTTGTCAGCATTTGGATTTTCTTTGCCAATTTTTTTATAAATAATCAGTCAAGTCTTTCTTCTCTTTGGGAAATGGTAATTTTTCTTTTTTCTCTTTTTATTCCGGCCATTTCCATGACTTCTATCGCCGACGAAAAAAAGTATGGTACCTGGGAACTTTTGTTGACACTGCCTCTTTCTGAAACAGAATTAGTTTTGGGTAAATTTTTGGGACTTTTATTTTACGTTGTTACTGTTCTTCTTTTGTATATTCCCATAACCATTACCTTGCTTTTTATTGGCAAACCGGACATAGGCATTCTTTTGGGAGGCTTTTTATCAACCATATTTTTATCGGCTAGTTACATTGCTTGTGGCGTTTTTGCCTCCAGTTTAACCTCACAATCCGTTGTGGCTTTTCTTATCTCTTTAGTATTTTTGCTCCTTAATAATTTTTTTGGACAAGAATTTTTTCTTTCTCGTCTCCCTTTATTTTTAAAAAATATTTTTTCTTATCTGAGTCTTTCATGGCACGCCAATCAGTTTTCGTGGGGAATAGTCAGCCTGATTGATGTTGTCTTTTTTCTATCATGGACAATTATTTTTCTTATACTAACCATTTTATCGTTAAAATCCAGAAACAAATGAAAAGAATTCTAGTTTATCTAACAAATATCAATTTAATAATAAGCATTATTGTTATTAACCTTATTGTTATCGCCTTTCCCCAATTTAAACTGGATTTAACCAAAAATAAAATCCACACTTTGTCTCCAAGTACAAAAAAAATAATTAAAGATCTTGACGATGTTGTAAACGTAAAAGTATATCTGACACAACAACTTCCCCCAGAAGTTGAGCCCCTTTCCCAAAGTTTAAAAACCATTCTAAAAGAGTTTTCCGGTTTAAATAGTTCCAATTTTGTTGTTAAATATATTGACCCTAGTAAAGATGATGACATAAAAACAGAAGCCATCAGGGCCGGGATTCAACCGCTTCAATTCTCGTCTGTCAAGGGTGATAAGTTCGAAATCAGCAATGGTTTTTTTGGCTTAACCTTAAACTACGCCGATCAAAAAGAAACTCTGCCTGTTGCCAGTGACATTGGAAACATTGAGTATTTTCTTGTCTCGACTATTAAAAAAATGGCTTCCAAACAAGTTCCCACATTATTGCTTTCATCAGGATACGGTGAAATTGATTCAAGCGAAATTCAGATTTTAACCAAATATCTTAGCCAAATTTACCAGCTCGAAACAGTTGATTTATCCGACACAGAAAATCAGCTCAATGATTCAGCCACCACTCTTCTTATGCTTGGTCCAAAAGAAGAGCTAAACCAAGAAGCTATAGAAAAAATAACAAAGTGGGTAGAACAAAAAAAAGGATTCATTTTATTAACGGATAAATTTGACATCAACACCAATCTGCAATCTTCTCTAATAGAGAACATCGGCATAGAAAATCTTTTAAACAAAAATGGCATAAAACTGGAAAACAAATTAGTTCTTGATGAATCTTCCTCAATTGCTAATTTTCAAGGCCCAACCGGTCCATTTTTAACTCGCTATCCATATTGGATAAAAATACTTCCCGAAAATTTTAATGCAGATATTCCGGCAGTTTCTGGTTTAAACTCTCTGTTGTTATACTGGGCTTCACCGCTTACTGTATCCTCTCCGGCCCAAAGCTTATTTACCAGCAGTCAATACTCCTGGTTGGTAGACGAAAACGCCGATTTAAGCCCCGCCAAACAAGAAAAAATATCAGATTCAGAATTAAAGGTAAGCACCTTAGCTGCCGTTAATCTAAAAGATGCCAAGATTGCGGTTATTGGCGATACGGATTTTATAAAAGATCAATTTATAACCAACGATCAAAGTAATTTAGCTGTTTTAATGAATTTAATTGATTATTTTTCTTCAGACGAGAGCCTTCTTTCTATTAGAAGCAAAACCTTAGATCCGGCTCCCATTATTCCGCTCAAAGATGAATTTAAGCAACTGATAAAGTGGGTAAATATTGCAATTCCGCCAATAAGTTTGATAATAGTCTTTTTTCTTTCTTCTTTTATCCGCCATCAGCGCAACAAAAAATTTGTTTAAAACAAAACCATGAAACAACTAACAAGTTCCGGTAAATCCTTATTAACTAGTTTTATCATTCTACTTGTCGTTATTACGGGCTTCCTTTTTTTAAAATACTCCACTACCCGTAGTCAACCAGTCGAACAATTTTATTTTTCATTAGACGACCAAGACGAGATTTGTTTTGATGATTTTTGTTTAAACAAAAAAGACAATGCTTGGTTTATCTCTGAGTCAGATATTCCGGTTGAGCAAGAAACGATTGATCGCTTTATTAGCCAATACAAACAAATAAAATTAGAGGATCTTATTTCAAAAAATCCCGACAAGTCAAAAGATTTTGGTTTCAATGATGATCAAAAAAATATTTTAAAAATAGGGGACAGGCAACTTCAAGTTGGCAGAATTACCGATTCCTACGATTCCACTTATGTCAAAAATCCCCAAAATGACAATATTTACATAATTCCTTTTACATGGAATCCAAACACGCTCAAGCAGGATTCTTATTGGCAAAATTCCACCGTTACCAATTTACCCATTTTTCAGATTAAAAAAATCATCATTAGTAAAGACAACAAAGAAACTGAAATCACAAAAAAAGACGACAAATGGGAAAACGATGAATTTATCGATAAGGTTTCTCATTTAAGCGCCAGTGATTATTTGGGTCAGCAGGCCCCGTCAAATCCATTTCTTACTATTAATATAGAAATAGAGGACGATAAAACTTATTCACTTGATATTGGACAAAAAATAATATCGTGGAAAGAGTCAGTATATTGGGCAAAAACACCAGACAACTTTTATTACCGGATAGAAGCGGAAGATTTCAAAACATTGACTTCATTTTCTAATTAGCCTACACTGAAAGTGTAATGTCATCCCGCCACGGCGGGATCCTGTTGGAATCAAAATTAATTATTTATATTTTTAACAAAACAAAATGAATCAAACAAACTCAAAAAAATCAAAATTCTTTTTAACGGCAGCGCTCGCTGCAATAGTCGGTGCCGTTGGCGGTTTATTATTAGCCCCCAAATCAGGCAAAGAAACCAGAAAAGATCTTCTTAAGCTGGGTGCAAATTTACAAAAAAAAGTAAAATCAAACGCCAACGAGGCGGAAAGAAAGGTTCGTAAAGTTTTTGGCAAAGTGACCACAGATGCCAGAAACAAGTACGATGAAATCCAAAAAAAGGCTCTCAATAAAGTTGCCGCAGTAAAAAAAGCCGGTCAAGGTATAGATAAAGAAAAATATTCAGCCATAGTCGATGAAATCATAGAGGAATTTAAAGATGATTTCAAAAGTACCAAAGGCGGAGCCAAAAAAATGGCCTTTCAGCTCAAAAGTGATTGGGACAAAATCCGCAAAGCCCTAATTTAACCTGTCATTCTGAGTCTTTTGTAGGGGCGACCCTTGCGGTCGCCCACAGACATAGCAACCTGTCCGCCTCTGGAGGAAGCGTAACGAAGGATATAGCAAAGATTTGTGTATCAAGTCTGACAATTTTTTGATGCTCTCCCCATCTAATATTGACACGGCAATTTTGGCACCAATTTTTTTAATAAAAACATCAATCTCTTTTTTGCTTAACAAATCGCTTTTTGTTAACACTATAATCTCTTTTCTGCTCGCCAGAGCCTCACTGTATCTTTTTAATTCTTCCTTTATGACTTCATAATCTTTTTTAGGATTCCCTGAATCCGCCGGTACACAATGAATCAACAATTTTGTTCTTTCTACATGTTTCAAAAATTTAAAACCCAAACCCTTCCCCATCGACGCACCTTCGATTAATCCGGGAATATCCGCAATTATCTTTTTGCCGGCACTCACACCCAAATTAGGTTCAAGGGTGGTAAAAGGATAATTAGCCACTCTGGCTTTTGCCCTGGTTAGCTCGTTTAATAAGCTTGATTTTCCTGCATTTGGTAGCCCTATCAGGCCAACATCAGCGATTAACTTTAATTGCAAAAACAAGTTTCTCCATTCCTTTTTTTCGCCCTCTTCAAATTCCTTTGGAGTCGTATTAATAGAACTTCTAAAAGCATGGTTTCCTTTTCCACCTTTTCCACCTTTTACAATTATCACTTTTTCGCCTTTTTCTTTTATTTCCACACTTGTTCCGTTATCATAATTAACCACGGTCCCAATTGGTATTTTAAAAATCATATCTTCTCCATTCTTGCCATCTCTTTGATTCGTGCCACCCTTTTCACCATTTTCAGCAAAAAACCTTTTTTTAAAACGGAATTGTTTTAACGCTGTTATATCGTCAACTCCTTCGAAAATTACTATTCCTCCATTCCCTCCGTTTCCTCCATCTGGCCCCCCTTTTGGCCTATGTCGATCACGGTAAAAATGCATCATTCCATCTCCTCCGTCTCCAGCCTTTATCTTTATTTTTGTTTCATCAATCAACATGAGTCATTTTATCATCTCTCAAGCTACATAACTCATGTATACTTGCATTTATGCCAATCAAGATCTTTAATCCCACCAAGCACCAAATTGATCCGAATGTTAAAAAAATTATTAATAAATACAAAAACAAAACAGACCTAGTCATTACCGTCGGAGGTGATGGATCTATCTTGGGAGCCGAAAAAAAATATCCATCCATACCAAAACTTCCGTTGCGTTTTTCAAAAATTTGCAATCATTGTTATTGCATAAGCAACCTGGAATCGGTCATGCAAAATATTATTAAAGAAAAAATCAAGCCCAAGCAATACACAAAACTTAAAGCCAAGTATAAAAACAAAACACTCATAGCCTTAAATGAAATTAATATTAAAACAAAAGACCCCCGTTCGGCTCTCCGTTTTCAGGTTTCCACTTCATCAGCAAAAAAAGAACTTATGGCCGACGGTCTGGTAGTAGCCACTCCTTTTGGCTCTACCGCTTATTTCAAAAGCATCAGCAACACCACTTTTACCCAAGGTATAGGGATTGCCCTAAACAATGCCGTTACTCCTGAAACTACAAAAATAGTTACAGAAAATACAAATATCACTATAAAAATTCTTCGCGGTCCGGCTCTGGTTTTTGCCGACAATCAAAACATTTTTTGGCAATTAAACAATCTCGAAAGTATCACAATAAAAAAACATTCCCAGTCAGCTTTTGTTTACTAGCCGATCAGTTTCAAATATTCTTCTTTTTGCCTAAAGCCAAGCAAACTATTTTTTATTTCACTATTTTCAAACAATATTACATTTGGAATAGATGAAATGTTGTACTGAGAAGATGTCTTGGGCGATTCATCTACATTAACCTTAACTATCTTTATTTTTCCCTCCATCTCCTTACCTAGTTCTTCAATTACTGGTGCTAGCATCTGGCATGGCCCGCACCAAGGCGCCCAAAAATCAACCAAAACCTTTCCATCGTGATCAAGTACTTCTTCTTTAAAATTTTCATCATTCGCATTTATCATATCTTCAGTTTACACCACAAAACTCTTTTTTTACATCAAGCAAATCTTTTATGCTAGAAATCGCAACAATTCTGCTCCTTAATTTTTTTGCGTTCGGCAATCCCTTTGTATAGGCCAAAAACTTGCTTCTTAAACAATCCATTTTTCTCTTTGGAAAAGTTTTGGCAAAAATTTGACTATGCAAAAGCATTGTTTTAAATTTTTCTGTTTGATTTATTTTCCTTACTTTATCCTCAAAAATCCACGGGTTGCCAATCGCCTTTCTTCCAATCAGAATTCCGTCCACCTTATATTTTTTTATATATTTTTCTGCTTCTTTCCGAAAGCCAATATCTCCATTCCCCCATATCAAAACCCCAGAACCTTTGGCCATTTTAACAACCTCACTAATCTTTTCCCAATCGGCCTTGCCGGCATAAGCCTGTTTTAGTGTTCTTCCGTGTACGGTCAGAATATCAATTTTTTCTTTTAATAAAACTGATATCCATTTTTCTATAACACAGCTATTTATTCCCAGTCTAGTTTTTACCGACACCGTCGGCCTAGTCGTCATTCTGAATCCGCCAGCTGGCGGAGAAGAATCTCCTCGTCTACTGTACTTTTTATTATTTTCTATTACCTCGTCTGTCATTCCGAGCGAAGTCGAGGAATCTCTTGACCACTCAGCCAATTTAGCATAACTCTTATTGTCTTCAATTACTTTTAATATTTTTTCTTTTAGTTCTATCTCAAAAATCATTTTTTTATTTTCAGCCCAATCTTTTATACCCGTTTTTACGGCCCTAATTAATTCTTTGGCTAATGCGGGGTTTTCTATTAAAGCCGCACCGCTTCCATGTCCGCTTACTTTTTTTGACGGACAACCCATGTTTATGTCAATTCCATCAAAACCAAGTTCAGCTAAAATAATGGCAGATTTATAAAAACTTTCCGGATCTTTTCCAAAAAGTTGTGCAATAATTGGCCTTTCGATAGGGGAGTAGAGCAATTTTTGGTAGAGTTTTATTCCGCCCCGAGACAATCCTTCGGCGCTGACAAACTCTGTAAATATCACATCGGGTTTGGCTATTTTTGCCTGCAATAATCGCATTGGCTCGTCGGTTACTCCATCCATTGGCGCCAACCCCACCATTTTATTATTTTTTATATATTTTCTAAAACCTGTCATATTTGTTTTTCACCTCCTGTCATTGCGAGGAGTTCGACGACGTGGCAATCCCGTCGGAGTTGTAAAACTTAATTAATTACAGCGGACTTTTAATATTTTTTAATTTCGGATTGGTTACTTTAGTATAAATCTGTGTAGTTCTAATGTTTTGATGACCAAGTAATTCTTGTACATACCGCACATCAACTCCATTTTCTAGCAAATGCGTGGCAAAACTGTGGCGTAGCGAATGAAATGTTGCACCCTTTTTTATACCAGCTTTTTTGAGAGAATGTTCAAAGGTTTTTTGCGCAGTTCTTGTTGTTAATTTTCCCCCTCGTTCACTCATCAACAAATAATCATTTTTATCTTTTCCACCCATTGAGTCCTTAATGCTCGTCTTTAATTTTTCAGGAAAAATTGTTATTCGGTCTTTGTTGCCCTTAGCTTGTTTGATATGCAGTGTTAGTTCTCCCAATTGAACATCTTTTACTTTTAAATTAATAATTTCACTGACGCGTAAGCCAGCCCCATAAGAAAGAGCAATCAGAAGTCTGTGTTTGGCGTTTTTTGTAACTTTTATAATTTTCCTTACTTCACTTCTGGAAAGAACAATCGGTAGTTTTTTAGGTCTTTTTGAAAATTTCAAATCAATCATACTCGATGTTTTAGCAACCTCTTTATAAAAGAATTTAATAGCATTAAGGTAAAGATTAATTGTTGAGCCCGCTAAGTTTAATTTCTGTTTTTTGTATAAAAACTCTTTAATGTTTTTAACATCTATTGTGTTCAGGTTTGTTTTCTTGAAAGAGAAATATTTCTCCAGGCAATAAAGATAGCTTTTTACAGTTTTTTGACTATAACGGCGAATTTCAAGTTCAAACTTCGTTTGTTTTAAAAAATATTGCATTTTCAATAGTGTTTAGTACAATTTAAACTAGTTAGCAATTATTATTTTATTTTAACTTCGTACAGAAAACAATAACTGGTTATCTTTACGAAATCACTTCACATAGAAACCAGTTATATGAAATTTGTTTTTAACTTTTAAAACAAAAAGAATAAAAGAAATTTTCGGTTTATTTTACATATTTATTATGTGTGATATAATAAATACATTAGAAGTTAAAAAAAATATGGCAGAAGCAATATCAAAATGGGGTCCACAACCTTTATCGAGTATAGCAATAAGTCATTCAGATTATGATGAGTTTGGGTGCCCTGTTTGTCTTACCCGTGAAAAAAGGGCCACCCCCCTCATACAGGTTCCTGGAGCAACAGCAGTATCGTGTGGAAATTGTGAAACAGGTTATGTGATCGTGCGAAATGGATTAACTCATTCTCCTCTGGGTATGAGTGGCAAGAAACCAGGAGAAATTGAAGTTGTGTCGCATCCCAGCCACGGGTTAGGCTGTTTTACTACTGTAAAATTAAGATTGGTGAATCCTAGCTAAACCGAGAAATTTCTTTTATACAATCTATAAAGTCAAAAACAAACTTCTCCGTTCCTCGCCCGCCAATTATTTATAGTTTTTAAATGTTGGCGTTCTGCGGTACTCGACCCCGCTGCGCTTTCAGTCGGAGAGTAGGAAAAATTATACTCTCCTCCTTCGGGTCACATAACAGAGTATATGCGGTTCACCGCTCGGCTCGCGGTTCTCCCAAATTATCTAAATTTATTGTAAAATATTGTAATAAATTTATATAACTTCGCATATACTCGACGTTATATGAAATATGACAAAAGCAAAGTTTTGGTGTAAACTTTCATCATCATGGATAAAACAAGCGAAAAACCACAAATAGTCAAATATGAAATATCTCCTCTTGCAGGTGGATATAAGTTCCGACCCGTAGTAGGTGGAAGATGGGACATTGCCGAGGATGCGGGAGATTTAATAGCAAGGATTAGACCAAGCGAAGAGGAAATAAAGAAATTGGGTGATCGCTGGAGATTTCGACCCGGAGTTATGGAGGGTCAAGCAATTTCTCAGTCGAGCGATTAGTTTTAGTACATGTGGTTTTTTGTAAATTCAACATACATATATTCCGCTTTTGTCATACTTCTCCGTTCCTCGCCCGCCAATTATTTATAGTTTTCAACTGTAGGCGTTCTGCGGTACTCGACCACATTGCATTCTCACTCAATCGGTTAAAAAATTATACCGTTTTTTGTTCGGGTCACATAACAGTGTATATGCGGTTCAGTCTTTGCATTCCTTCAACCCAAATTGCTCAACTTTTTGATACAATCAATTATAAAGTTGGCAACTTCGCATATACAGAAACGTTATGTGAAATAATTTGATTTTAGTTAGCATCTCAAAAGGAATTTAGTATGGATATAAAAGACTTTACTGAAAAATCGCAAAATTATTTGTCCAGAATTTTTTTTCAATCGTCTTTCAATCTCAATGACCAAAATATGTTTGGTGTTATTGAGGAGCCTGTTAAATTGAGCGGTGTTAGTTATTCACCCTTTTTCTTCAAGCCTTTGACAGGTTATGAGCCGAATCAAAAAGATAAAACACCTGTTCTTTACACCTTCTATATCCTTGTCCCGCCAAAAGATTTAAAGGAAAATTTTCTTCGTGAGCTTAACAAAAAAAATTCTGGACAAGCACACGATGAAAACGTAATTGGTCAATATTATCTTCCTATGACTCCCGGGAGTAATGATTTTGAGGAACTCATCGTCGACTTAACCAACTTGTTAGAAATGAATTTTTTCCAAGGTAAGGGATATAAATTTTCATTTCACCTCGTTTGCCCTACAGCAGATTATAATTTTGCTTTGATTTTTGTCGAAACAAATTCTGTATTAAAACTGAGCTAAGTGACAAAACGTGGAGGTAAAATCAGTTCTTTTTTCCTAACTAATCGCTTATTCCCAATTTATTAATACTCTGATACATTAATTTCATGAAAAAAGACACTGTAAACAATGTAAAAATGTTATCCAAAAAAGA
>JAHIPV010000002.1 GCA_018902845.1 Patescibacteria group bacterium
AATATAGATAACGGGCGACCGTAAAGGTCGCCCCTACAAAAGGCTCGCAATGACAGGTTTTTTTGGGCGGAATTATCACGCTTGGCTAGATCCTTCGTCCGATTAATCGGACTCAGGATGACGGATGAAGAAATGATCAGTCAATATAGACCAATCTGCCTTCGACTTGGCTTTCTATATTTTGGCGACTGCTTAAGAATTCTTCCAGAACTTGTTGGGCTGAAGTGGTGATAACCTTTGATTGGGTGGATTCTAGAAGTTCTTTTTGGCTAATATTTAAATAAGTGGCTGAATTATTAAAATGAAAACCCTGCATGCAGATAGTATAAAATTTTGTATTAGAAACTGGTACATCACCAATAGTTAGGGAAATTAATTGTTGGGTTTTATCATCATAAACCGCTTTTACCTTATTGTTAACCTGATAACATTCGCCCTCGCTGTTGCGATTTTTTGACCTCATGATAAAGCTAAAAATTTGTTTTAGTTTGACCCCACTGATGCTGTATCGGCTTAAAGAATCGTCATAAGGGAAACAAGTGATTAAATCTTTTAAGGTGACTAATGGCCCCATTTTTTTGACTCTAATTGAACCACTACCAACCAACATTACATCAGACTGGGCATTGTTTGCAAAAGCGTCGGCAATTAAATTACCAAGAGAAGTTTCGATTTCTCTTTTTGGATGAGTAAGAGTTTGGCAAAATTTACAAAGCATGGTTTTGTATTTTCTGTCAACTTTAGTTTTGAAAGAGGCAATAAATTCTTCCAACTTTTTGTCCGGTTTGGCCAGATTATTATCAATAGGAATTAGTTGCCATTTGTAATCGACAATGCTGTTAGTGTCGTCATCGACCAAAATATCAAAACGACCGATTTGATCACTGCCAACTCCGGCTTGAGCAATTAAAATATTGTTAACTTTGGCCGGTTTCTTAAGAACTGTGTGAGAATGTCCGCCAATAATCATATCAACTCCCCACTCCGGTTTTAAAAGTTTGGCTAGTTTTTTGTCTGATTCAAAACCGATATGAGTCAACAGAATGGTTAAATCAATGTCGTCGTTTTTGTAAGCATTAGTAATACGACCAACTTCCTGACTGGCGTCCTGTAGAGTAATAAAACTACTGATCAAATCATCCTGCTTAATTGAATCCATTACTTTTTCGGTGATAATACCGGTAAACAAAATATCAAAACCGGCTTTTTTAATAACCAGATATGGTTTCATTAATCGTTTGTGATATTTTTCTATATAAAGATTGGCGTTAACAATGGGGAAATTGGCGATTTTTTCTAGAAACAAAAGATGAGGTAAACCATAATCAAACTCGTGATTGCCAAGAGCTACGACGTCAGGAGCCAGATAGTTGGTAATTTCGATAGTTGAAATACCTTTGTACTCCGAATCAATTAATGAGCCCTGAATCATGTCACCGGAAACAACATACAAAACATTTTCTTCCTCTTTTCTGACTTGGTTGATATAGCCGGAAAGAAGAGCCAGACCACCAGTTAATTTGCCCCCGCCTTTTTTGACTTCAGACAAAAAATCACCATGCATGTCGTTGGAATGAAGTATGGTGAACTTTTTTGTTTTCATTGATTACTAATCTTGATAATAATCATAGTCTTTTCTTTCAGAATAATTAGTTTTATCTCTATCTTTGATACCGATTCTTCCTGCTAGCTTGTCTAAGTAAGAATAATTTGTGACGGTTGCTTTTTTCTTGGTTACCAGTTTTGCTAAGTAGTTAAATAAATTACTGGTGAGTTTCATATTTGAATTTTACATCAGATGTTTGGATCCCATTTAGAATTTGCAATCACTTAAATTTAATAGCCCTTCTGAAATTAAAAATTTTGTGAAATTTTTTATTTCTTTTGATGGATAGTTTTTTTTCTTAAGAGAGTTAAGAAAAGGCACGGCTTTGATCCATTTGATTTTTTCTACGTCAGAGTCATTGGGAGAAGGAATTCCTGATGAGACTTTGCCTTTGTAAACAAAGAGCAAAATCGGTGGATAACTGGGAATATCTAATCGTCCTTTCAAACAAAAATTTTCTTCTAGAGAAATTAAGTCCAGATTAGTTTCTTCCTTGAGCTCTCTTTTGGCTGCTTGAAAAACACTTTCTCCTTTTTCTATCTGTCCACCAGGTAAACCCCACATTCCGCCAAAAATTTTATCTTGCTTTGCCCTTTTGACAGCTAAGAATTTGTCATCTTTTTTGACAAAAATATTGACCCCCTTGATTACTTTCATATTTGAATTTTACACCAAAACAAAAACCCCGATTTAAAAATCGGGGTTTTTAATAAAAATTAAGTTAATCCTAGTAATTATTTTCCCAGTCTTCGTTGTAATCTTCATCTTTCCAACTATCTTCATCTTGACGATACTGATTATCAACACCCTCATAGTCTTCGTGTCCTGCCTTTATTTCATCCTTTGCCTCTACATACCAATCCCATTCCTGGTCGGATGCGCTATCAGGTAATTCGTACTCGGAATCGGATTTTAATTTTTTTTTGATTTGATCTTTTGTAAGCATGCTTTATCACCTCCTTTCGGCTGTGTACAAAACACTTAAAAGATGTAACTAGCTTAATGTTTTAATCTATCTTAATTCAAATGTCAATCAGTAAAATAAATCCGAGTGATCGGTGATTTTGGGGAAAAAGAATTATCAAAAAAAGGATTGTGTTTATTGACAAGAAATGACCAGTTGGTGTTGTTTTTGTTGTCCTAGATCTATATAAGTAAGTTGGCCAATAATTGGCTGGCCGTTGAGCAATATATTTTTATCAGTATTTTCAACTTTGAAATTGGTGGAAAATTTTAGAGCTGTCACTTTTATAATGCCTGCTTGCCGAGCGTCGATTGTAAGTTTTAAGGGAGGTAATTTAGCAATGGCTTGAGTTCCATTTGTGATGGTTTGACTTGGAAGTTTTAGACCAGGCAGAGAAATTGATCTGGAAATTGGTGTGATTGGCGGACAATTATTGTTTTTGATAATGACTTCTACGGCAGAATTATTAAGATGAGAAAGAAGAAGCTTTATGCCGACTGTCGCTGTGGCCAGTATAGTTACAATTCCAAATGGTCCTTTGGCTAAAGTAAATATTTTGCCAATGTTTAAAATATTTTTTAATTTTTTTACAGTAGAAGGGTTTTTTGATTCTGTGGTTGATTTGTAAGTTTTTGTGACTCTTTTTACTTCGGATCGCAATTGACGCCAGAATTTGAAAAATGCAAGAAGAGCTTTTTTGCGTTTTTTTTGCTTTTCGGATTTGGCCGGTAGTTTTTTGATGGCTTTTTCTGAAAGCTCAACTACTTGGCCTTTTTGGACTTGTTTAAGAGTTTGAAATGTTTTTGAGCAGGAGATTAGGAGTTTGTCGATTTTTGGATTTATGCCTTTGATTAATGTTTGAATTTCTTTGAGTGTTTGAAAAGAAACTTTTTTGCTGATCAAAAGTTTGTGGGCTGATTCTAATCTTTTGAGATATTCCTGGCTATTGGTTGTTAGTTTCATTTTTGTTTATCATCCCAGTCTACCGGAGAATAGATGGCCCCTTGGAGGATAGTCATATGCCACGGGGGCTTCTATTATTGTGGTATGACCGGCCGGACATTGACCTGTGGATCTTTGTGCTCTACATAAATCTTCATATACCCTGGTTACCCAACAAGTATTCGGAGGAACAGCCCTGCATCTATCAACTTCATAGTTGACATCAAGATTATGTCTCCATCTCCCCTTACCGCCCTTCGTAACTCCACAGGGAGGTCTTTGTGAGTCAAGCATTATCATGATGATATTATATCAGTTTTGGTTTGAATTTGTTTTTTGACGGATTGGATTGGTTTCATATTTTTTGATAAATTTCGATTAAATTATTGACCGGATCGAGTAGATAGAAATGCTTTATTTTCATCATATTTGAATTTTAACCTAAAATTAGTGCTCCGGTGATTACTAGAATCGCGCCTGTAATTTTTTGAAAAATCTTTTTTCTTTCACCAAGCATTAAAATTGCCAAAAACATTGTTAAGACCATTGAGAGATTAAGTAATGGAGTGGCAAAAGATATTTCCCCGTGAATAAAAGCGTATCGGCGAGACAAAGACGCCAAAGAAAGCAAACAACCGGCCATAATCGCTGGGGCTAATAAAACATTGTTTGTTACTTTTGTTAAGGAATTTTGATGACGCTTTAAAGATAGTGTTAAGAAAAAAAGACCTGAAGCAGAAAAATTAATGAAACTATATATTGGGACAGATATTTGACTGGCTATTTTTTTGTCAACAACAAACATAGCTCCTAAAAATATGTTGGAGGCAATTGCAAACATGACTCCCTTGGAAAAATGAAATTTTCCTTTTTTGAAATTAATAACTATTGATCCAAGTGTTACAAAAACCATTGCCATAATTTTGTTTGGCGTAACCGTCTCATTATAAAAAAATGCGCCTAAAATAAAGACCAAAACTAAACGCAATCTGAAAACTAATGTTAGAACCGAAACTTCTTCTAAGCTCATACTTTTGAAATAAAAATAATCTCCCAGAAGAGAAGTCAAGGTTCCAAGAAGAAGAAATAACCATGGCAAAATACCAGCAGGGAGGCGATGATCCCAAAAAATTAGAGGAAGAACTATTAATGCGCCAGCTAAGTTATGAAAGGCGATAAATGATATGGGATTGTTTTTTTTTCTGAGGGCTGATTTGGTAACGATACTTGAAAATGAAATAAAAAGAACATATAAAAAAACAAATATTATTTGCAAAGACATTGAGGGAATTATATAACGGGACCGGAAACTAATTTAATACAGTTCAAAGTTGTCTAGAAAGTGTTGGTAGAGCTGATCTCCTTGGGTGTGTCCGGTATCGTTTAGGCTGATAACTAAAGTATTGCCTTGATGAAGGAAGTAATAGTCTTGGCCGGCATAGGCTTGGGGGCTGGCGGCTCTTTCCAAAAGTATGGATTGAATGCCTGATCCGATAGAAACTTGGGTTGTTGTTGTATTAAAAAGATTTTCTACTTCGGTTTTTAGCTGAGAAATATTAGTGGCTGAGATAGTTAGCTGACTGACATTTATGCTGGGCCAACCTTTGGTACTAATATCCCCCTGTACGCTGACGGTGTTGGCTTGGGTGGCTAAATTCCAAGCAGGATCGTACAAAAAACGGTATTTTAGGGTATTGTTAGTATAAATCGTCCAGGTGGAAAAAGGATCTGGAGTTGGAGTTAATGCTGTGGTCGGAGTGGCTTGAGTTGAAGTAACCGAGGTACTTGGAGTGATAGAAGTTGGTATTGCTTGAATTGTTGGAACTACTGTTATTTCGCTTGGATTGCTAGGTGAAATTGTGGTTGTTGAGCCATCGGGTTCTTTTTGCCCTTGATTATTTCTTTGCTGGAAGGCAAAAACTAAACTACCTCCTAATAAAAACGCTAGAATAATTATTAAAATTGTTTTTTTGTCCATGAGTGATTTTAGCATGAATTAGATTTAGTTACAGGAAAAAATTACGACAATCTTTTATCCTCGTTTTTGTTTATATAATTATTGTTTGAAACAATTGAACGGCCTAATTTTTTTTCCAATTTTTTTCTAGCGCCACCGGCCCTGGCATCGTTTTTTAACTTTGGCACACCCTGCGAATTTTCATTGCGAGCTCGGGATCTTCTATTTCTTTTACTCTTTCATAGCCAACTCTGGCCAGCCATCTTTTAAAAGGTTCGGCTTTGGGAGAGGGTATTGATTGGATAATACGAAAAATTCCTTCTGTATTAGCGCAATCAGTTAGGTATTTTTTGCCATCAGATGCTTCTAGTTTCAGTCCGTGACAAAACGTCACGACCTTATTGCTTTCCTCTTTTAATCGTTGTTTTAATTTTCTCCAATAGGCCCCTGCGTTAATACTATTGGTTAATACTTCACATACATCAACAACCGAAAACCACCATTCATTTTTATAAATAGTTTTCCTTATCTTTTTGCCTTTAAAAATTGAAATTTTCGTACTCTTCGCCACGTCATTCATAATCGTTTATTAACTACTAACTCTTTTCATTTTATACCCGAATAAAACCCAAAGTCAACAATCGTTTTTTTTAAAATCTTTTGTCTGTAAATTATTTTAGTATAAATTAGAATTGGTTAGAAAAAATATGATTTGTGCTAGACTGTGGTTAATTAGTAATTTATTTAAACTTATGGCAAACAAAAATATTGAGTGTCAAAATACCGGAATGGTTCTGGTGATTACTTATTTTGTATTTTTTGTTATTAACAGTTTGACTGTTTGGCTGGCTAATGTATTTTTTCCTGATCAAGTAGTATTGGGAACATGGCACATATCACGATGCTGGGCGATAATGCTTAGCATGGAAACACTGGCCTTAATTAATATTTTTACCATTCCTTTTGTAAAAAAATATGAGCTAAAAAGAGGAGAGGCTTTTTCTAAAAATGAGTGGAAAATAGTTTATTTTTTGGTTAATACAGTGGGGGTGTGGCTAATATCCAGAGGATCAAATCAGTTTGGCGTGGGTATTAAGTCCTGGTTTGTAGCGGTAGTTTTGGGGTTGGTTTTGAGTGTGGTTCAAAGTATGGTAATGATGCAGACGAAAAAATGCGAAAAAAAGTGTTGTTAAAATTGTCGAGGTAGTCGGATTTTTTGGCTGTGATTGTATTATTGTTTATCTAGTATTTTTAGGGTTTTTAGATAAACATTTTTAACACCATTGTTTTGTTCTTTTTCTATAATTATTTTAAACTTAGATATAAGTTCTTTTTGTTTTTTTGAGTTATATTTTGCTATTTCTGTTAAAGCATAAGCGGCGCACCAACGGACTACAGTGCTTTTGTCTTTGGTGTTTATAAAAAGATTGGGTATGGCTTTTTCTACTTTGTCTGGAAACTTTTTGGCTATATTTCCAATTGTTTCAGGACAGCCCCACTTCACTCTGGGAGCATCATAGTTGATGTATTTGATGATTGTGCCAATGTGAGACAGGGCGTATTCCGGCTTTTCGACTGTGACATACTTCATAACTTCGGCGCAGGTTCCTTTTTCTACATCTGAACCAGCTTCAAAAGCATTAACTAGTTGACTGAATAATTTTTTGTCTTTTTTAATTTTGTTTGCCAAATCAAGAACCAATTGCTTGTGTTTCTTTTTTGATTTTTTTATCTGGTTTAAAATGTTCATGTTTTCTTGTCATCTATCCTTATTCATCTTCGTCAAGAGGAGGATATTGAAAAGGGGCTACTCCACGTTGATCTATGCATGTTGGTAAAGGTTCTGGAAAATCTTTTTTTGTAATTTTAGGGTTGATGTTCCGTAATTCTATATCAAACTCATGTCCATCGCCAAAATCAAAAACAAAATTCCACTTAGGGTTTTTTTTATAATCAATGTCTGCTATTTTGATTTTATCAGTTTTAAAAGTTGGATGAGGATCATCCTCCCATCCCGGAGCATATATAGAAAATGATGTATATCTTCCTTGAATTTTGTTATTTACTTTTTTGATTGAAAAACCATGCATGTGATCATTATCCCAACCCATCCAATAAATAATAGCTTCTGCTAAATTACAAAAAGTTTGATTTCCCAAGATAGCAATATCTCTCCACACGGAAGTTTTGCGAATATATTTTGCCCTAAAAACATAAATAGCTTTTAAAGAATTTTTAAGCGTAAAAGCATGGTTAAAAGTTTTTTTGTATTGATCAAAGTCTTTTAGGACCTGTTTCAGATATGTAACGTGCCGTTTTTCTTTTAGTGCTTGATTTATAACTTGCTTGAAATTACCGACTTGAACAACGGGGAGTTTTCTTTTGGGCATGTAACTATTTTATCATTAGAAAGTTGTTTTAGTTTAGAAAATTTTGTTTTTGACCAGAAATATACTATACTGAATAGTTAAAAGAGCGGATGAAATTTAGTGGCGAAGATAAAAAAATATGATGTGATTATTGTGGGGGCTGGTCCGGCTGGCCTTTTTGCTTGTTTGGAGTTTCTTGATAAAAAATTTAAGGGATCTATATTGCTTGTTGATATGGGTGACAGGATTGAAAATCGAAAAAAAAGTGAAATTATGTCCGGTTTTGGCGGAGCCGGTACATATTCTGATGGAAAATTACATTTTACTCCAAAACTATCCCACGAAAGATGTTTTCATTTGATAACTGCCAAAAAATATCAAAAGACATTAGACGAAATTGAAAAGATCTTTGCCGATTACGGAGTGGATAGTGAGTTTTATCCTAAAAACGGAAAAATAACGCAAGAGTTAAAAGAGGAAGCAGAAAGAGAAGATATTGAACTAGTTGTGCGAAGATCCCAGCATGTTGGCAGTGATAAATTAAAAAAAATAATGGTGAAATTTCAAAAATATTTATTAAAAAAGGGAATCACTTTTAAAGATAAAACGAAAATAAAAGATTTGCTGATGGAGGATGGTCGGTGTATGGGGGTAATAGATAAAAACGGAAATAAATATTTTGGTAAAAAAATATTACTGGCTCCGGGAAGAATAAGTACGGCTTGGTTGCAAAAAATTGCTACTAAATACGGAATTAAATATGACTATGACATGGTGGAGATCGGGGTTAGAGTTGAATTTCCAAAATCAATCATGAAAAGGTATGCTGATGCATTATATGAAATAGTGCTTAAAATACGGACTAAAACATATGATGATATTATGAGAACTTTTTGTACTTGTCCAAATGGATTAGTTGCCAGGGAAGATTACAGTGGGATTATTTGTGTAAACGGACACTCAGATTCCAAGCACTTGTCACCAAATTCAAATTTTGCTTTTGTCTGCGAAGTAAATTTAACTGAACCGGTGGAAAATTCAATTGCTTATGCAGAATCAATTGCCCAATTGGCAACAACTATAGGTGGCGGCAAACCGGTTTTACAAATGTTATCTGATCTTAGAAAAGGAAGAAGAAGCACCTGGCAAAGATTAAAAAAATCGCTAGTGACGCCTTCTTTAAAAGATGTAACTCCAGGTGATATTTCTATGGCATTGCCACACAGAATAGTAACTAATATTTTGGAAGGGCTGGAAAAATTAGATAAAGTTATGCCCGGGATTAATTCAGGATCGACACTGTTGTATGCACCAGAAGTAAAATTCCGCTCATCAAAAATTAGAACCAATAAAGGGATGGAAACTGAGCTTTCCAATGTTTTTGTGGCCGGAGATGCAAGTGGTTTATCGGGAACAATTACAGGCGCGGCTGTAACCGGAATAATGGCGGCAAGAGGAATGATGCGGACCAAATAAGGCTTGCTAGGATAAGGATAAAAAATAGAATTTCTACTGCCCTTTTGGGCATTGCTTTTGGCTTCCTCTTATTTTTGGCTTCTTTTACCCATTTGTTGCTTTGATAGTAAGTCCACAAGGCTGATTGGGTAAACAATAATATATAAGGCCATAAGTCAAATTTGTCGTCGCAATCTTGACAAACAGAATCGGTTATTCCCAATAAATCACCGGTTGTTTTGGGTAATGTTTCTTTAGAAGATCCTTTATTTTTTACCTTAAATTCAGTGGTAACTTGATTTGACTCTATTTCATTGTCATTTATAGCATAGGCATAAATAGTAGTTTGGCTGGTATAAATCCCTTCCGGAGTTTCGTCCGGCGTTAGCGGTACTCCAAAATAAATATTGCCGCTTTTATAGGCGCCGATTTGTCCAATATCCAGTTCATTGCTTCTGTATAAATTGCCAACTTCATCAAAAATTTCATGAATTAAATAAGCATCAAGGGCCGGTACATCGGCCTTATTTTTAACCTCTATTTTAAAAGTGACTATATCACCGGGATAGACAAAATCAGCTACATTATTTTCTGATTCAATTTCCAGTATTGGCTGTCTTTGGTCGACTCCATCATTAAATTCATTTGGCTCGACTTCTTCTTGGTATTCATATTCCTCTTCATGTTCATATTGATACTCGATTTCATCATCATCCCAAATTATTATCTTAGTTTTGGCAACGGCGGAATTATTACCGGTATCTGATTCCAGTTGACTGGTTTTGGCTACCGCTCTGGCTGATACTTCAATTTCACTTTGAGCGGCTATTGCTTTTGGCACCAGTTTTTGCCACCAAGTCAGTTCCGGTTCTATTCCTGTTTCTATTTCTATTTGAAAATTGCCTTGTTGTCCGGCTGTCAACTCTCCAATCAACCAGCTGATATTTCTTCCGCTTAACTTGTGTCCAAAACCACTATTGTCTGATAAATATCTTGTTCCTTCGGGTAAAAATAATTCTAATTCTGTGGCAAAACTATTGTCATAACCATTGTTGGCAAAACTAAGATTATAAATAATAGTCTCCCCTTCTTCGACTACATCTTCAATTGATTTTAATCCGACTACCAAATCAGGATAAGCAAAAATCGTGTTTCCGGCCCAATCGCCGATTATGTTAATTAACCCATAAAACCAATTATTGCCACTTAAGCTTAAATTAACTAAATTAGTTAAGTTGGATACTGCTGTTGCCATGCCGGTTTTAATGTTGGCTGTTTTGGCATCTTTAATCTGATTGCCACCGGTGTTGGCTTGGGCTGATACTGTGTTTTTTATATCTGCCCAATTGTAATTGTCAACATTCCAAGTTGGATTAGCACCACCTATTGACTGATTATTTAAACCCTGAGTTGTAAAATTGGTTGTTCCCGACCACATTCTGTCTACACTTCCGGGAACTAACCAATTATAAATCAGACCGGAACTTAAGCCTAAATTATTAATTGTCAGATTATAATAATTTATCTTTTCTATAGACAAATTGACAAGAGAGGTGCTGTTTGAAATTGCGATTGCATCTCCTGTTTCTATACTGGCATCTGATACGGAATTTGATTGATTATTGCCTGTTGTAGCTACTGCTCCTACTTGATTGTCGATTTTGGCTATATTCTGATTATTTATGTTAAAAACCACCGGCTCGCCTGTATTGTTTTTGTCTGTTGCTGAAAATAACTCAGGCGCCGGTAAGACTAAATCTCCCAAAAGAGATCCATCTATGTTTAAAATTACAAAAAAGAGCTTGGAACCAACAATATTGGTATTAACTAAATTAATTACGTTTGCCAAAGCAGTGGCGTCTCCTGTCATTATAATTGCCTGGTCGCTTTCTCCTATTACATTAAATCCGGTATCAGCCATTACTTCAACACAGTTATCTACTGTGGCCTGATTTTCGTTATAGACATTTACTACGTTGGCTTGGGTGTTTGGCTCGTCTATGTTCACATCTAAATTCTCTGTTTCGTCTGTTTCCTCTTGCTTCCACAAGCTATTAAGATCTATGTCTGTAGTCTTACCTAATTGAAAAATGATACCGAAATTAAGATTTGGTTTTTCGATGCCAACTGTGTTTTTGGTTGAATTTGTTAATAATATTAAATAGTTTTCTTTCTTCTTCTCTTAAGATAAAAGCAAAGTCATTGTCACTCATCTTGTAAGCTATAGTATCAAGTATATCAAAACTAATACCCTTTTTAAGATATCGGTCTGCTTTGGGAAGAGATTTTAAGGCTTCGTAAGGAACCTTGTAGTTATTATAAATTCTTTTTCTTTTTCCTTTTTCTTCAACAATAATGGTGGGAAAACCACAAGGACGATGGAAATTGAGATATGGGTTAAACCAATGACGATAGTAGTAATTGATATTGTCACAAACAGATTTATGAATATATTCCCAGCCCATGTTTTTTCTAATAACACTGCCGTTTTTGCTTTCTACCAAAGCATTGTCATTGGGGTGGCTGGCTCGGCTTTTGGTTTGTTTAATAAGAAGTTTGTGTAATAGTCTGGCTACTTTGTAATTAATGTTTTCTCCTCCTCTGTCAGAATGAAAATTAAAGATAGTAAAAGGATATTGGTCAATCATTTCTTTAAGCGCCGGTTCCATGTAAGCATCAGTGATTCGAGGTACACAAATGACTATCTCCCATTGAGTGATCTCGTCTACAGAGTTGATATGATAAATATCTCTCTGATGGACGGCATCAACCTTAATTGAGCCTGGTTTACCGTGATTTTCAGGAGGCATAGTTATTCCAATTTGTATTTGTCTGGCTTTAGTATGATTGACCCAGGCGTTGCGGTAAACAGAATGATGACGCAGATTACTGACATGAGCATGAGAAACTTGTGCAATCTTTTGATATTTCTCTTTACCAAATAATTCTACTTCCCGTCTTAGTATCTCCTTGGTGGCTTTTTCACTAAGTCTGCAATGGAGTTCGTCTGTTTTTTCCAAAAGCTTAATATCGAAAGAAGAATACTCGCGATTGGGATTAGTTCTTTTGTATTTGCTTTTTGTTAACTTGCCTTGACAGGATCTTTTGACTAAACGGTGAATTTGAGCTTTCCTGTATCCGGTGAGTTTTTTAAGATAACAGAGAATAATTCGTTTATCTTTTTTTCTTAAGTATTTATACTGGAAACGATCAATGGTTTGATCTATGAATTTATATCTCTTTTCTAGACTTGCTTTTCTTAAAGAGAGATCAAGTTTCTGAGTCCCTTTTAAAAAGGCCTTTAGTTGATTAATATTGTTTAGACGCGAGTCATTCATGTTGATCTTCATACATCAACCATTGTGATGGCTCGTGTTCTTTTTTCAAAGATCCAAATCCTTGTTTAGATTTATTTTTCTTTAGAAGATATTAGTTCTTCGTACGGTATCATTTTCGTGTAGGTAAGACTTCTGTTATTTCTCCATCAAGTTTATTGGTAACATAAACATTGATTTTACTACCTACAATATTGGTGTTAACAACATTGACCATGTTGGCTATTGCCAGGGCATCACCGGTTTTTATTTCTGCACTTTGAGTGGCTATGTCTATTTGATTAGCGCCGGTATTAGCGCTGGAAGTGGCTTGGTTTTCTACTTCGGCTGTATTGATATTAAATATTTCTTTTGGTATGGCTATTATTACTTCGGTCTCTAGCGGCGATATTAATGTGGCGCCAACATCTACCTGATTTAAATTAATCAAGTTGTCGGTTTCTGTTTCGGAACCGGCATCTCCTGTTTCAACCTCTGCCGTGGTTGATTCTTCAATTAAATTTTGGCCGGTATTTGAATCTGCGTTTGTTTCTGTTTCCACTATGGCTGTATTGTCATTTACGACTATTTCTACTGTCATTTCCGTCTCTTCCTCTTCTGTCTCCTGCTCCGTTTCAACAACTGTGTCCGGTTCCAACTCTTGGGCCATTACTGTTAAGGGAAAGGCCAATAAATTAATCCAAAGAGAGGCTATGGCCAAATAAGTGGAAACTTTAAATAATTTTTTTTCTAAATTCATTTTGTCTTTGTTTACTAACGCCTTTCCCTGACCCCGCTTTTCGATTAAGAAAAGCTGGGGTTGGGAAAATTTAGACTTAGTTCATGTCATTGACTTGAACACCTACTAAAACGTAGCCACTAGCATAAGAAGTTGCATCGCCACTAGAAATCCTAGCACGACCACTTCCTGTGATACTATTGCGACCAGTGTTGGCATTAGCCACGGCTCCGTTGTCAACCATAACTAGATTGAGATCTAGTTCACCTTCGTTTTGATCTCCGCATGGTTGTGGTCCACATGGTCGGAATGGTCGACAAGGCATACAACTAGGGCCCTCGTCACAACAACCGTTTTCTTGTCGCTCTACAGTAACATCTGCATAAGCATCGGCATAAGCGTTGCCGGTTTCGATGACAGCATTAGCGCTTCGTCGTCGTGATCTATTGACCATGATGCTATTGTCACCAGTATTAGAATTGGCTACGGCATCATTTTCAACGAGAACAACATTAGCATTAACATCGTCAGGGCACCGTTGTTTTTTGGGCGCTTTTTTGAACAAGTTTTACCATTGTTTAGATTGAAACTATCATTTTGACTAGGTGGGATGTAAAATCAATCCTATGAAAAACAATACAAATGTCCCTATTGCTCAAGTAAAAATGTTAATCGCAGAGGAGTTAGAAAAGGCAAGCTAAGATATTATTGTTTTGATTGTAAGCACTGGTTTCAGATTAATCGGAGTAAAACTAAAAAACTTGATGATAAAAAAGTTTTAAATCTTCATCTTTCAGGTTTATCTTTTCGAAGTCTGGGAGAACTCCTGGAATTAAACGCTTCAACTGTTTACCGAAAAATAAAGCCATTGTTAAAAGAATTGCCTCATTGTGCCGATCTGAGCAGAGGAAACGATAAGCATTATTCCGGCATACTTCTGATTGATGGTAAATATACTCATGTCAAGGGCTATGACAGTAAGATACCTTGTATTTATGGTATTGATTACTTAACTCATGACATAGTTCATTTTGTTCTATCACGGGGAGAAAATTACCACACTTCCTTGTCTTTTTTTCAATCACTTCGATTACTCGGATATCCTCTTAAAGCTTTAATTTGCGATGACAATAAAAACTTTCAAATAGCTTGTAAAAGAACTTATCCCAAGACAATAATTCAGATTTGTCACAATCATTACAAGGAAAACATCAGAAAACAATTATTTATCAGATCTGATCCAATCTATCGCCCCTTTATGTATGAAATTGAAAGGTTGTTTTCCAAAAGAAGATCAAAAGAAGAGTTTTTTTCAATCGCCAGAAAAATCCTTATTAAATACAATACCGATCCTAAATGTCAAAGAGTTTTACTTGATATTGAAAAAAGAAAAGATGTTCTTTTGGCCCATATTCTTGAGAAACACATTCCACGAACTACTAATCTTATCGAATGCTTTAATTCTCATCTTGAAGGCAGATTAAGAACCATCAAAGGCTTTCAATCCATCCATCACGCCAAACTATGGTTTAACGCTTACTTCATCAGAAGACGATTAAAACCATTCACCGATTGTCAAGGTAAATTCAAAAAACTTAATGGTAAATGTTCACTTCAAATAGCTATCGGTAATCAAACAAAATTCCAAAATCTAAAACGAAAACTCAGACTTTAAAAAAGCGCCCATTTTTGCAACGGTACTCGTCAGGCATTCGGAATCTTCTGGATCCACGGGCGAATGCCGGTACTGTTATTGCCAATAAAGCGACTACTCCTCCAATAATTGATATTGTTTTTTTCATATATAACTTTTAAATTTTCACCTCCTTCTAATCAAACTTATAATGGGTATAAACGGCAAAATGTAAAGGTAATATAAATTCTGGATGGAATAAATTGTCTATGTTACAACACATAAGTAGAAAACAATATCCAAACTCATAGAATTAATTATTGCTCTTTTGTTTGTTTATTGTCAATATTACAAACTGGTACAAAAAGCAGTTTGAATAGAGTTTATTTTTGATACTTCAGAGGGACTGGGAAAATTCGGGAAATTTAAGTTATGTCAGTTTTAGATCTTAAGGTTTTCTCTTTTGACTAGGGCTGGCGCTGATTGAGGCGGTAAAAAATTTTGATTACTAATAACTTTTTGACCTGTTTGCAATTCAAAATCCTTTTTGGCCCTTTTAGCTACAGCGCCACCTTTTTTAGCAGGAGGAACATTTTCATCATAGCCAATAGCTTGATTTTTCTTGGCAATTTGGGCAGTTGAAAGTTCAGCCAGTGCAGTAAAAAGCAGTTCTGCTTCGGACATATGATCTCTTAAATTTTCCTGCTTTAACTTCTTTAAACTTTTATGCTGGCGGGTTGTTAAATCTGTCCATTCTTTATGAATAATATCGGTTAGTAACGCATATTCTTTTTCTTTAGTAACTTTATGTTCGCTCCAGTAATCTGTCAGTTTATTTCTAATTTCCTGGCCTCTCATTCTCTGCGTAATCCATTTTTCACTACGGCCTACTTTTTTCCAGTTATTTCTAGCGCGATTAATAGCAATTTCCGGATTAACTGTTTCTTTTAATCTTTCGTAGCCAATTTTGGCTAACCATCTTTTGAAAGGTTCGGCTTTTTTAGAAGGAATACTTTGGATTATTCGGAACATTGCTTCGACGTTGGCACAATCGGTAAGATATTTTTTTCCGTCAGGGGATTTTAATTTCAGTTGTATCCAAACTGGGGACAACTGAAATTGTTTAAATTCTCTGTCTTTTATCTTGCCCCAATATTGCCTAGGGGTTGGACTTTCAGTTAAAATTCGTACTGCGTCCACAACACTAAAATACCACTGTTTCTCTTTTTCAATCCAAATACGACGCACCGGTTCATGTTTAAAAATAACTATAGATTTTCGTTTATTTTTTTTATTTATTGACGACTTAGACTTCACTTTTTAATAATAACAATTTTTAGACTGTGGCTGTAGTATAGGTTTTGGCAAATAATTTCTTGCACAGCTTTTATAAGAGATGATGATCAAATTTGGTTACAAAATTTTGTATTGCGCAGACTGAAAGAGAGTCAACTAAATGCCTTAGTCTATGTAAAACACAATGTATCGGGTATAACTAATGGAATTTATCGAGATATTAACAATATGACTAATGTTAGAGATGATATAAGAGCAACTAAAGAACTGGCTAGGCTGACAAAGTTAAATCTACTTTTAAAAATAGGAAAGTATAGATACACAAGATATATTATTAATCCAAAAATAGTAAAGGTTTAATTTCTATCTACCCTCTATCTACCCTCTATCTACCCTATTCCTTCAACACCTTCTGTTTTGAGGATAATATTATGCTTTATTTTTTAGTTGCCAAAATAATTCAATAAGACTGTTTTGTTTTTTATTTGGTGTCTGAGAATTTTTTGGTGTAACAGTTGATGGCTTTGGTAAAACCGGCGGACTGGGCTTCGGCTTCGGAACAGAACCATTGATCACCTTGATCCAGTTCTAAAATAACATTGCTATAGTTGCCACATCCGGAAAAAAAATAGGTTTTTTTGCCTTCACGAACATTGCCTTTGATGGAACATTTTGGATCGGTTGGATTGGTTTGCTGAAGACAAAGAGAACTGTAAACACCCAAATTATTGTCACGAGCGTGGGTAGCGGCGATTTTGAGCCGATCATTTTGATCAGAATAGGTACTGGTAAAACGGCCCCAGCCGGAATGAAGCATTTGTTCGTTTATGAGAATGTCTCCTTGATAAACCAAAGCAATGCGACGGCCAAATTTATCGGTGATGTCCCCTATCAAACTGACCGATTGACCGGATAATAAAGATTCCAGTTTTGATTTGGCCTCTAAACCACCACATAGATTAAGTTCGGGAGCGTTGAGATTTTGGAGACGGATTTGTTGCTTGGTGTTGAGAATAAAAGTGTCGCCATCAATAATACGCTCGACTTGAAAGTATTGCTCTTGGATTGGCGAACCCTTGATCAGCCAGGCGGTGATAATAAAATTTAGAGCTAAAGACAGGGCAAGAAAAATTTTTGTCATCTAATTAAAAATAGCATGTTTGAGAGAGTGGGTGTGAGCATTAACTTAAATCCGGTGACGGTGATTTTTTGGCAAAAATTATTTCAAGACTGGGGATAATGGCGGCACCAATTATCATCATTCCTCCAATGTAAGCAGACAGTGTTGGATATTCTTTGAAAAAAATAAAAGCAAAAATGGTGGCAAATACAATTTCTACCGGGAGAATAATACTGCCAATTTGAGCTTCAAGATTTTTAAATCCGTAAACTATTAAACCAACATTAGCGACTTGAGTGAAAGCATAAATCAGCAACCACAACCAACTTACAGGATTAATATTGCTAGGTAAAATTTCCTTAAATAATGTAGCGCCAATAAGAGTGGCAATAACTGATGCAATCGCATCCATTAAAACCATTTGCATATTGGGATAATTGTCAGAGAATTTTTTGGAAATTGTGTTCCAGACCCCAATCATTAGCCCCGAAACTAAACACATAATGGCGTAAATCATTTCTTCTTTGGCAATACTAAATTTATAGATAATGGCCAAACCTCCAATGGCAAGCGCAAGAGAGATGATTTTTGTTAAACTGGTTTTTTCTTTAAAAAATATCTGACCAGACAAGTAACCGGAAGTAATCATAGCGGAATAAAGAACAAGATAAACAGTACCAATTTTTAAATTGTTAAAAGCAATAAAGGTTAAGACAGCAACCCATGAGCCGGAAAGAAACCAAATAATAATCCATTTGATATCTTTTCTGAGTAATGGTTTAAGTTGAGAGCGACTAATAAGAATGATTAATCCTGCAATTAAGGCAACTGCTAAATTACGAAGCCAATTCTGGTTAAAATTACCAAAAGCATCACCAATCATTCGGGAATAGACGCCATACATTCCATACATTGCTCCGACAGAAAAAAGAGACAAAATTCCAAGTTTTCGGTTTTTCATTAGTTGGAATTATACAAGAGATTCTGGTCTAATGATAAGCTTGGCCATGTTGAAAAAATTTTTGTGACCGGTGGTTGGGGTGACGATGGAAAGATCAATCGAGCGAGTTTTTTAAAAAACAGTTAAGTTTGAAAAGATGGGGAGATGGATTTTTACAGAGAGGTTGAAGAAGATGGGGGTAATTGGAAAAAAGGGTTAGGTGTGAATTTCTTTGAGTATGTAGTAGGTTGATTTGCCTTTGGCTTTCCGACTGATTAAGCCTAACTTAATGAGTTTTTGGAAATCTAAGGCTCGTGTGGCTTTGGCTCGTTTAACTAATTTAGCGTAGTCTCTGTCAGTAACAAAATTGTTTTCTTTAATATATTTTAGTATTTTTTGGTGAAAGGGTTTAAGCCGGGTATCGGGATTAAGATTAATATTTGGCAATAACTTTTTTATTCTTAGCAATTCATCGATAATACCTTCGGTAAAGTACTCAAGCCAAGCGGTGAAATCAATGTTTTCTTTTAAATCATAATAATCACCTCGTTCCCCAACAGCTTCAAAATAGCGGGTAATGTTTTGATTGTAATAGTTTTCAAAACTAAAAAGATTGAAAGTGTTTAATCCAAGTTTGGCGAGCAAAAGCTTGGTGACAAGACGGGTAGTTCTACCATTTCCATCTATAAAAGGATGGATAATAACCATTTGTTTGTGAAAAATACCGGCGATAATTAAAGGATCAATTTTGTTTTGATTAATTTTGATAAATTCAATTAATTCTATAACCAGTTTTTTGACATCTTTGACATCGGGTGGCAAGAAAATGATTTTTTTAATTTTGGGATCGTTAATGACAACAGGCAGTTGTCTTAAGTGGCCTGATTGGTGTTTTGGGAAAAGATTTTGAGTAACTTGTTTATGAATTTTTAAAACTAACTTTAGAGAAAGTTGGATTTTTGAGGATTTCAACTTTTTATTAAGATCAATAAGAGCGTTGTTGTAATTAAGAACTTCTTGTTCACTGTCTCTAATATGCTCGGGTTTTGACTTAAGGATTTTTTTTACTTCAGTTAATGGGAGCGGATTACCCTCAATACCGGTAGAAGCAAAGGCGGAAATAGCTCGAGCAATTTTTTCAAATTCTGCTAAAACTATATTAGGAAATCTTTGCCGGTTTAACTTAATCACCAAGTTATTAACTTGTTTTATTTGGCTTAATAATTTGTCGGTAATAGCATATTTTGGCTTAAACATATAGACTAATTATAGACGAATAATGGACGAATGTCAATGGGTTTTAGTAAAGATTGCGCAAGGTTTTTACGCCGTCATTCTGATCCCGCTGTGGCGGGAGAAGAATCCCAAAGTAAGATTTGATTCCAAGGGGATCCTTCGGTCGTAAGACTTACTCAGGATGACGGGGGGAGGGGGCGACTGGATGATCCTTCATCCGATTAATCGGACTCAAGATGGCGAATAAAAAAGGTAATATTCAATGGCCTTATTAAGGTTAGAAAAATATGTTGTGGAAAAAAGCAAATAGCGTGGTATACTACTTAGATTTCAGTTAGGCGAAGAATCGTAGTCTGCTCGATAATACATTAAAGTATATTTTATTTTGGGCATATTAACTCTTAAAAATCGTTAAGAGGTGCCGTTAGTTTAAAAAATAAAATATGTCTAGAAATAATTGTCGTGGTAGATTTAATCGTTACAGTAAACAGGGGCAAGGACAAGGTCGTTACAATAACAAGAGGCGTGGATTCGGTAAAAAGAGCATTGATACATCGCTTTATATAAAAAAGGCCGAAGAATTCGTTAATATTGAAGATATTGAAACAGTAAATTCTTTTAGAGATTTTAATTTGTGTCCAGAATTGCTGGCAAATGTTAAGGCCAAGGGCTATTTAAAGCCAACTCAGATTCAGGATCAGGCTATTCCCCATATTATTAATAATAGAGATGTTTTGGGGCTGGCCGATACAGGTACGGGCAAAACAGCGGCTTTTGCTTTGCCCATAATTAATAAAATCTTAAATAACCAAAACGAGAGAATAATTGTCATTGCTCCAACCAGAGAATTAGCCCAGCAAATTGAACAAGAGTTTAATTCGTTTACATCGAGGCTAAGAGTTTTTTCTGCTTTGGCTATTGGCGGAGCCTATTTGAGGGAACAGATAAATAAAATCAGAAGAGGGCCACATATTATTATCGGCACTCCGGGAAGAATTATAGATTTGGGTAAAAGAAATGTAATTAACTTTAGGGGCTTAAATACTGTGGTTTTGGATGAAGTTGACAGAATGCTGGATATGGGCTTTATTAACGATATTAAATCGATTGTTGATCAGACTCCCAATACTCGGCAAACTTTGTTTTTTTCGGCGACAATTGATAGAAGACTGGAGCCTTTGATAGATACATTTTTGAATAATCCGGTTAAAATATCGATCAAAACGGCAAATGCTTCGTCGCATGTGGAGCAGGATATTGTCAGAGTGACAAGATATGCCAAAGAACAAAAACTGCACGACCTGATGGGATTGGCTAGTTTTAAAAAAGTACTGGTTTTTGGATCAACTAGACGGATTGTAGAAAAATTATCAAGATCATTGGTGCAGGATGGATTTAGGGCCCAAGGGCTTCATGGCGGTAAACAACAAAATCAAAGACAAAGAATTATGCGTGATTTTCGGGAAAATAGGACAAGAATTTTGGTTGCCACAGATGTGGCATCCAGAGGACTGGATGTAACTGATATTACTCATGTAATTAATTATGACGAACCGAATAATTATGAGGAATATATACATAGAATCGGAAGAACGGGAAGGGTAAATAATAAGGGCTATGCGCTGACTTTTGTGGAGTAAAGAGGGTTGGGGAGAAAAATTTTAGTTTTTAACTGAAAACCGCCTGGCTGAGATATCCTTTTATTAAGGATTGGTAGGGTATATTTATTTCGTTGGCTTTTTCTTTAATCCTATTGAGAATATATTCTGGGATTCTAATAGAGATTGGTCTGCTGGTTGGTTTGAGATTGGGAAAAGAAACTTTTTCAAAATCATCGGCATCAAAATAATCGGCGAGATTTATTTTGCTCCAAAACTTTCTTTCTTGGTCTTCGTTTTTGAATTTTGGTAATTTAAGTTGTTTTTTCATAAAGTTTTATCTCCAAGATTCATTGTCTGATTTTAACAAAATGCAAAATAGAGTGACTCAAAAGAATGGGAGGGTGAATAATAAGGGGTATGCGCTGACTTTTGTGGAGTAAAAAAATTAAGGCTTATTTTTTGGCTTGTTTGGCTTGTTTAGGTTTTCTTGGCTTGGTCTCTACCTGTTTTGTTGGTTTTGATTTGTTTTGTTTGGCTAAAGACAACAAATCGATGATTTTGTCGAGCTTGCTATTTAAAATATCGATTTTTTCTACAAATTGAGAAATACTTTTATCACTTACACCACCTTGTTGAGGTCTGCCTGAATCTCTACCACGGAAATCTTTTTTGTAAGAATCTCTGCCACCTCTTGATCTATTGTCATCTCTACCGCCCTGTTTTTCGAAACAATCACTGCAATATACCGGCTTATTGCCACTTGGCCTGAATGGTACTTGGCAATCTTTGCCACATTGATTACAAACAGCATCGTGCAATTGAAGTCCTCCTCTTGAATCTCTGCCACCATAATTTCCCCCACCACCGTAAGAATCTCCCCTACCTCCTGATCTGTTACCTGATCTAAAATTGTTCATAAATATTTTTTTTAAATGCTAATGTGATGACTTGTTAGTATATGCATTGTTGGGATAAATAGCAAGGAGAGGGGGAAAAAGAAATGTTTTTGTTTGACTTTTGGCTTGAACCTACGAACACTAGTCTTGTTTGTCTTCGAATGGGCATTTTCCTAAACTGACTCGAGGTAGTATTTCAAATTGTAAATCTACCCTCCCTACTGGTTCTCTTGCTCTAACTTGTATGGTACAACCATCACAATGAGCAATGTCTATTGGCTGGAAAACGACACTAGCAGGGGTGATTAGTTTAACTGTTCTCCTGGTTTTTCTGCAAGGTGGACGTACGGTTACCCTGATGTTTGTCACTACCTCTAAAATTCCCGGTGTTTTTCCGGTCATATCATTATCTATTAAGATCAAAAGTCTTCCATCTTTTGTTGCCATTATAAGGTTGATTATATCTATAATTAAAGATTGTGTCAATTATAGGATAAAATTAATTTTTTAGTACAAGCACTGCGCCTATGGCCATAAAAAGCATGGAAGCAAGCATGACACTTTCTGGGAAAAAATTGGTCAGTAGGTAACCGCCGATCAAAGGACCGACTATTCGAGCCAAACTACCCAAAGAATTGGCTACTCCTATGACTGCCCCCTGCTCGTTTTCATTAACACTTTTAGAAATACTGCCCATTATCAATGGCCGAGCCAATCCATTGCCAAAAGCAAACAAAGACATAGAAGGAAGAAGTAGCCAGAAATTTTTTGCTCCTGTTAATCCCAAAAGACCCAGTATTACAGTTAAGGCGCTAATTTTTTTTAACTGTTTCTCTCCGTATTTATCAATTAATTTTGATAGTAAAAAACCTCTAAGAACAATACTAGTTAAACCAATAAAGGCTAAAACAAAGCCTACGTCTTGGGGTTTAAAACTAAATTTTCTATCTGCATATAGGGCAAAGTTACTACTCCAAATCGTGAGGGCCATAATATATGATAAAAATTGCCACAGTCCCATGGAGATTTTTTTATTAGATAGGTATTTGGTAAAGACCGACCAGTCTATTAATACAATTTTCCCCGGTTTCGTTTTTTTTGTTACTGTTTCCGGCAAGAAGAAGAAAGTGGCTAAGATAGTTAAAAAAGAAATTCCCGAGGCAATAAAAGCGGGAACTGAAAAACCAAACTTGGATAAAAATCCACCAATGGCCGGCCCGATTAAAAAGCCAATACCAAAGGCTATTCCACTAATACCAAAAGCTTTGCTTCTGTTTTTTTTGGTGGAAATATCGCTTATATAGGCTTGGGCAATAGTAAAATTACTTCCTAGCAGTCCATCTACCGCTCTAGATAGAAAAATCATGGTTAAGGATGTAGATTTGGCTAAAATCAAAAAACTTATAAAGGTTGAGATTTGGGAAGCGATAAGCAGTGGTCTTCTGCCATAAATATCACTTAGTCTTCCCAGTATTGGCGCTGAAATAAATTGAAAAAGAGAAAATGAGCTTAATACTAGGGCTATTATCAAAGGACTGGCTCCCAAATCTTGGGCATAAAAAGGCAGGAAGGGCAAAATCAGAGAGAATCCTAATACTTCGGTAATTTGAATAACCAAAATAATTAACAATTCTTTACTTAGTTTCATGAGTATTGATTATAACAACTTGGGGCTAGTTGATGGATCAGTGCTGAGGAATCTAAATTATTTTTTGTTTATGACTCAAGGACAATATAGTCTTCGTCTTTTATTTTTTTCACCTCGTTACTAGTCGTTTTTTGGTATTTTTAAACTTTTTTAAAGAGTTTGTTGCTTAACTTAACTAGGGGGAAAAGTGCCGAAAGAAAGATTAGACCGGTAATCAGCGGAACAAACCTAAGAGCCGTTGTTTGACCGACGCTAAGGGCAACCACAATCAGACAAAGCCCAATCGAACGACCGATGTTAAAAGTAAGCTCGTTGTCGCAAATATAGGCGTACTGCCCCGTATCTGAATTTTCCCTGTCGATAGCTTCCATAATCACTGTATATGAAGGCGACCAGCTAAAAGTCCATCCAATTGTTGAGGTGGTTATGTAAACAAGCACCGAGACGGGGTTATAAAACAAAGCCAGCAATAAGGCGCCGAATAGATAGACAATGCTGGCAACACCAACCACTTTCCAGTTATTGTCCGTTTTGCCGATGCGTCCTAAAATGTACAAACAAAGAGCCGACAAAGCTGCCGTAACCGAATTAACGATACCCAAGGCGTCTTCTTTGCCCACCAAAACAAGAACCAGAACACTGGGTATGACAAACCCCACCCCAACCAAAACATTAGAAAGGATATTGTAGAGTCTTACTAAACTCCAAGAACCTAAATGTTTCTTTACAAAAAGCGCTTGGCAATCAAGGTCTTTTATCTGAGACGATTGAACCACATAACCGGCTAAAATTACGAGAATTAAGGCAAGAAACATCAATAGTTTATAGGCTGTGGTGGGAATATACCAGCTGGTATGCTCACCAAAAACGATAAAAAGACCAGCTAGGGCCGGGACTATCATGTTGATGATCATGTCTCCGACACTTTCGAGAGAATTGTAATACAAACGATTTGATTCGCGAGTTAGTTTGAGACTTAAATAATTCTTATTAGCCCAATACAGGCCCCCTCCGAAACCGGCTATTAAACCATAAAGAATTAAAGATGAAATCGTACCACTGGGAAACATTACAACCAAAACAGCGGACAATGCTTCCAAGACTCCTCCCAGAGCATAAAGTTTGAGGGTATGAAAATGGCGGAGCAATAGACCATTGACATAAAATCCCAAAGGCAGTCCAAAACAAAAAAGTAGGTTGTAAATAACTAATTGCATTAGATCCCCACCTTGTTGCCAAAGATAGGCATTGGTAAATAACATGAAAAGAGGATATGCCATTACATACAGATAGTATGATGCGAGCAAACGACGGACATCAACAGAAAGAGTCAGACAATGCTTGATTTCGAGTCTAAATCTTTTTTTGATATTTTTAAACATTAGTGGGAATTATACAATTTAAGTTATGGGGCATAGTAAAAAATAGTTTTAGAAAAAATCTAAATTTTAAATACTTTGAATTGATAGATTGGAAG
>JAHIPV010000024.1 GCA_018902845.1 Patescibacteria group bacterium
AATAGTCCTGCTATCTGGCAAAAACAAAGCTTCAACCTCACCGTAATGTGCACTTTTCCTCAGTTCTTGGCTATTTTTCACCAACACCCCCGCTCCCAACAAAGCACCTATCAAAACAAAAAAACCTATTATCTTAAAAACAGCACTCATATATTCTCAAAAATCTCTCGAAAAAATAAACCTCTCATTTAACAATTCAATCATTTATTCAAAAACATTTCAAGGATCAATCTACCCACATTTATTCCAGTCGCTTTCTCAAAACCCTTAAACTGACAAGCCCTATTCACCTCAAGTACATACATATTTTCACTCTTATCTTTCATCAAATCTACTCCACAATAATCCAAACCACAAATCTCGGCAACCTTTTCGGCCAATTTTCTTTCTTTCTCAGACAATTCCCATTTTTCAACATTACCACCTAAGCTAAAATTACTCCTAAACTCATCCCCAACCGCAATTCTTTTCATTGCACCAACTGCTCTACCGTTAATTACTACTACTCTTAAATCCCATCTGGTTTTCAAACACCTCTGCCACATATATAAACCTAAATCTTTTTCATCAACACCGTTCAAAAATTTATTCAAATCCTTCTTATTGTCCAATTTCATTACACTTTTACCCTGATATCCCATTGAATTTTTAACAATAATCGGCCATCCAAAATCTCTTTCCATTTCACCAAATCCGGCCCCAACACCATCTTTATTGTAAAAAACTCTCGTCGAAACAACAGAAATCCCATTCTTAGCGTAAACACCATACTGTGTTATTTTTCCCATTCTCGGCCACTTACTATAACCATCACTGTTAACACAAAAAACTCCTTCTTTTTGCAAAATATTAATCAATAAATTTCTTGCAATCACATATTTTCCACTTGTAGTTCCTGCTACTCTAAACCACACACCCATCGTATTTTCCTTAACAATCTCTTCTCCGCCCACAAAAACCTGCATCTTTTCATTTTTGATCTCAAACTTCAAAGCACTATACAAAACCCTCTTAACTCTTATCCCCATCCCATAGCCTTCCTCAATCACTCGTTTTACTTCATAACTACTCTGTGATTCACTTAAAGTGAAAATCAAAATCTTTTTTTTATTCAACATACTATTATATATAAACAACTAAATTACACCTTCTTTTCTTCATGTCATCCTGAGTCCGATTAATCGGACGAAGGATCTAGCGAAGCGTTTTTATTATCTTTAATTGTTAAATTTCTAAGAAATTTAACAATTTCTCTGGGTACATCAATACCAGTTGCTTTCATAAAACCACTAAATTGTGGTCCCTTATTAACTTCCCATATCACTGGCTTACTTTTATCATAATCTCTAAAGGCCACATCAACACCCGCCACCAACAAACCACAAGCCCTTGCCGCCTTCACAGCTAAATCTTTAATATTATCAGGTAAATCCGCCAATTCTACCATTCCTCCAGCCGAATAATTATTTCTAAACTCACCTTTTTCACAACAGCTTCTTTTCATCACACCAAGTACTTTTTCCCCCAAAACAATTACACGATAATCCCCATCGTTTTCAATATATTCCTGTGCCATATACCTCCTTCCTTCCCTAATCTCACTCACTCTTAACTTAGACACCAATTCATTCAGCTCAACCTGATTATCGGCCTTAAACACTCGGGTTCCTCTATCTCCTCCACTTCCTTTAATAATTAATGGAAATCCAAAAACCTCTTTCGCCTTCCTCCTTAAATACTGCAAACTTCCATACAGACTCCTCGGTACTTCAATTCCGGCCTGCTTCAAAGCCAACATTTGATAAGCCTTACAAGCATATGAGGGTTTCCCATGTCTAACCAAAGGATCAACCACTACAACATCATCGCCCTTTATACTATTGATAATAAGATCTACCTCTTCCCAATGTTTCCCTGTAGTTCTAAAAAACAACACATCGTAATCTCTCACACTCTTCCATGCTTTTTTATCACTCAAATCACCCCTGATCATCACTTCACCATTCTCACTATCAAAAACAATCCTATTGTAAGAAACCAAATCTAATCTAATTTTATTGTCAAACTCAACATTTAATTTTTCAGCCGCTTCTTTTATCAATCTCAAATGCTTAGTAAGCCTACCGCCAAAAAAAACCGCAATTTTTATCTTTTTTTTATCTTTTTTCATCTTATTTTTTTCTAGTAATCTAACAAAGACTCTTGAATATCATCTTCACCCCGTCATCCTGATCCGCCAGTTGGCGGAGAAGGATCTAGCGTTAGCGTAAAATACGGCACTTCGTGCCTAGATTCTTCACTTCGTTCAGAATGACGAAGAATTATTCAACAATCTCCTGATAATCTATTTTTATCTTATTTTAAATTTATTTGAAAATTATAAAATTGGCTATTGTTTGAAAATTGAAAATTGAAAATTAATCAACTGTTGCCTTTACCAAAAAACCCTTTAAATCCTTTCTTCCCAATAAAAACTTAGTTCTAAGTTTACTTCTATTAGCTACATTTACAGCAGTCACTATCCTTCTTCCTTTAAGCCAAAAAGTCAATCCTATTACTGGTCTATCGTTATGTTTTCCCAAAGAAGAACGATAGTGCCGATAATATAAAATATTTTTCTCCACCAACAAACCTAATTCTTTTACAAAACTTTCGTCTATAGAACTCCTAAAAGCCCCCGTATCAACCTTACTTCGCACTTCAACTACATTTTTCTTCCCTTTTCCAATTCTAATTTTAATCATCTCCAATGGTTCGATTATCATACTTTTCTTCTTATCTTTGGCCTCAACCTTCTCAAAAAAACTTTCTGCAAACAAATATTTTGCCAACTTCACACCATGGCTTACCGTTCTTACTTTTATTCCTTCAACTCTTCTTAATCTCAATCCCAAACCGGCCTTGTTACAAATCTGAATAGAAAGCCCCGGTCTTGCATTTACCTCCAAAACCATCGGTCCTTTATCTTTATCCAAAAGAATATCTGTTCCCATAAAACCCAGAGACGGAATTTGTCTTTGACATTCTACCGCAGTCTCCAAAATCGATTCCCATTCCGGCACTTTTATTCCGTTAACCTTTATCATTTTCTTTTTTTTATAATCGTAAATTTTTTCTATCAGATCACTTTTTCCCATAACTCCAAAAGTAGTAATTCCAGTCGCCAAATCTAAACCCAAACCAATTGCCCCCTGTTGCAAATTAGACTTACCTTTAGACATTTCGGTAGGTATTCTTAACATTGCCATCACTGGAACATTGTTATAAACAATCACCCTAACATCTGGTGTTCCAAACTTAGTTAAACACAAAAACTTAGGATGAATCTTTATCCTTTCTTCCAAAAGCACAGAATCCCTCATTCCATACAAACTATATCTACCCTCCAAAATTTCCTTACAATGCAATTTTAAATCAGCAATATTCACAATTTCTTCGTTCACTTTTTTCCATTCTCCTGCCCATTTTCCTCTCTTTCTAACAACAATTATCCCCTCTCCACCATAACCTGAGGCAGGTTTTATCACAAAATTACCTTCCAGTTTTTCCCAAGCAAACTCATCCACAGACTTAGCATCCTTAAATCTATTAATTAAACTCGGAACTCCTACCCCCGCCTTACTCAATATCTCCTTTGTTTTCCATTTTTTATCAGCAATTGACCTACCCATAGCACTATTCTGTTTCAAATAAATCTTATTCCTCTCATTTTTCGTCAAAAATCTCTTATATTGTTTTAAACTAAATTTCACCATATTTTTTAATTCCTCTCTTTCTACTCCCTCCCGTCATCCTTGAGTGAGTCTTGCGACCAAAGGATCCAGCCAAGCGTTTTTTTTGTTTTCGTTTTAAATTTTAATATTTAAATTTGCATTAATTACATCTGAGGTAATTTAGAATTTAATTTGGAAATTATGATTTTAGATTTGTGATTTAATTTCGTATTGCTTTCTTAAATCTCCCAATCTCAATCAATCTCATTCCACCATAATTACCCACCCACAAATTAATTACCAATACAAAGAGAATTACCATTTCAGGATAAAGTAAAGACAATTCCTGTACCAATCTAATATTCATTATAATAGCCCCAAAAATCGACAAAATCAAAGTTCCAATTGTCAGTCTTTTTGCTTCCTTTTTACTCTTAACCAGTTGGGTTCTGACAAAGTCTTCCGCCAGCATAATCATAAACAAAACCGGAAAAATAGAAATTTTACTAATATCAAACAAACCCAAAAAAGACGAAACCATCATCAAAAAAAAGGTTCCCAAGGATATAAACAATAAATTCATCGATCTGCCAGGCCAAAAATGCAACCTCAATTTTTTCGTCACTAACCTGCTAAAAAGAGATATGAGCAAAATACTGGCAAACAACAACAACCCTCCTCCAATACCGGTATTCAAAAAAGTTACAGCCACCATCGTCGGTGTAAATATTCCATATCCTCTCAATCCCAATACATAATGTAAAAAAGAAACCAATGTTGCTACCGCCGGCAACAATAATAGTAAAACTATCATATTTGTAGACACTCCTCTTTCTATTGCCAAACGAACAATCTTTTTCATAGTATTCAAGCCATTCCACTTACCTACTTCTTGTTTTTCCAAAACTTCTTCTAACCGATAAGTTGATTTCTCATTCTCCATTTCTGTTATATTCAACTTTTTTTCTTCAATTAACTCATCGGGTCCCATACTTTCCGACTCAACCAAAATCGGTACTTCATCAACAATCGCATCAGCTTTTTTTGTTACCGTAAATATTCCCAGTAACCCCATCACCACAATCAAAAAAACTTGCTTCATGCCCACATTTTAACACAACACAACCAAAAAAAACTTTTCTCTTATTTGGAAATTTTGATTTTAGATTTTAAATTTATTATTTAGTATAATCTCATCATGTCTAAATTTATTCTTTCTACTCCTATATTCGCTCAAGTGAGTATCGGATCTGACACTCCTCTGGGAACCGGCTCTCTTGTTTCTAGATATCCAAACCTTTCTTCTTTACTTTCAATTCTCATCAAAAACTCTATCACCATCGTTAGTATTCTTCTTGTCGTCCTTTTGATTTCAGGTGGACTTATCTATATAATTAGCGCAGGCAATCAGGATCCAAAAAACGCCGAAAAGGGGTTAAAAACAATCCAAAGCGCCGCCATAGGGTTCATAGTTGTCTTTTTAAGTTATGCCATTGTTCAATTAATACAAACCATCACAGGTCTAAATATCCTTAATCCAACTTTATAAAAATGAAATTTATTAAAAAAATGACTTGTCGCCCCGCCATGGTGGGGTCCCGTTGGAATTGTAAAACATACTACTACATTGTCTCGTTCCTTCTATTTTCCACTTTCTATTTTTTACTTTCTACCACCACACTAGCTCAGGGCATTTTTGGTAACATTCAACCTCCACAAGGAGTTAGTGACTACATCAGCAACAGCGACAGTCAAGGAGGCGCTCTTTTTCTTTTCCTAAATAACATACTCAAGTTAATCGGTGGCGTTGCCGGTATTTTCACTGTTTTTCAATTTATTTTCGCCGGATATACTTATATAACGGCTAATGATGATCCCAAAAAACTCCAACTTGCTTGGGCCAAAATCTGGCAAGCTATAATAGGATTAGTTATAGTTTCAGCTGCCTTTGTTCTAGCCAGCGTTATTGGTAGACTTACAGGTATAGAAGTTTTAGACCCACAAATCTATGGACCATAAATTACTCGCTTACAGGTTAGAAGGTCTTGGCGTTCAGCCTACCGCCGATTCAACCACCCAACTAGAGGACATCATCAGTCAAGTAATTGGAGTTCTTTCTGTTGTTGCTGTCATTTGGTTCGCTTTCCAGGTTATTTTCGCTGGATATGCCTATATGTCTTCACAGGGAGACAAAACAAAACTAGAAACCGCCAGAAAAAGACTAACTCAGGGTATTCTTGGTCTTGTTATCTCTCTTATTGCCATCTTTTTGGCCGCCCTCATCGCCACCCTGGCTGGTTTCGACGGTATTTTCGATCTAAATCAACAATTTAGCAACATGGGACTATAAAAAAATGAAATTTAAAAACAAGCAAACGCGCAGTCACCCGAAGGGGGAAATCACCCAAACCCGTCATCCTGCCGTGTCCGCCTCTGGAGGAAGCAAAGCCGAAGAATCCCGTTGGAATTGTAAAACACATCACGTTATTTCATTCCTTTTACTTTTATCTTTTTACTTTTTACTTTTATCTCCTATATCAGCCCAAATCACCAATCCTCTTTTGCCGAATGCCGATGCTGATATTGCCAATCCACAGGCTTTTATGAGCCGATTCCTCCAAACTATTACCAATATATTCATGATCGTGGGAGTTATTTATTTTCTTTGGCACATAAGCATGGCCTCCTATCATTTCATGGCCACCGAAGGCGACAAAAACAAGTGGGAAGACGCCAAAAACGAAATAACCCACGGCGCCGTAGGAATAGCAATCCTTTTTTCAATTTTTGCTCTCCTTAAAGTCATTGGCATTGTCTTTGGAATACAAAGTCTACAAGACCTCCAACTCTCCCTCCCTTCACTCTAAAATACAAAAAAACAAATTCTTGCCAAATAAGCTAATTACTTGTTACAATTAATCATTAAATTTTATAAATTACAAATATCCCCCAAAAACAAATGAAAACACTAAAAGATAAAATCAAATTATTAGCTCTGGCTGTTCCCGCATATGCGCAAGACATAGAATTCGGAGCAGGCCAAGACTTCGAAGGGCTTGAAGCTCTTACTGCTGGAGGAATTGTTTCCGGAGCTATCAGTCTTATCATGTTAGTCGTAGCTTTAATATTCTTCTTCATGCTTGTTTGGGGAGGCCTAAGGTGGGTCATGTCTCAAGGTGACAAAACCAATGTTGAAAATGCCAGAAATCAAATTACCAACGCTCTTATTGGTCTCGCCATCGTATTCGCCGCTTGGGCCATCATGAAATTGATTGAAATTCTCTTCGGAATAAGTATCCTTGGAGGCCTTACAATCCCAACCTTCAATCCATAAAAATTTAAATCAAATTTTTAAACCCCGATATTCATCGGGGTTTTTTATTTATTCTTCCTCATCGTCATCCCAAACATAATTTTTATTTCTAATTCTTAATTATTCAGTTATAATTCAACTATGTCCAAGACTCTTTGCTTTATTTTGTCTTTTCTTATTTTTATTTTTTTACTCCCTACTTCCATATCAGCCCAAACCACTCAAGCATGGACAGGTCGCTGTGTCGCTACTTTTGACAACGAAGTTGCCACCATTCAGGGTATTGAATGCCTTTTTTACAATATTCTTCAAGTAATCACATTCATAGCTGGTTTGGTTTTTTTCTTTATGTTTATCGCCAATGGTTTCAAATATCTATTCTCCAGTTCTGATCAAAAACAACTAGCTGTCATTCAATCCTCTCTGGCTATGACAGTTCTAGGAATTATAGGAGTCATTGCTTCTTGGTTGATTCTCCGTCTTATCGAAAACTTCACTGGTCTTAAAGTCACCGAATTCCGCATCCCCGGCCCTAATTAATTCTTAATTCTTAATTTCTAATTTTTAATTTTCTCCCGTCATCCTGAATGAGTCTTACGACCGAAGGATCCCCTTGTCAAATCTTACTTTGGGATTCTTCTCCGCCAACTGGCGGATCAGAATGACGCTCGCCTCCCTCCACCCCGACGTGGCGGGGTCTAACAAAGCGGGTATTAGAATTTAGGATTTAATTGCTATAATTCAATCATGCCCAAGTCAATTCGCTTATTTATTTTCTCTTTCATCTTTTCATTTTTAGTTTTCTTTAGCCCACTATCCACTTACGCCGCTTCCCCTGGTATCAATATTATCAATTATGTCAGCAACGCCTACCACGTTCCCGACGATTCTCTAAAATCAGGCCCAAACAGTTGGATGGTCTATATCCCCAATCACCCATCAGAACTCAATCCCAACTTTATCACCGCCGACAACGTCGTCATTCGTATTCACGCCGCTTGGACCGAAATAGGAAAACTTATGCTAGGAACACCTCAACAACAACAGCAGGCTGCTTCAGACTGGTGTTCATCCATCAATTCCTTTGCTCAATCCGGTAAAAATGTCTATATAGAACCATTCAACGAACTTGAACACGATTACGAAAGAATATCCCCCCAGGGAACACTAGACCTATCTACCGCTATTTCTCGAGCTCAAAATTTTATATCTCTCCTCCGATCCTGCACTTCTCTCCCCATTACATCTCCCGCCCTAGATCCACAATCGGCTGATTTTGGCACTACCAGTTCAGCTTTTTCCAATTTCAACATAATTTCTTGTCACCCTTACCGCATGGATACTCTAGAAAGGTGCAAATCAATCGCTAATGGCAAACAATTAATCTTCACCGAAATTGGTGTTGATAAAGGAGGAGTCAAATACGATGATTGTCTTTTTATCGAATTTTTCTGCGATGAGGGTTTTATAGAAGCACTCCAAAACACACCCAATCTCATTGCTTATTTTCTCTTTACAGTTTCACCGGGCAATTATGCTGGCTTTTGGCAATTAACCAATCCTTCAGTAATAAAAGCCCTAAAAGGAGAATGCGCTGGCGATCTCACTTGCGAAACCACACCTATCGAAGAAATTGTTCAAATGATTGAAAAAGTCTATCAGCATACTCATTTAGGTAAAATGGCCCCCTTTATCGGTAGAAGTGATCGAAATAATGGTATTCGTCCCGGCCCTCTTACCAACACCGCCACCGGACTCCTCAACAGAATACTGGCCAGCTTCAATTTTTGGTGGGTCAAATATTTCACTCCCGCTTTTTCCCACATTTGGCCATTTCACTACACCGATCTTTTTTCAGAACAATACGCCGAAGATGCTTGTCCTATTTCCGGTGATATTTGTTCATCAGAAACCTTGTACAACATTAAACAAGCCGATTGGGAAATCGTTGATGATCTCTATACCTTACGACAAGATCCCACCGTTGGAGTCCTCACCAAATACGCTCCCCAAACAGATGGTCACAATCCCACTCACCTTCGGCAATCACTCAATTACTTCGGCCCGGGCTGGATGTTTAGTCTTTATAATTATCCCAAATACCTCCAAAACCCGGTCGAAAAACAACAAAACGACAGAGATTTTTTTGATTTCAAAAGCGGAGTCTATTCTCGTGTCAGCTCAGCCCAAAAAAACGACGACGATCAGGTTAATGATTTTTTATGCAAACTGGCCTGTTCCGGCGACACTGATTGTATCAACAGGCATCCCAACATGGTTCCTGCCTACGATGCCGTTATCGCCTACCTCAAAGTTACCGAAGATGATTTCAAAGAACGCTTCCCCAACGCCTCTTACGGAATCGGTGATCTGGATAGATCCCAAGCCGAAGGAGTCGACGATCCCATCCCCATAAGACTCAGTAATCTTTTCTGTTTCAATCCTGATGCCATTTCCATGTTTTTAAATGAAAAATGTGCTCCAAAATATGGCCCCATCAATCCAAACATCTGCGACAGAACTCCGGACTGGATGCAACAACCGGCCATGGAAGGTTTCTACTATGGTAATGTTTGGCCTCGCGCCAAGCAATATGTTGCCGCCATGAACAATCAACCCAGTAAAGCCTTTTGGGAAACCTGCCAAGAGCAAGATGAAGAAAACTGCCAAGCCAACAATCCTTTCTCTCAAGCAATCAATGTTCAACAAGATTTCTGTCATCTCTCTGTTGACACCAGAACCAACATAATAGATGATCACGACAGCACTTTTAGTAAATCGGCTGAAGGCAGATGTTATGCCTGCAAAGTCGAAATCATCTACTTTCCCAACTTAACCAGAACCACCCAATACACCACCATGACCAGTCAACAAACTACTCCATTAAAATCCCATCCAAAAGATAGCCAAACATCAACCGTTATAGATATTTACTACGACAACAAAAGTATTAAACACGATGACCCCAGACTTGGCCTGGGAGCAGACAACCGTAATAGAATTTATAACGAAGAAGACAGAAGCACTCTCTGGGAAACCGCCATGGCCTTTCTTACCCGCAATCCTCTTAATAATAATGTAGGTTGTACCATCAACTATGTAACCGAAGAAGAAACAGACGCCGACGGCAACATTACCACAGATTATGTACCTACCAATAGTTGTCATGTCAGAATAGAATCCATCATTAAGATCAATCTCTGTATGCCAAGCGATTTTTATCAACTCTATGATAATTCAAAAAATTTCACCAGCCATCTCACTCCCAATCAAGCCAACCAAACAATCGACCAAACCATAAAAGATATTAGCGGATCAGATTTACCCATCGGTTCCATAGAAGCCAGCTACGCCCATACAAACAATTTGGGAGGTATAAAATCACCCCAAGCCATGCATGACAGTGGCGAAGATTTATCAGGAACTCAATCACTAGGTAAAGATCCAATCAAATATGGCCCCAACAATGAAAACGCCGAACAAGTCCAGCAACGCTACTTCCTTCCCGTTTCATGGCAATCACAACTATAATTTTTCCTTCTTGACTACTTGTTTATCCCTGCTAAAATAATAGACATATGACATTTATTCCTCGCCATATCTATACTAAACTCAAAAACCATCTCTCAGAACCTGAAATCAGCCTAATTCTTGGTCCTCGCCAATCGGGCAAAACTACCATAATGAAAAAACTCCAAAAAGAACTTCAACAACAAAACAAATCCACTCTTTTTCTCAACCTTGACATCAACGAAGACAAACAATTTTTTCAAACTCAACACACACTCATCGATTACATAAAAAGTAAAATTAGCAATAAACCGACAGTTATTTTCATAGACGAAATCCATCGACTCACCAACGCCGGTCTTTTTCTCAAAGGACTCTATGACCTGAAAACAAAATACAAATTTATCATCTCAGGCTCAGGTTCACTCGAACTTAAAGCTAACATCATCGAACCCATGACCGGTCGCAAAAAAATATTCTACTGTCTGCCAATCTCCTTTACTGAATTTATAACTTACAAATTAAACACAACAGAAAAAAAAGCAAAAACACTTCTAGACCAAAATCCTCTTCAAGCCAGTCGTCTGGTAAATGAATATATAAATTACGGAGGTTATCCAAGAGTAATCTCAACTCAAACCCACCAAAACAAAATCAATATTCTTACAGAAATTTTCAAAAGTTATATAGAAAAAGATATTTTACTCCTTTTAAATATCCAAAAAGACCAAGCTTTTAGAAATCTTATAAAACTTTTAGCCACTCAAACGGGCAACTTGATAAACTACAACGAATTAAGTTCAACGCTGGGCCTTAATCTAAAAACACTAAAAAAATACCTATATCTTTTAGAAAAAACTTTTATCATCTCTCTAACTCCACCTTTTTTCCAAAACGCTCGCAAAGAATTAACAAAATCTCCAAAAGTCTATTTTCTAGACCTAGGCTTACTTCATCTCGCCCAAGGCATCCTTCCTTCACTTCAAAACCAGATAATAGGAAACACTTTTGAAAATGCCTGTTTTCTAAGATTAAAAGAACTCAATTTATTTCATCAAATTCACTTTTGGCGCACCAAATCAGGAGCCGAAGTTGATTTTATTATTCATTCCCCCAAAACAGGCCAGCCAATCCCTATAGAAATCAAATTAAATCCAAAAAAAAACATACTGGGCAAAAGCCTTATTAATTTTATAAAAAAATATCAATCCAAACAAAGTTTTATTTACTCACTTAACACAAAACACATCTCCAGCAAATTCAACACTCACACAATCCCCTTCCACCACCTCCCCAAAATCTGACACAATCACAACCTTAATCCTTTCACCTTCTCAAAATGTCTTTTATTTCTTGTAATCAGTCTCAACTCCTTAACCAAACAAGTTCCAGCAATATACCCATCACCCAAAAAATCAACTTCCTTTTTTCTTAATAATTCAGCCGTCTTAAAAGCAATTTTTGACCCTATTTCAATCAATCGAAAATAAGAAAACAATTCCTTGGCTTTCCTAGATTTCTCCTTATCTTCTAAACCCTTACTCGTAAAAAACTCCGTCAAAACCACACTATTTATATACAATTCGACTTTTTCTTTTTTCTGTTTTTCAAGCAAATCCTGCAATATCCTATTCTTACCATTAGTAAAATCGATAATCACATCGGTACCAACCAAAACTTTCTTCATTTTCTTTTTCTTACAGATCTTCTCAATTTCTCTACAAATTTCTCACCACTTCCATCATTATCCATGAAACCAAAAAATCTCTCAAAATCATCTTCTGTCAAAGAATCGTCGTAGGGAGTGATTATTACCAAAGGTTTCTTGTATTTCTCTACAACCAAAGGCATCCCTCCACATACAATATCTGTCAAATACGTAGACAAATTATCTCTTAATTGATAAGTCGATACTCTCCTCATACTCAAATTTTACCTTTTTTAATAAATCTTGTTAACTTGTACAACCTTACAACAATTCACCGTTCTTAATTACTTGCCATCTATTGCTAATTATTTGCTAAAATAAAATATGTCTGTTTTCAATCGGTTTTTATACAAGCTCAATCACAAAAACATTCGCCTCCTCCCTAAACTCAATTCCAACCTCATTTACACCACTCTCGCTATCTTAATTATTTCCGTCCTTGCCTTCTCAGCCAAAACCAAACTAGCCCAAGAAGAAGTAGACGTTATCGACAGCGTTCATGAAGGAGAATCACAAATAAGCCTAGAATCATGGTCGGATCGTGGCACAGAAGAAATACTTCCCGTAAACATGTGCGACCTGCTTCTTGGAGAATGTCCTAGCGCCTCTACCATAGAAGAACTCAATCAAAATGGACAAGCTTACATTCCCGGAGGAGCACTAGGTACCACCAATAATCTAATAGCCGGCCTTTACAGACCCCCAGCTTCCGGTATCGAATATCTTGCTAGCCTAAAAAACAACCTTCTTGGCAAACCAGCCTATGCCCAAGGCATGGGTTTTTCTGGTCTCCAGCCAATTTTGTCTATCTGGAAAGCTTTTAGAAATGTAGTTTACATTCTCTCCTCTTTAATTTTTATTGCTCTCGGTCTTATGGTCATGTTTAGAATCAAATCAAGTCCTCAAACAGTTGTAACTATCCAAAACGCCATCCCACAAATCATCGTTACCCTGATTTTAGTAACTTTTTCTTACGCTATCGCCGGTCTTCTTATAGATCTGAGTAATTTAATTTTAGGTGCTTTTCTTTCTGTTCTCTTCAGTTCACAAGGCATCCCTCTCAGCGAAAATCTACTAAACGAAGACTTTTTCCAATGGATAAACGGCTTCACCAACAGTTATAATTTCGAAAATCTCATAGAAAGTGGTCACACTGATTATATGCAATTAGCCTTTTTACTTGTTCCAAAAATGGCTATAGCTACGCTTGGTGGACTTTTGGGAGCAGTTATCGGTGGCATTTTAGGATCACCGGTCTTTGGTGTCGGTGCAGGAGTAGGAGGACTTCTGGGAGCCGGAGGAGGAATTGTTTTATTCATCATCATTATCACCGTCATGGTCTTAATCTGGCTTATGAAGTTCTTCTTTGGTTGCATGAAATGCTATGTCGTCATCCTTTTTAGAATTATTTGTGGTCCTCTAGAAATTGCCCTGGGGGCTATTCCTGGAGTAAAAATCGGTTTTTCCACTTGGATAAGAGACATTACCGGCAATTTAGCCGTATTTCCCATATCTCTCCTCTTCTTAATCCTAGCCAATCTAATTGTCCAAAACACATCCAGCAACCCACTTACTAATCCCATCTGGGCACCAAGAATCATAAGGAGATCAGCCGTTTCTCAAGCCGCCGCTTGGCCCAGCGGAGGCATCATCCCCGTCGCCATCGGCCTCGCTTCTCTTATGTTATTATCCAAATTACCACTTTTAATTCCTCAGGCCATCTTCATGATCAAACCAACCCCCTGGGACAACGCATTGGGCCAAACCGGCGCAGGCTTTGGTAAATTCATGGCACCAGTCGGTCCCGCCGCTACATCTTTCGGTCTTACCTCCGGACTCAACATAGCTGATAAGGGCGCAGACTCTATTGCCGACCGAGCTGAAGAACTTCGTCACCGAGGAAAAATAGAACAAGCTCAACTTGATAGAGCCAATAGAGTAAGAGATATTATTAAAAAAGGTACTCGCACCGCAGAAACAGCCGCAGTTCACGGAAAACTCATGCCTCAAAGAGGTACTGGGGGTAGCAGACATTAACATCACTAAGTACACCTTAACAACTTTTGTCTTACAAACTAAGGCCTTTTAACTTCTTTCAACAAAGCGTTTACTGCTTCCATTCTTTCATCTCTTTGACGCTCTGGATCATACGCATCACCATCTGGCCCATGTCTCGCTACTCTCGCGTAAACTGAATATGGATTTTCTTTTGGATTTCTCGAAAGTCTTTCCATTAAATCTCCATCTCTCTCAGCATCTTCAAACAATATCATTCCAACCAAATCATTCACTCTAATCTGTCTTCTTTGTCCGGCATCAAGCACGTCTCTTGTTTTTGCACCTTTAGTTTTTCCCAAAGTCCAACCTAAATCAAAAACTTCATAGTCCATTTCTGGTCGTTCAAAACACAATTTGTTACGCACAGCTCTAAAAGTTTGATCAAACCACGCACTAAAATCCCACTCTTCTGTAGAAGCTAATTTATTGCCTCCTTCCGCAGGATCAGTTCTCTTTGCGTATCTAACAATTGTTGACACTGTATTTGCTAACACAACGTTTACTTTCCACAATTCACCAGGAAATACCATTCCCAATGCTTTCTTTAATACAGTAAAATATTTCACTGTTTCCTCTAAAAACTTATCATCTGCACTTTTTTCAGAAAATACGACATCCAGTCTAGCCAAAGGTGTCGCCGGCATTGCTTCTATAGCACCCACGGCTCTATATAAATTCAAAGCTTCAATGGCTCTATCACCTTCTGTCATCTTTGCAAAACACTGCCCAACCGTAGCCTTTCCCATCCTCACCGCATCTAACATACTCATCTTTACATCCCCAACCTCAATCTCTTCCTTCTCGAACATACTTTGCAAAAATCTTGTCGGAGTACCAAAAACAATCAAAGGTGATGGCGCCGCATGTCCAGCCCAACCTTCTTTTAAAAATCTATCATGTGTTCTAAAGGCTTTTTCTTCAAGATCATTTAACCAACCTGTAACAGTTGCAGGGCCTCCTTCTTCAGCCTCATATATCGGCCAGCCTCTGTGATCCAATAAAACTCTTTTTTTGTCTTTTCCATCAATCTTCACATTGATCTCCTTCACCACCCTTACGGCATCTCCGTTTTTATCCCTCCTTGTCCCAGCACGAGATCCCAAAAGCATAATTTCATAAAAAGCAATCCCTATCGGCACTGCCTGATTTGCCCAAGAAAACGAACTTTTCACATTACTCTTTTTCAATTTATCTCTCACACATCTTCTCAAACCATCCAACCACAAACGACGCTCCTCTGGTGTATGTTTTTTATTAAAGGCACTTCTATCTAATCCATAATCAGCTAAATAACCTTTCTCCTTTATTCTTGGTTCTTTAACTAAAACACTCTCTCCACTAGTTGTCTCCATCCATTTTTCAACATACTCAACATCTACCACATCCATATCTAAAAGTGTCTGAAAAACCGCTGTCACCGCCAAATCCATTTCAGGGGATTTCAATATTCCAAACATTTCAGTATTAGGAGGTTTATCATTCCAAGGCTTAGTCAACAATTCAGCTGACGAACCCAAATCCGAAATAGCTTTTATTACTGCAGAATAATAATCCACCAAAGAATTAAAACCACGGATCTCTGCACCCAACCAATATTGCACCTCTCTTCTGTCATTAACAATACGCTCATTGCTTAACACTTCACTAGCTTTCTCTGGCGTACAACCAATCAAAGTGAAAAAATCTTCAGCTTCTTTAACTTCAGGGTCAAAACCTAACTGTCTCATTTTTGTTTTCATCTCTTCTATTGTCATTACTGTCCTAGCCATATCTCCAACCCAACTCTTAACTTCTTCATCACCATAATACACTTTTTCCTTTCTTCCATCCTCACCTTCTTCCTCTCGATAACCCATCGCAATATCTCTTCGCTCCAAACTTAAATATTCTTTCTCCATTAACGCTTTTAAATGCTCTTCCCTTATTTGTGTCAAACTAGCTTCATGTTTGTCTAAAACTTCTTTTCGAAACACAGCCCCTCCGTCTTGCCAATCATCAATACTCCTCAACATCGCTCCGGCTAATCCACCCGCAGAGCTCGACGCATAATAATCAAGTCTGCCTATTTCGTTTATTGACCCAGCAACCCCAATTGACTCCAAAGCAGCCAATGTAAGTTCATTTAATCCAGCATTTCCCCATTCAACATCTTTTGGCAACCCTTCTAAAGCACGCACTAGCGACTCTATTTGATGATACTTTCCAGACAAACCACCTCGTCCCTCTTCTTTTGCTTCCAACAAAAGTACATCTCCTTGTTCTGGAGCACCCTCAGGTCTCGCACCCACCTCTCGTTCTCTCATTGCCATACCCCAAATTATACTACATCTCTCCCCCACATCCCATAATCAACTCAAATTTAATTTTTTTTTCAGTCATCCAGTCATCCAGTTGTCCAATCATCCGATTTTCACTTCCCTTTTACCATCCTATCATCCGAATCAACCGCGCTAGTTGATATCTAAAACCAATAATGTTATCCTATAAACATTATGACAAGTGAAAGAATAACCAATCTTCAACAAAGAATAGCTACCAGTCGTAGAGAAGTAGAGTTAAAAGAAAAACAGGCAGAAGAAGAAAAACAAAGACAAGAAGCAAAATTAGAAGCTAGACGCGCTCAAAATATTCAAAAACTTGAAGAAACTGGCGTGGTAGTTTTTTTTAGAGAAGTACAAAAAGCAGGGATATTAAGAAAAAACTCTACTCCTGTTTATGAAAAAACCAAAACAGACCCCTTGGGATTCATCAGAGGAGGAAAAAAAACAAAGAATTTTCATCCAGCTGAAATCTGTTTTAATAATGACGGATGCGGAGTAGACCTTCGGTTTAATCATTCGTATACACCAGTCGGCGATAGTCGTGAAATCGAACGGTATTCCTCAATAAGAGTTAGTCATACAAATAGCGGTATACTATCAGTTGACGGAAAAGAGCTAGAAAAAGGCCAAGATCTGATTTCTACAGTATCGGAAAGAGTATTTCATGCAGCCACCAAAAAAAATCCCTAAACCCTATTTCTTCCTATCAAATTTTTATTTCTAGTCATCCAGTTGTCCAGTTATCCAGTTATCTAATTTTCACCCCACAAACTCTCTCCAGCTACCCCTGTTTACCAAACCCACACTTGCCTTGGAATACAATCGTTCAAAAGCTACCGGCACCCGCAATTTATTTTTCCTCCAATTATCATATTAATTAGATGCCTCAACTCCCCTAATTTAATATAAATTAAGAGACTTATGCACCCCCACACCTCATAATCAACTCAACCTCTCCTCGGCCACTCTCTCCAATTTCCTCGCATCCTCAACAAATTCCCCTGCCAATTTGTACACTTCTTCTGCCGTATTTTCACTATACATATGAACACTTAAATTTCTTACTTCTAAATAATCAAGCCATTTTTCAGGATTGTCAATTAATTTAACCTGAGCCGAAATTATTATGCTTTCTCTGGGTGAATTACAATCTTCTCGACCTAAATAATTCAAAACCATTTTCATTAATTTCCATCCCAATTTAAAACTAAATTCAAATCTGCAAACTACTGAATCTCTTACAAACTCATTCTTTTCTTCTTTCAACGCATCCTCTAGCCTGCCAATAGCCTTAACAAAACTTTCTTTTTGTTTCTCAATTTTATCTTTTAAGCCCATTTAATCGCCTCCTTTAAAGAAAAATTTTTAAAATCCGTAGTTACATGAAAAAAATCAACCAAATCAATTTTATAAGGCACTTTTAATCTCTCCAATTCTTCTTCTATTTTAAATCTAACTAAACTGGATAATTTCTGTCCCTTTTTCCCAACCACAGCCACATCATAATCACTCCATTTTGAATTTGTTCCTCCAATTCTTGATCCAAAAAAATAAACATCAAACATATCCGTATCAACATTTTTTACCACAACATCCTTAATTTTTTCATCCCAACTCTTCATACTTCAAATTATACTACATCTCACCCCAACATCCCATAATCAACTCATCCTCTACTCCAATCTCACCATCAAATCCACTCCCAAAGCCTCGGCAATTCTTTCCAAAAGAGACATTGTTGGCTTTACCGCTCCGGTTTCCAATCTTGAAATCACCGGTTGTTTACTACCAATCATTTTAGCCAATTTCCCCTGGCTCAATTTCTTTTTCAATCTCAACTTAATCAAACTCCTTGCCAATTGATACCTATACTCCTCTTTTTTGGCCATTTTTGCTACTAATTTATTCTTTAGCAATTTCTTTTCATATTTCCCAAAACTAGTTAATCCTCTCACTTTTCTTTTCATAACGTATTTATAACAAATTAATCATAATTAGTCAATCTTTTAAATAAACTCTCCTACTCTCTTAATAGCCATTTTGAATTCCCTTTTTGGCAATTTTTGGCTCTTTTTAACAAAAATATTTACAACTAAAAATATATTTTTTTCAACTTCTATAAATAATAATCGTATCTGTTTCTTGCTAACTATTCTCAATTCATAAACCACAGGATTTTTACAAACTTTCTTTATCCATTTCGTTCTTAACAAATCCAAACCATATTCTTCTAACAATCTAAGCCCATTCCTGGTTTTTACCTTCGATATTACATCCAATTTATCA
>JAHIPV010000014.1 GCA_018902845.1 Patescibacteria group bacterium
AATGCTCCCAACAAGTCTCTTTTGCTTTTTGGTACTTCACTTTTTCCAGAGTTAAAAACCTTTTAGATCTTAAAAAACTATGGGTCGGTTGGAAAAACCTCTATAACTCAAAAAAAGCACACTAAATTTTACTTAAACTAATAAGTTTGGATTTTGTTTGTTTGGGGATCTTGGAGAGCATAGATAGTAGATTGGGTGACAAGAAAAGGGGAATTGTAATCTGGAACGTCATTAATGGATTTAATGTATTGGTCGTCTTCGAAGGTGATAATATTTTGATGTTGATATTTGATGGAGTATGGAAGAGTTTGATTGATTGATAATTGACCATTTTGGATGTTTATGCTCAAATCTTGTGGGTAGAATTGAAAAATTTGAGTTGTTAGTTTTTCTGGATTGAATTTAGGAAAGAAGAAAATAATGGGGATGGTGATAATTAGGGCTGAAAGAAAGTTTAAAAAATGAAAGTATTTCCAAGAAAAAGAGGTTTTGGCTTTGGTTACGTCTTGGTAATACTTGGGATCTGTGCAGGATTTGTAGAAGGATCTAAAAAATGTTTTGAGTTTTGAAAGCATGGGTTAGTATTGATTGTGTGTTATCAAATCGAAAAAAATATAAATATTGTTTTTTTTAATGCAAAGTGCTCTAAGATTACCTTTTATCCAGATTGCATATTGTACTGATCGTTTCCCTTGCAGTTTGTGTAGTTTTAATGAAGGATGATTGGGGTTGATACCAAAAAGCTTGAATTGTTTTGCCAACTTTGATTTTAATTGTTGGTTTTGTTTGCAAAGTTTTTTTGCTTCTTTTTTGAAAGAGTGAGTAAATTCAAAATTCATAGTTGGCTAAAAAAGTTGTCAACGTCATCAATTTTGATGGTTTTGCCGGTTTTGTATTCTTTTAATGCCTGTAAACCTTTTTTTTCGGTTTTTTGGCTCATTTTGTAAACGGGAATTGTTCCTTTTTGGAGGAATTTTTCTGCGGCTTTGCTTATTAAAAAACGGATGGTTTTGGATAAATTGTAGCCAAGTTCAGAGCCGTAACTATTTAAAATAGCGGCTTCTTGGTTGGTGAGAGAGAGTTGTACTTTTGTCATAGTAGTTTAATTTTAGTATAAAATAATTGTTTTGTAAATACTTTTTTATTGTTTTGGTGAGTTGAACAAAGTAGATTAGTTTTGAAAAAAAATGATAAAATAGTTTTGTTCCGCCAGAGGCGGACTTCGTTTTTGCTTGTTTGGGCCTGTGGCTCAGTTGGTAGAGCGTCTCAATGGCATTGAGAAGATCGTGGGTTCGAGTCCCACCAGGTCCACTTTAGGCTCGTAGTGAAATGGCTATCATTTTAGTCTCCAAAACTAACGTTCTAGGTTCGAATCCTAGCGAGCCTGCAGCAATTGTAGGTTATAATGATCTTATGAAATCCGTCTTCCCTCCCCCATTAAAAATAATTAAAAAGATTGTGGATCCAGTTGAAGTTGGGAAGTATTACCTCAAAGCAGAGTTCAGCAAAATTTTTTCAGAAAGTGGGTCTGTAAAAAAAGTCGTTGAAAAAACGATAGAAGAAATGAGTGAGCATGACTACTGGAGAATGCTTGAAAGTCTTTCGTTTTCCTTCAGGCTAAACTCTATGTTTTGGTTGGTCGGAAACAGTAAATATAGCTGGAGCTTAGAAGAACGGGATATTGCAGACATTTCTTTAACAGGGATGAACCCCAGCATAGACAACATTACCTATTCCAAAGAAATTAGTAACAACCCCCTTAAATTTAACAATTATCTTGTCAAATACTTCAAAAAGCACCCAAAAGAAGACCCACATAGTTTAGAACAGTTTCGTAATCTCGAAAGAAAGGTAATCTATCCAACAATAACATTAAAAGAAAGTGAGGGAAGGATATTTATGGTAGACGGTTCTAATCGTTTGATGAACCTAGTTCGTAATGGAGCAAAGCAAGTAAAAGCATACATTGCTCGTGAGACAAATCCAAAAGGAAAAATGAAAATTGGTGATAGCACCTTTTATCTGTTGAGAGTTCTTTATGAAAAAGCAGACATAAATTCCCGTAATTCAATCCTCAATACTGTTGAGATTCTGATGGACGAAGCGTCAGATGGAGA
>JAHIPV010000015.1 GCA_018902845.1 Patescibacteria group bacterium
TTTTAGATTTTGCTTTTCGAATGTACATTATGACCCAATAGTACCAATTCTAGTGCCCCAAATTTAATCCCAAAACAATACTTTTGAACCTAAATATTTTTGAAAGTTAGAGAATTAAAGAAAAAGTGCGGAAGTCAGGAATATAAAGAAATTGCGTTTATATATAAACATAAAAATATAAACTAATTAGACCCAAACTGTGCTTTTTACGATCCGTCAGTAATTGACAGTGATTTATCCTCAAAAACCTATTATTCCTTGTCACTTTATTATCTTTCCAAAAAGACACGCTCAATTTATTTCCGACCTAACTGATAAAGAATCTATTGATCTTAAGAACACTACCGCAAAGATATTGACTGCCTATAAAGAAAAAGAAAAATGTATTGGCTATAACTTAGCCAGCAACAACGGACCGATAAAGGTAGGTCAAACAGTTGCCCATGCTCATATTCATATCTACCTTCGTTTTGAAAATGAAAAATATTCCCCCTACAAAATCATGGCCAATAGTTCACTTAGGGAAAATCTCAGTGCCAAGCAATGGCAACAACAGAAAGAACTGGCTCTAACTCTTTTGAATAACTAGATTTACATTTCACACACAAAAATCCTAACTTCCTCCAAGGCACCGAGCCAGTTTTGAAATATTGGGGTTTTGGGGGTTGGCACAGGCAGATATACAGGAAAATGCATAGATTACAGTCAGGTTGCATAGATTTAGTTGCTTTGATAGAATCTATGTAGATTAATAAAGTATGAATCAAAAACTATTAAAAATAGGAGAAGCAGCCAAGTTTTTAGGTGTTTCAATCGACACCCTAAGAAGATGGGATAAGGCCGGTAAACTTTCCTCAGTCAGAACCGGTAACAAAGGTCATCGATTTTACCGATTTTTGGATATTCAAAGCAAAATTAATTCTGCCACAAATCATCACAATTTAGCTCTAGAATGGGCTAAATCTCCACACGGATTTACCATAGATCCTCAAATTTATTGTCAAACTCGAGATGTTTTTCAGTCAAGGTTGGAAACTTTACAGTTTCAGCTAGGTAAAACCCTTCCTCTGGAAGGAATAGTTTCACTGGTCATTGCTGTTGCTGGAGAAATTGGTAACAACTCATATGATCATAATCTTGGAAATTGGCCCGACATGATGGGAATATTTTTTTACTATGATGAAATCAATAAATGCATTATTCTTGCTGATCGTGGTCTGGGAATTTTGGCCACTTTAAGACGAGCTCGACCAAGATTAACAAACTCCGTAGATGCTTTAAAAGTTGCTTTTACAGAAACTGTTTCCGGTCGCCAGCCCGAAATACGAGGAAATGGCTTAAAGTTTGTCAGATTAATTGTTATCGATAATCCATTATCGCTCAGTTTTCAGACAGGTAATGCATTTTTACACCTAAAACAACATGATAAAAATATTTTTATTCAAAAAACCGACACTACCATTAACGGTTGTTTAGCCATATTAAAAATTGAAAAAATACCATGATAATTCAACTCAAAAAATTTGGTACCACCTTAATATCCAGACCGTCAGGCAAAGAGGCCTTATTGGCATATACTCACACTCTCGATCAGATAAATCAAAAAGGACTAATTCTAATCGATTTTGCCGGTGTGATTGTATTAACGCCTTCATGGGCAGATGAGTTTTTAACTCCAATTTGTAAACGTTTCGGTAAACGAGTTACCCTGCAAAATATTGATAATCCTTCAATAAAAGCCACATTGTCAATTCTAAATTACTTTCAGGATTTAAAATAACTACTCGGCGCAGAGTTTACACTGAGGCAACGAAGTGCCCTACCCTTGTCCGCCTCTGGTGGACGCCGCACCATTCATCTTGAGTTCATCAGAGGAATTTTTCTGATTTGAAATTAGCTTGTACTGAGCCAAATCGAAGTATCCGTATTTTCCGATACAGCGGGAGCCAACATGGACTCGAAGCACATTTTGAAGCTAAAAAAGGTCCTAGCCAACAATACCCCGTCGTGGAATAAAGAACTTTTGTTAAAATCAGCTTAGTGAAAAACAAAACCAAAATTTTATTTATTACTCCAATTAAAGAGGTCATAACTAACCATAAAACCAATGAAGAATGTTTTTTAGTCTCAAACGAAAATGGCAGTAAATTTACAAAGGCTGACTTAACAAAAATAACTCAAATATGCAATCAACCTCTAGTTTATAATTTTTTATTTAAATATAAATTTAAAGGTAGGTCCTATAGAATTAATGATGCCAAGAAATTTATTGAGTGGATTGTTGAAGGATGGACAAAACAAAAGTGGTTCGTTTTTTTTATTCGTAACAGTCAAAATGAAATTATCGGAGCAATTGACATAAAGTCAAACAATCTAGAGTTGACAGAAGTTGGATATTGGGCTGACTACAATCATTCTGGCATCATAACAAACGCTACACAAACATTGATAAAACTGGCAAAAAGAGTTGGCTACAAAAAACTATATGCCACTACAATGCCAAACAACAGTCGTTCTCAGAATGTATTAACAAGAAATGGCTTTATTCGTGACGGGGAAATGCAAAAACCAAGTGGTATGCGTTTTAAATTTATCAGGAATTTATCACACAGGTCCTAACTTCCTCCAAGGCGGGGAGCTAGCTCATATTTCACCTATCCTTACAGCAAAAGCAGACACAATCAATAATACCCCACCGTGGACACTAGAACCTCTGTCAAAATCTCCAGGGTTCCATCACCTTATCTTTTTCAAATCTCAACCCCAACATAATCTTTTGACATTCTTTTTGGATTTCTTTTATCAGTGATACTACATCTTCACCCGATTTCAATAGATTTAATCTAACAATTTTATCTACTCTATCTGTATTAAGTAATTGATCTTTTCTGATCATGTACCATCTCCATTTTTGAGGTGGCACAGCCTTATTTTGGCAAAGGAAAACAAACTTGTTTAATGTATCCGAAATGTCTGACAAAACAAAAATCAAGAAAAATTCTTTACCATTGGATTTCTAAAACGAAGATTAATAGCCGTTCTAAACACATCCAGTGCTGTGTTGGTATCTATTTTGGATTCACCTATCTGTCTCAACTGAAACTTTAGTGGAATTTCTTTCACTTTGGCACCAAGAGTTACCATTTGAAAAAGAAACTCTATTTTATAACCAAATTTTAGAGAATAAAGATTGTCCATATTCATTTGATCAACAAAACCTTTTACACGAGAAGCCTTTAGTCCTGTAGTAGGGTCTGTAACTTGTAAGAAAGATTTAAAAGGAAAAAACATTATAAAGCGGGCTACAAAACCACCTACCTGGCTAAAAAATATCCTCTTAAAACCCCAACCTTTAGGAATTGTACCACCTTTAATTTTTCTTGAACCCATAACATAATCAGCTCCTCTGTCGATTTCTTTCAATAGATCAATGATACTTTCTGGTGGGTGTTGAAAATCGCCATCAATTTCAATCAATACGTCAGCTTTCAACTTATTTATGCCATATTTAAACCCTTGAACATAGGCGTTACCAATTCCCAATTTAGTCTCGTTCAAATAAAGATGTAAATTATTATATCTTTTTTGTTTTAAACGAACTACTTCATAAGTTTTATCTGGCGAAGTATCATCAACAATTAACAGATGACACTCCCAACCATTTATTTTTTTGAAAATATTATCACAAAGAGCGTCAATCATCTTTCCAATAACCTCTCTTTCGTTATATGTAGGTATGATTACAAGAGCTTTTTTAGATTTAGGTAAATGGGACATTTATAAATTTTTAATTATTAATCTTTTAAGGTTTTGTTGCAAAAACATATATATGGTTTCCTTTTTCAGGTCCAAACAATTCTCGTCCATGCTTCTTAAAATAATCTTTAGTTTCAGGAAAACCTCGAGTTGAAATTTCAATATTTGTACACTCCAAACCTTCTAACGCTTTTCTGAAGTAACCAGTGCTTATAATAGCTGGAATAATGTGGCTTGGATCAGTGGAGTAGGTATAGTCTTTTCGTCCTTTTCTCCATGAGTCTGGATTTGGGACAACAATATGTAACAATCCTCCTGATTTTATAACCCGGAGACATTCTTTAATGGCTTTAGTTGGTTTTCGGAGATGTTCTAGAACATCATAAGCTGTAACTATATCTAATGAGTTGATTTTAAATGGCAATTTGAACAAGTCAGATAAAATAAACGGAGATTTATTTCTTTCGTTTGCAAGGTTTAATCCCGTGTCCGTAATGTCTGAGGATAATATAAAAAACAAATCACCATATTCTTTTCTTACTAAACATGCCGTCATCGCTGTTCCTGTTCCCGCATCGAGCCATTTTAATTTTTGTTCATTTTCATTAAGTTGATATGCTTCCTGTTTTTGGTCCCATACAACCTTTTTTTGTTCTGCTAATTTTTCCAATAAAGCTCCAACTCTTCCTCCATGTTTTTGATCCTTACCTGGTAAAAACTCTGTTAATGGATATTCTCCCCGTTTCTCCCCATAGTACTGAGCGGTTTTATACTGGGAATTTTCTATGTTGTCTTCCATAATAATATTTAGTAATTATATATCAATCAAATAGCGATTAATTGCAATGTATGACACGCCACTATTCTCTAATAATGACTACCCTCAGACGACTTACTAGTGGTATACTTTACATAAGATTATTTCAGTAAGACAGGTTTATTCATTAAATAATTTATTTTGAACAAACAAAGAACGAATAAAATCACATATCTCGGAATCATAAAATATTTTTATAACAACTATCTTTTTATCGACAATATTAAAAAAGTTAAAAAATATTTTGGCTCAAAAATCACCGATACAACCGAAGAACAGAAAAAACAATTATCAGATTACCCTTTATTATTCAATAAATTTATTGGACAGAAACATTATAATTTTTCATTTAAAACCCCAGATTATTTTTTGGGAAGTCTAGATGTAGATTTTATAAATAAACAATTAAGAAATATCAGATGTCAACTGTTTGCAGAAGGATTTTTTGCAAACAATTTTGGTTTAAAAAATCAAAAAAAATACATTCATGATTTCTTTTCTAATAAATTAGGACAAACAAAAGAAATGAACCCTAAGATGCCATTCACGAATACCTTAAGTTGGATAGACAACGAAAACAATCTTTTTATTTCACTTAGCGATAACAAAAAACAAAAAGAAGTAAGAAGATACATATCGTTAGGAATAGAGTTGAATAGTAGAAATGCCTCTTATTAAAAAAATTGTCAATTCGGTTCTTTCTGTCAATTCAACGTTTGTTCTCTTTTTCGCTACCATTATTTTTTTTATTTTGGCCAATAAACACGATTCCAATATTTTTTTATATACAGCTTTTCTTTTTCTTTTCTGTCTGGTGATTGCCTTGTCTGGATTTATTGACTCATTGTTGTCACATCTTAGAAAACCAATCGCTTGGTCAATTGCTTTTATATTAACGCTTGGTTTTTTTTATTTTATGTGTTTATTTGGCAACTTTTTTTCCGATGAGGAATTGTTTGGGTTTATTTTTATGGTTATATGTGTTCTTATTCTTCTGTCTCTTGTTGCCAATTTGTTTATCATTCCGATTAAGGTTGTTTTTGGATTAATTAAAAAACTTAAGTGGAAAATAGCTAAAAAATTTGTTGCTTTTATTGATGGACTACTTTTTCCTTTGTATTTATTTCCAATTAAACTTCTAACCTATTCCATCTTTTATTTAATAAAACTTTTGATAAAAACTGCGATAGAAATATTTCAATTAAGTGTTGATATTGTTTCTTTTCCCTTTAAGAGTTTTAGACATCTGGTTAAGTCAATACTGGTAATCTTTTTAACCATGTATGTCGTGGCATCATTGTTTGTAATCGTTGATTATATCCGAACTCAATATGGGCATTATGGTAAGTTTTTTTGTTCGTATGGAACTCAAGACAAATTAAAAAAGTCAGTAGTCAGGGTTGTGGGTGGATATTCCGAAGGGACTGGCTTTTTCATATCAAGCGATCAAGTGTTAACCAACTTTCATGTAATAGCCGATGAACCTAGTCCAAAAATAATATTTCCTGACGGAAGTTTTATTACCCCAATCAAAATAACCGGAGATAAAGATGCCGATCTGGCGATTCTATTTACCAAGAACAGTTATTTTGATATGGTTATGCCTTTATCTGATTCGATATTTATAAAAGATGAAGAACCGCTATTGGCAACAGGATATGCAATGGGTACTAATTTGGCAGGTAAGGCTACAGTTTTACGAGGTAACTTTATTGATTTTCGAAACTCCAAACATGTTCCGGTAGAGTATATCCAAACCAATATCTCCTTGGTAGGTGGAATGAGCGGTGGACCATTGACAGATCAGTGTGGAGCAGTGGTTGGTGTAAACACTCAAGGATTAGCCGGTTTATCCTTATTCATATCAGGAGATGAAGCAAAAAAGCTAATTCCTAATTTTTCTGATCAAGAGATTGAGAAAATAGATGTTGATGCAAGCAAATCACCGGAAGATGCGGTTTTTGCTTTTTATACATATCTTAAAGCTAGAAGAATGAAAGATGGTTTCGATTTATTAAGTAGCGAGTATTTACAAAAAACAAACTTTGAGGAATGGACCAGTCGGTTTACTGATATTCTCGATGTTGATATTTATAAGTCAGAAAAATTTGAAAAAACAAAAGATACTGTACTGGTAAAATTCGAAACTAAAAACTGGGTAGACCAAGAAACAGAGTTTCATTGTTATGAAGGAACATGGCAAACTCTTTTCGAGGATGAAAAATATAAAATGCTTAAAAGCAACATTAAAGAAATAGAGGACCCTGATTGGTACTGGTTTTATGATTAAGTCCTAAATTTTTAGTTTTTTCTCATAATAGCTCTCAATAATTACCCCCTGTCTTGAAGACTTGAGTGGATAATTAACGAAAAAAATACAGGTGGAATATAAAACCATCCTGCATAAGACTAGATCACCAATTTTTATGAGAAAAGATGTATAATTAAAAGCAATTGATTAAATGGTTACAAAAATGGCTAACGACAACAATATTGATCTATTAACACTAGAAGAAGCGGCTAAAAAGCTGAAGGTCAGTATGGGTACATTAAGACGTTGGGACAATGAAGGTGAGCTCAAAGCTGTGAGGATTGGAACAAGACGAAAAATTGGGGACCGCAGGTATCGGAAAAAAGACATAGAGAATTATTTAAAAAATAAAATATGACAAAAATTAAGGATTTACCCAAACACAAGAGACCAAGAGAGAAACTATCCGAGAAGGGAGCAGAAAATTTAACTGATGCAGAGTTATTGGCAATCCTTATTCGTACCGGACGCGCAGGTAAAAGCGCATTGGATATTGCTAGAGAAACTTTGAAAAAATATCCCATATCACGACTATTGACCGTTACCAAAGACGAACTGATTGGTATAAAAGGATTGGAAGATACCAAAGCCATTACTGTTAAAGCAGCTTTGGAGCTTGGCAGTCGGGCAGTTGGTTCCTTTAATGATTCACTCCCTGTTCTCGATTCCGTGAAAACAACTGTCGCTCAACTTGCTGATTTGCGGGGTAAGCAAAAAGAATATTTTAAGACGTTGTATCTTAATGCCCGCAATCAACTCATTCATAAGGAAACTATTTCAATCGGGACGTTAACACAAACCTTGGTGCATCCACGCGAAGTTTTCGAACCGGCGATACGCCATATTGCCTCCTCAATCGTTCTGGCGCACAATCATCCGTCAAAAAACACAGAAGTATCTGATGAAGATATTAAATTAACCGAAAAATTGATTCAATCGGGCACAATTCTTGATATTGAAGTGCTCGACCACATCATCATTACTGACGATGGTTATATCAGCCTTAAAGAGAAAGGATTACTTTTTAAATAAAACAAAACTATGCCACAACCGGAAAATATTGAAGCAATCGAAAAAAGACTTTGGGGGGTAGCGGATACACTTCGAGCCAATTCCAATTACGCTAGCAATCAATATTTTATGCCTGTCATGGGTTTGGTTTTCTTGCGTCATGCTTATAGTAGATATTTAGCTGTAAAAGACGAAATTATCGCTAGTTTACCCACTCGTGGAGGCAAAACTCCAGAGTTAACAAAAAAAGACTTCAGTAAAAAATCTGCCATATTTTTACAACCCAAAGCTCAGTTCGACTATCTTGTCGCTCTTAAAGACAGTGATGATCGGGCTAAAGCTATTGTAGATGCAATGGAATCAATTGAATCTGATTACGAAACTCTGGCAGGTGTACTACCAAAAAAAGAATATCGGGAATTGGACAATGAAATATTGGGGCAACTACTTCGCGCGTTAAATCCTGAAGAACTGAAAAAAGTTACCGGCGATGTATTTGGTCGGATTTATGAGTATTTTCTTACTCAGTTTGCTGATCAAAAAGCCCACGATGGTGGTGAGTTTTTTACACCCGTTTCGCTGGTTTCACTCATTGCTAATGTACTGGAGCCAAAAAAAGGTACCGTATTAGATCCAGCCTGTGGAAGCGGTGGAATGTTTGTCCAGAGTGCTCGCTTTGTAGAGAAATTACACGAGAATCCTAATGATAAGCTAAATTTTTTCGGACTTGAAAAGAATGGCACCACTATCGATTTAGCAAAAATGAATTTGGCAGTTCATGGTTTAGTGGGTGATATCAAAAAAGCAATTACGTATTATGAAGATCCGCACAATCTATTCAACAAAGCTGATTTTGTGATGGCCAATCCGCCATTTAACGTAGATGAAATTGATGCGGACAAAATCAAAAATGACCCTCGCTTGCCGTTTGGATTACCAGGCGTGAATAAGAAAGGTAAAGTCAGTAACGGAAACTATGTTTGGATTAGTTATTTTTATAGTTACTTAACAGAACAAGGCAGGGCTGGATTTGTAATGTCTTCTCAGGCGTCTAGTGCCGGAAGAGGAGAAGCCAAAGTACGAGAAAAACTAATTGACACTGGTGATGTAGATATTATGATTTCTATTCGATCAAACTTTTTTTATACCCGAGCTGTGCCTTGCGAGTTGTGGTTTTTCAATAAAGCTAAACCAGCCAAATTCAAAGATAAGGTGCTAATGATTGACGCACGTAATGTTTTCCGTAAGGTAACACGCAAGATTTATGATTTTAGTCCGGAACAATTACAAAATATTCTTTCTATTATTTGGCTGTATCGGGGTGAGAATAAACACTTTCATGATTTGGTGAATCATTATCAAGTTCAAGCGGCGCATGAGGCAGGTAAATCAAAGCCCGCGGTTGAAGCTTATCTTGATAAATGTTTGGAAACAGACAAATTAAGATCAGCCTATAAAAAATTTATTAGGGCAGAGGGTGATAATTTGTCTTTACTTGCCAAGAAACTGCAAAAATTGATTGAAACTGATTTTCGGATGATGCTTAAAGCGGTTGAGGTTGCCAAAAACCGGGAAAAGCAAAAAGAGCTAAAGAAAGTCGAGGGGTTGAAACAACAGGCGGTTGAACAGCTAAAATTAGTCAGTTATTTTAACCACCAGGCGCAGTGGCTTATGGAAAGATTTCCGGAAGAAAAACTCAGCGATGTGGAGGGATTAGTGAAGTTAGTGGATAAAGCCGAGCTCAAAGAAAATGATTGGAGTCTGACACCGGGCAGGTATGTAGGCGTAGCGCCTGAAGAAATAGATCCGGACTTTGACTTTAGCGAAACCATGAAGACTATTTATTCTGAACTTGAGGATTTAAATACTCAATCCATTGAGTTATCAAAAAGAATTAGCGAGAATTTTAAGAAGATCGCATTATGAAAAATATGGTCAAGCTGAAACCTTATTGCACAAAAATAGGTAGTGGAATTACCCCAAGAGGTGGTGACAGTGTTTATATTGAATCTGGGGTAGCTTTGATCCGAAGCCAGAATATATATAATGGTTCTTTTTCGGCTGAAGGGCTTGCTTTTATTGATAATGACACCGCGCAAAGAATGAAAGGGGTAACTTTAGAAAAAGATGATGTTCTCTTGAACATTACTGGTGATTCAGTAGCAAGATGCTGTACGGTTCCAGAAGATTTTTTACCTGCGAGAGTTAATCAGCATGTTTCGATAATAAGAACACAAAAAGAAAATCTTGATTCAAAATTCCTGATGTATTATCTGATTTCCCCATGGATGCAGTCAAGAATGCTGTCTTTTGCTGGCTCAGGTGGTACAAGAAAAGCATTGACGAAAGAAATGATAGAAAAATTTGATATTCCTCAAATTGATTATCCTGTTCAACAAAACATAGTCTCGATTCTTTCTTCTCATGACAACCTTATTGAGGTCAATCAAAAACGGATACAGCTTTTGGAAGATTCAGCACGGTTTTTATTCCGCGAGTGGTTTGTATATTTTAAATTCCCAGGTTACGAAAAAGTGAAAATAGTTGATGGTATACCGGAGGGGTGGGAGAAAGAGCCCATAAAAAAATACTTTAACACAACGTCTGGTGGAACTCCGAGCCGTAAACATCCAGAATTTTATGATGGTGATATTAATTGGGTTAAGACGCAAGAGTTGAATGAGAAGTATATTTTTGATACAGACGAAAAAGTTACAGAGGAAGCTATTAATAAATCCTCGGCAAAAATCTTTCCGAAGAATACACTTCTGATTTCAATATATGGTAACGCCAATATTGGAAGGACAGGAATTGTTGCTGAGCCTTCCGCTTCAAATCAGGCGTGTGTGGCATTCCTTCCGAAAAAACAACATTATCATTATATTTATCTTCAGCAATATCTTCAAACGATAAGGGACTATTTGGTTGGTTTATCACAAGGTGCTGCACAGACAAATATAAGCCAAGATACACTTCGAAAAGTTAAGATTCTTATGCCCGGTGAATTACTTATGAATAAATTTCTTTATATTGCTGAGCCTCTCTATGAGCAAATAAAAAATTTACAATATCAAAATCAAAAGTTGGCTTATGCTCGGGATTTATTATTGCCAAGACTCATGAGTGGAGCAATCGAAGTATAAAACTATGAAAAAAGAAACTAAAAAATCGCAAATTATTATCTATCAAACTCTTGGCGATGAACAAAAAATCCGCGTCAGAATTGAAGACGAGAATGTTTGGCTGACTCAAAAACTGATGGCGGAGCTTTTTGGCGTGGATGTGCGTACCGTTAATGAGCATTTGGTGAATATCTATTTGGAGCGAGAATTGGATAAAAATTTAACTATCCGGAAATTCCGGATAGTTCAAAAGGAAGCGTCCAGAAAAGTTGCGCGTGACGTAAAGCACTATAATCTTGACGCAATATTGGCAATTGGGTATCGGGTACGATCTGATAGAGGAACCCAGTTTCGAATATGGGCAACGGAAAGATTGCGAGAATATCTAATCAAAGGCTTTACTTTGGATGACGAGCGGCTAAAGCAAGGTGGCGGTCGGGCGCGCTACTTCCAGGAATTGTTACAACGAGTGCGGGATATTCGGAGTAGCGAGCGGATGTTTTATCAGAAAGTGACTGATATTTATGCGACCAGTATCGATTATAAGGTTAATACGGAGTTGACACAAAAATTCTTTGCTACAGTGCAAAACAAAATGCACTATGCAGTTCATGGGCATACTGCAGCCGAAATCATCACTCAGCGCGCCAATAATAAAAAACCCTTGATGGGATTAACGAGTTTTAAAAGCGATTATATTACTACAGATGATATTGTTATTGCGAAAAACTATTTGACAGAATCAGAAATAAATCAGCTCAACCTAATAGTCTCGCTTTATATTGATTTTGCGGAATTGCAAGCCAACAGTGGCCGTTTAATGAAAATGCAGGACTGGATCAAAAAATTAGATGAATTTTTGACTATTTCTGAAAAAAAATTATTACATTCCGCCGGTAAAGTGAGCGCAAAGCGGGCGAAAAAGAAGGCATTAGCAGAATATGAAAAATATCGAGGAATACAGGATAAAAACTATGTTTCTGATTTTGATCGCGAAGTGAAAAAATTATGACTTATTTAAACGAAGACACACTAGTTCAACAAACAACTGCTGATTATTTGCAAGATAGTCTAAATTGGGAGTCTGTCTACGCATACAACCAAGAAACATTTGGACCAGATGGTCTTTTGGGTAGAAGCTCTGACCGCGAAGTTGTGCTTACGCACTATTTAAAAGATGCTCTAAAAAAATTCAATCCAAATCTTCCTGAAACTGCCTACGACGAAGCAGTACGCCAAGTAGTGGATTACTCTCAGAGTCAGTCAATGCTTTCATCTAACTTTGATAAATACAAACTGCTTAAAGACGGCGTGCTGGTTTCTTATCAAGGTGAACATGGTGAAATTAAAAAAGAACGACTCAAGCTATTTGATTTTAACAAAGCGACCAATAATCACTTTTTGGCAGTTAGAGAATTATGGGTTCGAGGCAATTTGTATCGCCGCCGGGTTGATATTGTTGGGTTTGTAAACGGTATTCCGCTTTTGTTTGTGGAGTGCAAAAATATCCATAAGGATCTAAAGAATGCCTACGAAAAAAATTTCGCTGATTACAAAGATACCATTCCTCATTTTTTCCATCACAATGCTATTGTGATGCTCGCCAATGGTGATAAAGCCAAAATCGGTACCATCACTGCCGGATATGAGCATTTTCATGAGTGGAAGCGATTATCGGAAATAGATCATGGCGTAGTGGACATGGAAACACTTTTAAAGGGTGTTTGTGATAAGAAAAATTTCATGGATATTTTTGAAAATTTTATTATCTATGACGATTCTACGGGTAAACAAAAAAAAGTGTTGGCGAAAAATAATCAATATCTAGGCGTTAACAAAGTGATTAAGTCTTTGATTGATCCAAATAGGGTTAAGGGGAAGTTAGGTGTTTTTTGGCATACGCAAGGAGGAGGTAAGAGTTATTCCATGGTTTTTTTTACCACCAAAGTACATCGTAAAATCGGTGGAAACTATACATTCGTAATTTGTACCGATCGTGGCGGTTTAGATACCCAGATTTATAAAACATTTGCAGGTTGTGGAGTAGCGGATAACGATAAAGACCCATCCCGACCTTCAAGCGGGAAAAACTTGGCAGTGTTAATGAGTCAACAAAAGTCGCATGTTTTTACTACCATTCAAAAATTTAATCAGGAAGTAGACCCGGACGAAGGCTATACAAGACGCGACGACATCATTGTGATAACAGACGAAGCTCATCGTACTCAATATGGCACTCTAGCTTTAAATATGCGTAATGCTTTGCCCAACGCTAACTTTATCGGGTTTACGGGCACACCGTTATTTAAGGACGATGAAATTACTGCGAAAGTCTTTGGTGATTATGTTTCCACTTATGATTTTCAAAGGGCAGTAGAAGATAAAGTGACTGTTCCCCTTTATTACGATTCGCGGGGTGATACCTTGGGTGTTGCCACCAATGACATTAACGAACGAATCGCTGAAAAACTGGAAGAAATTGAAATTGACGATATTGATGTCAGTCAGCGCTTAGAAAAAGAACTGAAGCGAGATTATCACATCATTACCGCAGAAAAACGACTTAATCAAATTGCAAAAGATTTTGTCGATCATTACTCCACCTCTTGGGAAGCTGGAAAAGCCATGTTTGTGTGTATTGATAAACTTACCTGTGTGCGGATGCATAAATTGATTAAGCAATACTGGGATCAGAAAATTGAGGAAATAAAAGAATCTTGGAAAATGGCTAGCGGAGAAGAAAAAGATCAATTTTCTAAACAGCTTGCTTGGATGGAAGAAACCAAAATGGCGGTAATTGTGAGCGAAGAACAAGGAGAAGTTGAGAAGTTTAGAAAATGGGGTTTTGATATTACACCACACAGACGACTAATAAAAAATGGCTTTGAGCTTTCTGATGGTACGCGAATTGATGTTGACTCCGCTTATAAGAAAGAAGAACACCCGTTTAGAATTGCGATAGTTTGTGCTATGTGGTTAACGGGGTTTGATGTGCCGAGTTTGGCAAACCTATATTTAGACAAACCACTTAAAGCCCACACGCTTATGCAGGCAATTGCCCGTGCCAATCGAGTTAATGGTGATAAAAACAATGGTTTGATTATCGATTATTGCGGTATTCTCAAGAATTTACGCAAAGCACTTGCCACTTTTACAGGCACTGGTGATACGGGAAGAACAGGCGGACTGGGACCGGATGAATTGGATCCAACTAGAACTAAAGAGGAACTTCTCGAGGATTTAAAAGAAACAATTGAGTTGGTAAGTAATTTTCTTCAGGATTATAAAGCTTCGCTTGACTCAATTATCAATACAAGTGGATTCGAAAGAAATAAGGCAATTATCGTAGCTAAAGAGGTGGTAAACGAAAACGATGAAACCAGAAAAAAGTTTGAGGTGATGTGTCGAGAAGTATTCATTAAATTTAAAGCATGTCTAACTATTCCCGATGTAAATGATTATCGTGATCAATACAGCGCTATAAATATTATCTACAAAAGTCTTCAAAAAGATCGGGATCAAGCAGATATTAGTTACATCATAAAACAATTACACGAGGTTATCGATGAGTCAATTACCGTTACGCCTGACAGGGTCAGAGAAACTGGCAAAGCTTACGATATTAGTAAAATTAACTTTGATCGTTTACGAGCTGAATTTGAACATGCTAAAACCAAAAATACCACCGTGCAAAGCCTTAAAAGTGTGATTGAGAAAAAATTACAACGGCTTATTCAAAGAAATCCACTTCGGACAGATTTTCAAGAACATTATGAAGCCATCATTGATGAATACAATAAAGAAAAAGATAGGCAAAGTATCGAAGAAACCTTTGAGGCATTATTGAAATTTGTGGAAGGTCTGGACGAAGAAGAAAACCGAGCGGTACGAGAGGGTCTTGATGAAGAAACATTGGCTATTTATGATCTTTTAGTAAAGCCCGATTTAAAACCCAAAGAAACTCAAAAAATAAAAGGAGTAGCTAAAGAATTACTCAAAATCTTAAAAAATAAATTAAAGGATCTATACAAATGGCAGGATAGAGAGCCTACGAGGGATGATGTGAAAGTATTAATTAGAGACTTTTTATGGAACGACAAAATCGGCTTGCCTGAAAATTGCTATAACAAAAATGATGTAGTTAAGAAAACCGAGGCTGTTTTCTATCATGTATACCGAGCATATCCGACAATACCATCACCATATTATGCAACGGTCTAAACTAGATATTAGTCTTTTTACTATTATGCAAGAAACAAAAAATATGGATATACAAAAAATAAAAATAAAGGGTGATTACAAGCTAGCGGATATTGTTCATGACTTTCGCATTTCAGTGTCCTCTAAACCCATTTCAAAACTCACTTTCATTGTCTGATTAGGATAATTATTAATGCTAGGTACACCCAAGCTCTAAAGGATGAAACAGTATAATCTGTCCTATACTTACATCGTTTAAAGTTTTCAATCCAAGCAAAAGCTCTTTCAACTAAAAATCTTACTTTGTATTTATCCTTCTTTAATTTGAACTTAGGGCCTTTTTTACGAATATAGTCATTCTTCCTTGTTTCCATATTTACATAAGTGCCGGATTGTCTCATTTGTCTTCTTAAATCAATCGAGACATAGACATTGTCTAAATTAAGTATTTTTTTCCTCTTTCCTCTGGTATTTTTAATATGTTTGTATAGAAATGTTTTGTCATGAATATTGCCTTTGTCAATTTCAACATCAACCGGCAATCCTTTAGTGTCCGTTTCTTTATTGGCTAATTGTTTGAATATCTTTTTAAGTCTTCCTCTTCTTTGTATCTCTTTAAAATATCTAAAACAAGAACTGGAAGAACAACCGCAATCATACATTTTATTCCAAGGAATGTCTAAAACTAAAACTTGAATTATTCCTGAAACAAGGTTTTTCTTATTACATCTTGGTCTTCCTGTTTTCTTTTGTCTGGGTAAAGGACACAAACTTAATAACTGACTAAAATGACTTGATTTAATTAATTTGTTAATATCATACATAGGGCAGGGGCTTAACTAGTAACTGCCCTATTTTCTTGGAATTAAACAACAAAAGTCAAGTTGGGAGGAGTTTTGAAATGGGTTTAAACCTCACACCTTGATTTCTAAAGATTTTTTCCGACTTGTCTGTAGAGTTGTGATTAACTCCAATTAATCCTACCTTTTTTAGATCAAAATCATTACATCGAAGTTTTTTGAAGAACTTAGGCAAACACCTCTCTTCATTATAAAAGGGGACTACTAAATATATTTTAATGTGAGGATTCTCCACCTTACTCTCTAGTTCAAAATTTAAGTTTAGTGTATTATATAATGAAATGTCATATATATGGGAAGAATTTACCATCTCTAGCCCAAAATTGTTTGATCTTCTTTCAAAAGTTGACCTCCATCTCCACAGTCATTTTTCAGACGGCTTAGTTTTCCCCAATGACGTAGTTTCTCAAGCTCAAAACAAAGGCTATAAGTACATTTCTGTCACCGATCACAATTCAATAGGAGGTTACGATCAAAAGTTGTTAAAACAGTGTCAAGAAAACCCAATTAACTTGATACCTGGTGTTGAAATGGATTGCGGCCAGGGACTCGATATTTTGGTATATGATAAATTATCTAATTCAATTTCACCTGAATTTCTAACTCAAATTGGAGCGATCACTAAATCTGAAAATTCAAAAAGACTCGATGTGGCCAGTAATTGTCTAAAAGTAATCATAAAAAGTTTAGATAAATATAATTTCCCCTGGCTGAATTGGCCCACTTGGGACGATAATCAAAAACAAAAATTTATCTCAAAATTTACAACCGAGAACCTCCTTAAGATAAATCTGGACTCGGGAGAGCTAGATATACAAGGCAGGGATTATTACATTAGCAAGTCCCATATAATTCGTTTAGCTCTAGTTCTTGACCTCATTAACGTGCCTAAGTTCAATGAACATTTTCAGGTTGACAACCCAAAAAAGACTGGTAAAAAACTTAAAAAAATACTTTTCAAAGACTTTTGCCACTGGGAATACGACGAGTCTGGTGTCGATGAATCACTGCTGACTAGACTAAAAAAAACCGGCTTCGTTTTGGTCTTGGCCCATCCTGGCAAGGCCTATGAAGATAGTGAACCTAAATCAATTTCTGAATCGAGTTTTCGCCAATTCGTTGCCCACACCTTTCGTAATTTTCAACTCGATGGAGTCGAGTGCCAGTACCGGAACTACAAAGACCAACCTTTCGATTACAACAAAATAGCCTTTGAATCCTTAAAAAGCATAGCTAACAACAAAAAAGTGATTATTACCGCTGGCTCAGACAGTCACAAGGGCTTTCCTGGCTAATCTTTCTCCTAATTCCTTGTTTACATACTCAAGGGCGTGGCTCGACTCATTATATTCAAAAACTGGGAAGTTATGGCTTCTTGCGTATTCAATTACGAACGACTGTAGATGATTAATTATTGTTAGTTGGGTATCATCAAAATTCGGCTTAAGTAAAGTTAAAGGTTGGTTTTTGGAGTTATGTTCGTGTGGATTTCGTGTCCTGTAGTAGTATATATAAATCTTTAAAATCAAACAAATACGACATAGTCCATGTACATAATATGTTGCCAATGTTCATACTTTCAACATTTAGAAAAACAATAGATTCGAAAGTTGTGTTTACATTTCACAATACTCCTGATCCACCCAATAGAATACTGGGGTATTTCAAAAATTTTTTTCTAGACAAAAGTTTTGCCGAATTCATAATAAAAAACAATAATTATGATTTACTTATTCCTGGTAGTAAATTTTATTATGATTGGGCAGTAAAGTTAGGTGCTAATCCAGAAAAAACAAAGTTAATTTATATGGGTATTGAAAAAGAAGTCTTTGATTCAAAATTAAGACAAAATAAGGCAATGTATAGAAAAAAAATAGGACTTCCTAGTTCTGATTTTATTGTCACTTTTCCTTCAAGAATAATTCGAAGAAAAGGAATATTTGAATTAATAAATGCCTTTAGTTTACTTAAAAAGTCAGGTTGCAATAACATAAAATTATTTCTACCCGCATCTTTTTCGCCGTTTGATTCTGGCTGTTACGAGGAAATCTCTCATTTGATTAAAAAATTAGGTTTAGATGGCATCATCCTTAAACCAAACAAATTATTTTCATACTACGATATGCCTATGGTTTACGGAGCATCAGATTTAGTAGTAATGCCTTCATATTATGAAGGATTAGGATTAGCCGCCTTGGAATCTATGTCTATGGGAATACCTGTTATTGCTACCAATGTAGTTGGTTTAAATGAAATATTTGAAAACAATAAAAATGGCTTGCTTATTAAAAGACAATCAGTTGAAGAGTTATATACAGCAATTAAAACAATATATATAAATCCTAAGTTGTATCATCGTCTATCTATGGGAGGTAAACAAACAATTAACAATAAATTTGAAATAAAAAATCAGGTTAATAAGTTAGAAAAAGTTTACACTCAATTAATAAATGAACAATGATGTAGTGGGTTTCATTCCTGTCGGAGGAAGAGGAGAAAGATTAAAACCATTGACAAATGCGTTTCCTAAACCATTACTATTAATGGGTAAAGACGGTAAGCGAATAATCGATTATCCTCTCCGGCTAATTAGACCGAATGTTTCTAGAATATTTATTTCTACTAGTTATTGTAGTAATTTGTTCGATGCATATTTCAACAACCACAATGTTGAAATATTAAATGATAGGTTTTTGCTAAATATTGGAGGCTCATTTCTTCAACACATGTCTAGATTTACAAAAGAAGGATCTTTGGGAGACCAATTAATCATGATCCCAGGTGACCATGTAATTCAAGGTGTAAATATTCAGGATATGTTAACTCAACACATGGAAAAAAAGTCAACAATAAGCATTGGTCTAGTTGCTGAAAGGTGCTATGGAGACTATTTCAAACTAAACCAAAGTGGTCAGGTGGTTGATAATACAAACCAAGGTGGCTTTAGTAGTACTGGTGTCTATATTGTAAATTCGTCTTTTTTGATCGATCGTCTTAGAGACTTAATAAAACGTGGTTGGGACAACACTCAATGTGATTTTACTAGGGAAATTGTATTTCCAGAAATCAAGAATGGTGGTGTCTATGGGTATAGATTCAAAAATAAGTCTTATTGGGATGATGCTGGTACTATAGGCAGATATTATGAAAACAACATGAGATTGTCATTGGGAGAAAATGTTATTGCTGCAAGTGCACGTGTTGGCGAAGGGGTTGTAATGAGAAGGTCTATCATTCTTGATAGTGCTCAAATTGAAGGCGGTTTTAAGATTGATAATTCCATTATCCCTCCCTATACAAAAGTGAGAAAAAAATCAGATTTTATAACAGTTAAACAAAGATATGCCTAAAGAAATATGTCTTGAAGGAGTATGTACAAGTGGAAAAACCACCTTAGGAAAAAAACTCGTTACAAAAGAGATTATATACATACCTGAGTATAGTCAAATAGATACTGGCGGTAAGCGTCGAAATGAATTAACTTTTCCACCCGCTGATATTTCATCTGCCTTGTCATCGGTTGACTATCTTCTTATTTTAGATCAGCAAAGAAAAGAATTACTCAATCATAGAGATGTGCCTACAGTATTAACTGACCGAGGCATAGTTGCCTTGCTTGCATTTGAGTATGCAATGTTTAGTAGGGGTAATATTGGTATCTTGGTGGAAAGCAGTAAAAAGATCAAAAGACATCTAGAATTACACAAATCTGGCCTCCCTGTAGGATGGGTTTATACTCGTTTTTCTAATCTCGACGACTTTGAAAGTAGAGCAAGTATTCGAAAATATGGACTCCCATTTCTTTTAGAAAGAGAAACGGCAAAATATTTACAGGAGTACTATGACCAATTTCTATTTTTGCTCGGCAACGATCGTTATTTGATAGTTGAAGCTACTGGAGACATCAATGGAAATGTTACAAAAGCCAAACAGTTTATAATTAATAGTTTTAATATGTCTTCGATAAATAAAGATAGACTAGTAGATACAATAACAAGAACTAATACCAGTTTACTAAAATAAACATGTGGAAAAAAACTAAATCAAAAATACTCCTTAGACATTCTCGTCTCAAAGTATTGGAAGATGATGTGGTTTTACCAGACGGAACCTCTACCAAATATTTAAAATTTGCCAAAACTCACGACTCAGTAACTGTTATATGTCAGAGAGAAGATCAAAAATTTTTGTTATTATCCGAGTATTCCTACCCTCCAAATAAATGGCTATTAGAATTCCCTGGAGGGTCTATTAAATTAAAAGAAAAACCTAAATTTGCAGCTAATAGAGAATTGATGGAAGAAGGCAAGTATTACGCAAAAAAACTAAAATTTATAGGAAAATATTACATAAACAACAGAAGGTCTAGTGCTCAAATGTATGTTTATCATGCCAGAGAGCTTGAATACAAAAGTTTACCAAAAGATCATGAAGAAGCTTTTAAGTATAAATGGTACAAAACAAACCAAATCGATGAAATGATAAGAGAAAATCAAATCACTAATTGCCATATTTTAGCCTCTTGGTCTCTTTTTAAAAACAAACTACAAAATCCCAGTAATTAGATAATTAAATAAGTCTCCCTGCTTACAATATTATATTCCACGCACCGCAGTCCTAACTTGGTCCAAGGCGGGGAGCAGTTTTTGAATGTGTTGGGTTGTCAACATGTCAAAATACGATCATAATTAAGAAGGAAACTTTATGAAACATTTAAAAATATTGATAATGGTTCTTTCGTTAGTGGTTTTAAGCGGTTGTAGTAAAACAGAACAAGAGGAAAATCAAACAAACAAACTTAAGTCAGATGGAAAAGGAATAACGGCCATCAAATCCCGGGAGAAAGTAAAACCAGAGGCAGATAAATGGAGTCAGAATTACAAAATTGCCAGTATTAGTGACGTTTCAGTTGCCAGCATACAAAGAATTGATGGCTTGTCAGCCGGTTGGAAGTTTTATCTGGAAGATTGTAGTGAGTATTTTACAGGATCAATGAGTAATACGTGTAAAACTGGAAAATCGAGAAGTTTTTATTTTCATACAGCCAAAATGTTGGGTTAAGGGGGATAGGGATAATTGTGATAGTAGTGACGGTTATTCGGTGTTTGTAAATCTTGAGACGGGTAAGACATATGAAAAAGAACCCAAGAATTAGTTTTATTTAAAGCATTATTCATTTCTATTTTTCTTGACTTTATTGATTAACTTAAATATCAATATTGGGAAAAATAAAGCAACCCAAGAGTATAATTACTATAAATGAAAAAGTTTCACATTTTCGTTACAGGGCTATTTGGATTCATACTTGGTTGCATAGTAACCCTTTGTCTAATCAAAACAAACAAAACCGATGTTTGCAGTAAAGCACGTCTGGAAAAAAGAGAAACCGGATATCAATACATTAACCCTCTTTTGGAATGTGAGTATACAGATAAAATTGGCGCTACTGAACAAACAATCTTACAAAAAAATATAAAAAAAATTTTACAACAATACAGCGACATTGAGTTTGGTATATATTATCGTGACCTAACCAATGGCCCCTGGTTTGGTATAGACGAAGATGTTCCATTTGCACCTCAAAGTTTACTGAAGCTACCTGTTGCCCTGGCTTACTATAAACTAGCAGAAAACAATCCTCAGATCATTAATAAAAAAATTGCATATAACAAACCATTAGACAAAACAAACACCGATGATGCTTTAGAACTCAACCAAGAATATTCCGTTGAATATTTAATACATCGAATGTTAGTTCTTTCGGATAACACGGCTTTTAATTTGCTTGTCATGAATCTGCCAAGTGATTATATTCAAAAAGTACACCAAGATCTAGGAATAACATTTCCAGACGAATCAACGCCCGAAGATTTTATTACAGTCAAAACTTACGCCTCAATTTTTAGAGTGCTATACAATTCCTCGTATTTACCCAGAAAATCATCAGAAATAATTCTCCAATTACTCGCTCAAAGTGAATTTAGCGAAGGCTTAGTGAGCGGAGTTCCAAATGAAATCACAGTTGCTCACAAATTTGGAATACTCAGTAGTGATTCTCCTACTACAAAAAATCAATTACACGATTGCGCTATAGTCTATCACCCTCAAAAACCATACATCTTATGTGTTATGAGCAAAGGCAAAGACAGAAATAAACTGATTGATGCAATGCAAAACATATCTAAAAATGTTTTTGATGAAATCAATAAAGAGTGATACTTTCCCAACAAAATGCCCAAAACCTAAGCTTAAACCGTTGGTTTACTTCCTTATTTATGAACTCTGGATATTCTGAGTAACTCGCCCGGATCGTTCTTTTAATCCACCGTCGCTTTAACAAAAGATACCATCCACCAAGCAGTTTTGAAATGTTGCCTCCAAAAAATGCTCGCACATTTGCATTTTATGACCAAGCTATAGAGTGTTTAAGCCAAAAAACTTCCTATCTGGCTTGATTTTTTTTACACTTTTTAGCAAAATGAAGTAATTGACATGATTAAACTTATTGCTTCAATTCTTATTTGCCAATTAGCAGGTATTGTTGGGGCTGTTTTTACTACACCAGCCATCTCAGGATGGTATGTCACTCTTAATAAGCCTTCCTTTAATCCACCCAACTGGCTATTTGGTCCAGTTTGGACTTTTTTATATCTACTGATGGGAATTTCCTTGTTTTTGGTTTGGAACAAAAAAGATAGTAAAGATACAAAAACCGCTTTAATCTTTTTTGCCGTTCAATTAGGACTTAACACTCTTTGGTCAATTATTTTTTTTGGCATGCATCTGCCCTTGGTGGCTTTTTTAGAAATTCTTTTCCTTCTGTTTTTTATTGCTTTAACAATTATCAAATTTTTCCCAATATCCAAAATATCGGCTTATTTATTAACCCCATATTTTTTGTGGGTTAGTTTTGCCACCATCCTTAATCTTTCTATTGCCATACTAAACAGCTAATTTTTTTATCGATAAAAGCAGGGGAATTAGATTAATTTGTCAAAATACATGCCCTCAGTCAAGCCTTTTGGTAAAATAAAAAAAACCATATCTTATTCAGATCGCAAAAAACAACGAATGGGAAAAGTGTTGGAAGATAGATGTTAATAAAGCTAGACCAGAGAAAAATAATATTTCAAATTACCTTGACGAAAGTAGTTTTGACAGTCTTGCTTTTGAGGCTCTTTTTAAAGACAAAAATTCTCTAACGACAATTTTTACTTTTGGTTTTAATAGAAAGTTAACGGCAGGAAGCGAACTGGAATTTCTCTCAACATTGATAAACAAGGTTTGGAATTACTCAGGTCATCAGGATTTCTTTGATTTTCTCAACAAAAAATTAATTGGTAAAGAAAACTTTTTGTTTTCCGGAGATCCCGATTTAAGCGGATTTGCCCCTATTCATTTTGAAAGGTACTATCTCTTTGTTGGCAAAAATATCGAACTTCGAATCCAACACACAGGCGATAGTTATGAACTAGAACGCAAAGTGGCCTCTGGTAAACTGTCTCGTTCTTCTCAAGTCCTGCCCCTTTCCCAACTGGAATTTGATACTCTTAAAAAACTTTCAAACAAAGTCATTGTCCGCGACTCATACCAATTAGGTACGATTCCCAATATCTCCATCAAGATCTATCATGGTGATTACGAAGGACTAGTCAGAGCAGAGTTTGAATTTACCACCCCAGAGGAGGCCAAAGCGTTTTCTCCTCCAGACTGGTGTGGAAGAGAAACATCCGATACTCCACTTGGTCGAGACGGTAGACTGATTAGGTTATCGAAAGAAGAGTTTAAAAAAGAATTATCAAGCTAGAGAACATCATTTCCACCGAAGTTATATCCTATTTAGTTAATAGTTTGTTTCCATGCCCCTCACCCGTTCCTCATTTTGTGTATATGCTAGTCTCATTTGGTCACAGTTAGAAAAGCGTGTCCCAAAGAGATTCCTTAGGAACCAACGAGCGAGAAAAAATCTCTAATAACTCAAATTAACTCGCAATTACTCTACTCAATTCTGTATAAAAATCAACAAGAAACTGTTCTGCTCTATCCCAATGAGCCCTTGATTCCTCTGGACTAACACCGTCCATTTCTGCCAAATCATGCTCATTGGTTGCTTGAGCTTTTAATTGGCCAGCGACCATCATTCTGTCTAAAGCTACAGAAAACTGAGTAGCATACAACAGTGCAAAAGCCTCAGCCAAACGAGTCTTGTCTGGATTACCATCGAGCTCGTCATGTATCTGCCACCATCCAACTTCTAGCTTAGCCATTTCTGCTGGGTCAAAACCAAAACCCGTTTTGTCTTTTATCATTTGATAATAGTCGGTTAGTGGGCCTACGGCCAATGCCAAGTCCCTCTGGTCATGACCTTTTACGCCTTCAGCAAAATGTCCAAGAGCAGCTTGTGCTTCATCTGGTGTAAAACCATATAAGGCAATATGCTCTTGTACCAAGAGTTCAAACATACGGGCTTTATTATGTTCGTTGTGCGCTATCCACCATCCTACCTCAAGTTTACCTACCGCTGTTGGATCAAATTCTAGTCTTGCCATACTGATATTTTAACATCCCCGCATTACATTGTGTCAAACAAACCAAAATATATAAGATATGTTAAAGAGACAAAAGAATCATACATCCCTTTTGCTCTGTGTGTAAATCAGCCACTATACGCCGATTTACTCAGCAAACAAGTCAACAGACTTTAATTCAAAACCAAAGCTTTTTGGTAAAATCACTCAAGTGAAAACAAAATATATTCTTCATGGTGGTAGTGCGCAAAAAATCAACTCACAAAACGATGATTTTTTTAAAGAAATTTTAAAAAATACCCCCAATTCGATCAAGATACTTTTGGTTCATTTTGCTAGCGATTCGGCAATGGATGACACCAACCACAAAGCAGATTCAAATCAATTTATCAGAGTTTGTGGAAGTAAAAAATTAATCTTCAAAGAGGCCAGTGAGTTTAAGTTTGTTAATCAGGCAAAATGGGCAGAAGTTATTTACTTCGGTGGTGGGGAAACGTCAAAATTATTAGCTGTATTAAAAAAATTTAGTAATTTAAAAAAACTCTTTGAAGGCAAAATTATTGCCGGAGAATCCGCCGGAGCCAACTCATTGTCTGCTTATTGTTATAGTCAATCGAGCCGAGGAATACTAAAAGGCTTAGCCTTGCTCCCCACCAAAACTATTTGTCATTATGAAGATAAATACAAAGAAAGCTTCGGAAAAAATTACAAAAATTTAGAAACATTGTTTCTTCCAATCTATCAATTCAAAGTATTTAAAATTTAGATTTTTTCTAAAACTATTTTTTACTATGCCCCATAACTTAAATTGTATAATTCCCACTAATGTTTAAAAATATCAAAA
>JAHIPV010000016.1 GCA_018902845.1 Patescibacteria group bacterium
AGAACAATCAGCATGACCCACAGAATAAGTTCCCAACCGACAACCACCAAGCATACAAGTTCCTCCCACTCCGGAACAATTACCTGATATGGTTGGAACTGGTGTATGTGCAACACAACAAACCCTTCCGATTCCACAACCCCCATTACCATCAGAATGCGTATCGCCGGTACAACCCCCAACAAAACACGTTCCGGCACATTCTGGTATTGGAGTAGCAGTTGGAATTGAAGCTGGACCACAAAAAAGATTAATCCCTACATAATGAGTATCATTACAACACTTACTACAAGCATTACTAACAAAAAAAGCCGAACAATCCGTTCCATTAGGCAAACAAACTGGCGTTGGAATTCGTGTAGGTATCACACATTGATTATTACAATTAGAAACAGTATAAATTCCACTCGAATTAGGTCTACACAACCCAGATTGAGGATCACAACCGTATCTAGTCGCCGGAGTAGAGGTAGGTTTCAATGTAGGTATACCTACACATACTCCACCATCTAGCGTCGGTTGACATGACACCCCGTTATAATTACATGTAGCTGTTACCGCAGGATCACAATAAGGATGCACCGCCGCTCGGTTTCTTAAATCCTGATTCTGCTGAGCCAATCTGGTTGCAATCGGAATGGCAATCGCCATCAAAAGCAAACCCAAAATCAACGGGATCTGCGCCAAACCACTATCCTTTCTTATGCTCTTCGATATCTTTCGTAACATTTTTATATATAAAAATTACCTATAAATTCAGTAATAATTCAGTTAAACAGATTTTTAAAAACTCGTCAATATAGCAAAAGCTATCAAAACTCAAACAACCTAACTAAAAAATCAGCCAATAATTTCTTTTAATATTAATTTAAGCACCAAAGGTAATGCCTTAAACAATAGCAACATGTCATTCATAAAAGACTTTTTCCTTATATGCTCCAAATCCTGTTTCATCCAATTATCAAAACTCATCAAATGATAACCGCTCAAAATCCAACTGGAAATTATCCCTGGCAACACAGATCTCCTTGCTTCCCTGTATACACCGGCAATTTCTTTTTCCTCATCAACCGGCAAAGGTCTTGGTCCGACAATTGCCATCTCGCCTTTTAAAACATTTAATAATTGTGGTAATTCATCTAACCCCGTATGTGACAAAAACTTGCCAATCCTCGTAAATCTTGGATCATTTCTGATTTTAAAAACAGGCCAATCAACCTCATTAAGCTTCAAATATTTTTTCTTTTCCTTTTCTGACCCCTTTCTCATTGTCCTGAATTTATAAATTTTAAATACCTTCCCGTCTTTGCCCATCCTCTTTTGCACAAAAAATATCGGCCAACCGGAAAAAACAATTATCAACAATGACAAAAACAAAAAAAACGGCAATAATAAAACAATGAGAAGTAAAATCAACCAGCGTATACACATAGAACAAATAATACTATTTCTTTTTTTATTTATCACACCATATTTTGGCAAAACTCTAGACTACACCGAATCTATTATATTCTATAGCCTCCCTCCATTAGTCTTCTTTAGCCTCTTGCTTAAGAAAACAAGCAAAACACAAGCGAACGCGCAGTCACCCGAAGGGGGAAACGTCATTCTGAACTTGATTCAGAATCCTTTCAAAACTTTTACATATATTTTAATCCCTCTTTATCTCATTTCCGCCATTTTTTCCCAAAACATCGGCACTTCTTATTATGCATTTTTTACTTTTTTAACTGTTCTACTCACACTTACTCTTTCCCTAAAACTGATTCCACCAAAAAAATTCAACTTCCTGTTAATTACATCTTCGCTTTTCTATTCACTAGTTTTTATTCTTCATAAATTAAACATAGTTTATTTAGACTACAAACCTCTTGGTGACAACTTTATATTACAAATCTGGGGACATTCCTATCTTGCCGATCTTATTGTCCTTTCGATACCAATCTTAATAAACTATCTTCAACGAAAAAATACCAAAAAAACAAATATTATTATCCTGATTCTTTTACTTATTATTTTCCCCACCCTTCTTCTTACTCAATCCCGCTCCGCTATCCTTGCCCTGCTTATTGGTCTCCCTCTTCTAAAATCATCAAACAAGACTCTAAAAATAATAAAAGTGTCAGTCATCTCCGCTTTAGTCATCTTCTCAATCATCTATTCCATCCTCACCTTTCAAAACAAAATTCCACAAAAAAGCCTCACCGGAAGTCGTTTTGATTATTGGCAACAAGCCATTTTAGCCTTTTTAGACAAACCGTTTTTAGGTAATGGACCCAATACATTTTCTTACATTAATAAAAAATATCAAAAAACAACCTACACCAACACCAATTTGGCTCATAGCTCTTTTTTCACTTACCTTTCCGAAAACGGAATTATCTTCACTGTCTTATTTTTCTATTTGGTAATCAAACAACTAATTTCAAAAACCAAGCAACAGCGCAGTCACCCGCAGGGGGAAACCAATAATCTCTATTTCTGTCTTGGCGTAATAACTTTAATCAACTCTTTCTTTGACCCATCATGGTCCTCTCCCGGAATTTTTATCATCAGCCTTTATATCTTCTTTGCAAATTCTTTTGTAGGGGCGACCCTTGCGGTCGCCCGCAGACATGGCAACCTGTCCGCCTTTGGAGAAAACTTGGTTTCAGAATCCCAACGAAACAAAAAAACACAAAAAACAACTGTCATTGCAATCCTTTCTGTTTTTATTCTCCTTTTTCTTTCTTCCAAAACTCTCTCCGATTACTTATATCTCAAAGGTAAATATCATCAAAGCCTCACAATCGATCCATTCAACCTCAACTCTCACCTGGCTCTAATCAAAAACAACCAACTCCACCCGCTAACCCTAAAACTTTTTCCAAACGATACTATTATATACAAACAATTAATCAGTACCATTCCCCTGCCCCAATCCCAAAACTACTACTACAAACTCTTTGAACTCAATCCCAAAGAAAACCCATCTCTTTATCTCAAACTTTTAAATTATTACCAACAAAACCAATTATTACAAAAACAAGATCAACTCACATCTCTAATTTTCAAAAACCTGCAATTTAATACTATCGATTATCACCAAAAAGCAGAAATTCTAAAACCTGTCTATCATCAAGCTATCAATAATTTTTCTGAAACACCACAAAAAACCATTTCTTTACTGAAAAAACTTACCACCCATTTTCCAGAAGAAGGCCATTTTCACATTGACTTAGCCAATGCTTACTGGCACACCAATCAAAAAGAAAAGGCTTTTGAGCAACTCAACACCTGTCTAAATTTCAAATCTCCCCAACAACAATGCCAAGATTACTTAAAATTTCATCAACAAAACCCAGATTCAAATTTCAATCTCCCCGGCTCCCCTGAATTCATCGATTATATCGACAACCAATTTGGCAATTGACATTAACCAAATCAACATAATAAACTAAACCATGAAAGCAAAACAAACCAAGCAATCCAACAAGCAAAAATGGATTAAACCCAAAATCACAGTCAAAGAACTTTCACTTCACGCCCTTTTAGACAAAATTTTTGAAAATGGTTGGTTAAATGATTACAGCCAAGAACATAGCCGACTACTAGCCCAAGAAAGTCTTTAGCTACTAGCCAAAATAAGCAAAAAACTATTTTTTATTTTTCTTAACCTCCAAAATCAAACTAATTTTCATAAAATTGTTCAATATTTCCTCCAAATCACTTCTCATTTCACTTTTATTGTAACCCGTATGACACAACAATAAATAAGCAAAAATTTCTTTAAAACTAGCCTTCTTTTCCAAAATTCTCCAAATCTCGAACGCTGTATCATTTAGAGTATAAACTTTCCCTTTGTTATAATCCAAAACCACCAACTCACCACCTACCTCCTCCCAAACCAAATCTTCATTTCTAATATATTTTTTCATAAATTAATTTTCTCAACCAAACTCATAACCGGCTCACCTATTTTATAAGAAACACAATAAGTATTTCTACTTAAAATTTTATAATAATCAAAAGACCTCTTTGCCAATTTTTTACTATTCAATACACTCCTTGTTTGATCTAATAACAACACCAAAGCATCGGCTCTCTCTAGCTTTTTAATTCCAAAAACACCTTTTTTCTTAACCGTAATTACTGCTCCAACTTCAAACTTTCCAAACTTCATTAACCCAGTATCCAATTTCAAATTCAATGGCGTCGTATAAACAAAAACCTTGCCTCTTTTTCTTTTCAAAACCACCACATCATCTGCAATCGGCCCATAGTAGGACATTAATTGCCTCAAAATAGTACTTTTCCCACTCCCCGATTCCCCTGTTACTAATACGGCTTTTTCATTTTTTACAAAACCACTGGCATGCAATACCAGCCCTCCTCTTTTTTCAACTCTTTTTTTAATCAGTTTGGCCAAATAAAACACAAAAAGACTCGAATTCAAAAAATGATTAAAAATCATAGTTTTACCGTTTATAACCGGCAAAACTACCTTGTCTTTCATTGAACTTTTAATTGTCCTTAATCCCTTTGTCTTATAACCATCCAAAACCACTTTTATATCAACTTTCTGCTTTTTAGCCAAAAAAGGCTTTCCCCACTCTTGTTCAAAAAATCTTTTCCAATCATCAAACAGATACAAATTATCGGGACAATCTACCTTTATCACCACTTTGGCAATTTTCAAAAAATAAACCATATTGGTATTCTACCAATGATAAAATCCATAAATGATTATTGACAATAAAACCAAAATAAAACTAATCCAAAAAACTTTAAAACAAAACAAATCCGTCAATATCAAAGCTATCGGAAACAGTATGTTTCCACTTATCAAAAACAACCAAAAAATCCAAATAATTCCAAAGAAATTCCCTGATATAAAAACATACGACATTGTTGTTATAAAACACGGCAATACTATAATCATTCACCAATGTCTTTTTAAATCTCAAAAACACTTAGTCACTTTTGGTATCAACAACAAATTCATTGACCCACCCGCTCTACCCAAACAAATTCTAGGCATAATTAAAACCAGCAACTACTGGCAGATTATTAATATACTTTACGCAACTGAACTCAAAAAACTTTCTCTCCTCACATCTGACAAAATCCCATTTCTAATTCTCAAAGGCGCTCCTTGGCAAAAACACATTTTTGGACACTTTTTAAACAAACCCACCTGTGATATTGACATCCTTATCAAAAGAAAAAATTATATCACCATCAAAAACAAACTAATCAAACTGGGCTACAAACAACATCAATCCCCTTGTATCAATCCCAAACATTACTCCAAACAAATACCAAGTATTAGCGAAATCTCTTTTAGCAAAACCAAAAACAACATTACTTTTACCATCGACCTTCATTTACTCGCCATCAGAAACGCTCTTAATCCTTATTTTCAAAAACCCATTACCCTCAAAAAAATGCAAAAACTTACTAACAAATTCTGGAAATCTACCAAAAAACAAAAAGATAATATCCTATATCTTCAAAACGAATACTTGCTTTTTTACCTCTGTCTTAATTTCATCTTTCACCACGCCACCAGAGATATAAATATCCTTTCCTACATCGCCGTTGTCATAGATAAGCAAAAAATAGACTGGAAAAACTTCTGGAAATTAGCCAAAAAATATAAAGTAAGCAATTTTGTTTACTATCCACTTGGTTGGACATCACGACTCTTTAAAATCCCTATTCCAAGCCTAAAAAAACATCAACCAACTATACCTCGTCGCCTTTTTGCTAAACTTTTTATTAATCACTACACTATTTTCCGCCCCTTCCGTCAACTTGGTAGCAAAATAGTCCCCGGTAAGCTCAATGTACTTATTATTAGCATCCTCAGACTCATTTTAAATGAATAAAATAAAAATCGGATTGATCTCCTCCCCTGGCGGTCACTTTTTTCAACTCCATCAACTCCAAAATTGGTGGTCAAAATACCCTCATTTTTGGGTTACAGCCAACAGTCTTGACACCAAAGACCACTTAAAAAAAGAAAAGGTTTATTATGCTTTTTTTCCGGAACACAGAAACATAAAAAATGCTATTAAAAATCTTTTTTTAGCCATAAAAATTCTTCTAAAAGAAAAACCAAACCTGCTTATAAGTTGTGGCGCCGGCATTGCTCCCCCATTTTTCCTGGTCGGCAAAATTCTAGGCTGTAAACTAATTTACATCGAACCAATTGATTTTATTAAATTCCCCACCCTAACCGGCAAACTGCTTTATCCACTTAGCAATCTCTTTCTTATTCAAAATCCAATCCAAAAAAAACATTTTAAAAAAGCCAAATTCTGGGGAACAACACTATGATCTTTGTAACTCTGGGAACTACAAATTTTGCTTTTACAAGACTTTTGACAGCTATTGATCAAAATATGTTAAAACAAAAAAATACTGAACCATTAATAATACAAACCAAAACACCACTCAAAAAACATAACTATCCGCACACCACTATTTATAAACAACTTACCTACAAACAAATGATTAAATATTATTCATCTGCTCGCATTGTCATCACCCATGGTGGCGCCAGCAGTATTTTTGAAGCGCTTCAATATTCAAAAAATATTCCACTAATCATCCCTCGTTACAAAAAATATTCCGAACACATCAACAACCACCAAGTCCACTTTGCCAAATTTTTACTACAACAAAAATACCAACTCGAAATAATCTTTGACAATTCAAAAGCACAAAGCCAAATCAGCAAATACCTCAAAAATCCACAAGAAAATAAAAAAATGAAAGGACGTTTAAATTCAAAGAATTTATTACGTTCCAAAAAACTCAAATGTTCACAGAAATTAATCCAAGGCTTGATTCAATACTGCAACTCACTAAAATGACCAAAAAACAAACACTCCTTATTATCTATAACAACATGAATCTTGGAGGTATTCAAATAAAAATTATCGACATTATCAACCAAATTCATAAAAATCATAAAAACACAAATCTTATCCTCTGTCTTAGAAAAAAAGAAGGAATTTTTCTTAAAAAAATTTCATTAAAAACCAAAATTATTAGCCCAAATATAAATAGATCATCCTGGCAACTCATTCTCTTTCCATTCTGGATCACATATCAAATCATTAAATACAAGCCAAGAATAATCCTTACTTTCATGGATTATGCCGCTATCTCCACCTTAATAGCCAAAAAAATCTGTTTTTGGACAAAAACCAAAATCATCATCAATGAAGAAATAACCACATCAATCCACACCAAAACTCAAAAATTCCCATTTCTGCGTTTCTTCCTGATTAGACTCCTTTATCCCGCTACACACCGAATTCTTGTTCCCACTATCACCCAAAAAAAAGACTTAATCAAACTAACTAATATAAAACCATCAAAAATTATAATTACTCCCAATTGGCTTCCTCAAATAGTTTTACAAAAAAAAACAAAAAAAAGAACAAAAACAACAGACATTCTTTTTATGGGTCGATTGGAATATCAAAAAAATCCGACAAGACTAATTAAAATAATCAAATTAGTAAAAAAAGAAAAACCTGATATCAAAACAAAAATAGTTGGTAGCGGATCCTTGCGCAAAAAAATAAAAAAACTCATTTCAAAAAATAATTTACAAAAAAACATTAAACTTTATTCAAGTACTAAAATTCCAGAAATTTTTTATAACCAATCTAAAATTCTTCTTCTTCCATCACGTTACGAGGGCTTCCCTTTTTCTCTTTTGGAAGCCCTCTTTGCCAACTGCTTACCAATTGTCAGCAACATCCAAGAATTCAAATCTTTTTTTACTAAATATAAAAAAAATCTTATTTTCAAAACAAACAAACAAGCCGGCAAACAAATAATTCATCTGCTTAAACACAAAAAAACAAGAAAACAAATCACCAAATATTACCATAACAAAGTTAAAAAAGAACAAAAACCCAACATCAAAAAAACCATCAAATTAATAGTTAATTGACTGGCCTTTTTCAATTAAAGATTTAATCCTCTTTTCAAAACCAAATCTCAAAAAATACTCGGCCCTCTTCACACACTCTCGTCTTTTTATTGTTATCCTCTCAAATCTTCTTATTGCCCGATTCAAACCAATAATCGAGTAATCATCAAACAAAACACCGGTTTTACCGTCTTTCACAATCTCACCAGGTCCTCCCCTGTCAAAAGCTATTATCGGCACTCCTAGAGACATTACCTCAGGCAACACCATCCCAAAATCCTCAGACATAGAAACAAAAACCAAAGCCTTGGCATTACTTAACACATTTCCCAAATCTTTATCTTCAACAAACCCCTTAAACTCGATATTCTTACCACCAACCCTCTTTTTGAAAAAAAGTCTATCCCTACCACCTCCAACTATTACCAGTTTTTTGCCATTTAGATTAAAGGTATCGATAATCAAATCCAATCCTTTTCTTTTAACCAAACGTCCAAAATATAAATAATATTCCTCGTTATTTTTTTTCTTTATCGTTTTAATACATTTAATAGGTGGATAAATTAACTCAGAATTCCTCCTAAAAAATTTCTTCACTCTCCTTTGCGTATATAAAGAATTAGCAACCAAGACGTCAGGTCTTTGCGCCGCCACAAAATCCCACATTCTTCTCCCTTTCAAAAAATAATTTAAAAACAAAGATTTCTTATTACTAAAAATATCTTTTGCAAAAATTTTATCAACATATAAACGATCAGAAGGAGTATGTATATAACATAAATGAAAAGTATCAAAACCGGTCAATATTCCATAAGCGCCAAATCCAAAAGTCGAAGAAATAACCACGTCATAATCAGACAAATTCAAACTTTCCCAAAAAAAAGGAGAATAAAACAAAACCAAAGAAAAATTAAAAGGTATCTTTCTAATACTGGGCAAATAATTCAACCACGAACAAATTACTTTATTGGTTTCTTTATACAAAAACAAATTCTTCTTTTCTTTTTTGTTTACATATAAAGTGTACAAATCTGAATTAGGAAAAACTTTCACTAACTCACGCACCACCTTAGTTGCGCCATTGTAATCATCAAAATAATCGTGAACAATTGCTACTTTCATATTTCTTTATAATAGGAACCCAATATCCCTCTAAAAATACAAAAATTATAAAACAAAAAAGGCGGCCAAGCATCTAAAAAACTGCCCAAAACATAAATCCAACTAGATGCAATCAAAATATAAATAAAATTAAATTTTTCACCTTTATACAAACCTCCAGAAACCACAAATAAGTCTTTTTTAAAAAACAAATATAAAAACAACAAATAACACGAAATACCAAACAACCCTGTTTCTGCCAACCAAGAAAACAAACTGCTATGGGGATCTCCTAATAAATAATATTCAGAAAGATGCTTATTATTCTCTTTTTGCCTAATAGCCAGCAAATCTGTCGCAAATCCAAAATTACCTAAACCGACCCCCAAAAAAGGTCTTGTTTTAAAAACATCTACAGCCTCTACTAAATAATAAATCCTCGAACTCAAGGAATCCGTATCCAAATCATTTTTAACCAAAAATCTGTCAAACACAGAAAAACCCAACACCTTGCTAGAAACAACAATCGAACAAATTATAATTAAAAAAGTAAACAAAACCAACCTTTTTTTAACTCTCTTCACTAGCATCAAAATCCCAAAAATCACCAAAATAAAACTAGCTCTATAATTAGAAATAATTACAGAAAAAACTGATAAACAAAAAATAAGCAAACTCGCCAACCCAAAAAAGCCTTTTTTCCTCATCATCAAATAACACACCGGCATCAAAAAACTCAAATAAATAGCCCCCACCGGAATGATTCTTCCTCGTAAAAAATCATAACTAAAAACAGCCAAATATCCATTATCAAAAAAATATCCCAACCAACTTAAAACTATTTCAGGCCACAATAAAGACAGCAATGACACAATTCCCACAAATAAATTCAATCCCATCCACAAAAACAAAAAATAATCAATCTTTTCATTGTTTTTTACAACAAAAAACAAATACAACAAAAATCCGGTAATCAAAAATCTAACTTCCAATAAGCTATTTCCGGGATTCAAACCAAAAACCGAAACAACAACGGAAATCAAAATCAACAACAAAAAAACGGTAACTTCTTTTCCAAACAATATATTTTTCTTTTTTCGCCAAAATTCCAAACCCAAACCAAATACTGATAAAACAAAAATCCATTTATCAGAATAATTCAAAATAGGCAGAGACAACCTAAAATTTCTAAAATAAACCAAAACAATTAACACTAACGCCACCACGCTACTTATCATTAAATTAATCCTTTTCACCTGAAAAACAAATTTGTAAATTAGCAAAATCATTATGTTGATAACAAAAATAACCATCAAGCCTCATTTCTTCAACAAACAAAGCTTCATCATCCTCAACAGGAAATCTAACAAAAAATGGATACTTATCAACCTTTTTTGCTCTTTCAACCAAATCTTCATTATCCAAAACAAATTCAATCCCAATATCTACACACCGTCCCACATCCTCATATATATTAGAAACCCCACATACATCATACAAAAAAGAATAATCTCCTTCAAAAACAAAAAGTGGGTTTTCTAATGCCAACTCACTTATTTTTTTACAATCCTCACAAATTTCTTCATACACGGTGTTTCCAAATAAATACCCTTGTCCTAACTGATTATATAATCTGCAAGACAGCAAAATACAAATTAAAATTACCAAAACCCAATTTTTCTTAAAAAGCATGTTCAGCCAAGCAAAAACCATAAACATTAACAATATGGCTATTGGAAAAAATTGCCTCATTTGAAAATAATGCAAATCAAAAAAATGACAACAAAACCACAAACAACACAACATTAAAACAGCAACATATCCGGACAACAATACAAAATCAGGCAAAAGATTAAAATAATATAATTTTTTTTTCTTTCTAAAAAATGAATAAAGCTTAGCAAAAGCAAAAAATATGACCAAAAACCCAACCTCAAAATAATAATTTTTTTCATAATAATTTACCAATCCCAAAAACACACTAACGAAAGAACCCAAATCCAAAAAACTGGGAATCTCGACCCACGAAACATATTCTTCAATACTTTTACCAAAAACCAACAAGCTCAACAAACCCAGAAAAGAAAAAAAAGAAAAACATAAAAAAAGGAAAAATGGTATTTTTGCTTTTTTAATACCCAAAAACACCCAAAAAATAAACAAACTAACCATTTCTATCCAAATAAAAAAAACAAAACCAAATACCATTCCAAAACCCAAAACATTAAACAATAAAACTCCCGGCAAAAATAACTCTCTATTTGTCTCTAAATATTTTAACAACAAATATAAAGACAAAAGACAAAACAATATTCCTAAACCATACATCCTTAATTGATAAGTAAATCTTAAAACATAAGGAGATAGTGACCAAAAATTTAAAAAAAATAATTTTAAAAAAGAATTAAATTTTAACAACCCAACAATCTTGTAAACGATTAACAAACTAAACAAAAAAACAAAAAATTGAAATAGTCTTAAAAATATTGTCGAGGATGAAAAACTAGATAAAAAATTAATAAGCAAATAATAAAAAGGAGGATGTATAGGTTCAAAATATCCATCAAACAATTCACTTACCTTTAATGAACGAGAAAAAAATACTGTATAAAACTCATCTACCCAAATTTTCTGATTAATAGCTACCCACAAGTGAATCCCTATACCAACAATAATCCCTAAAAACAAAAAATATTTAACAAAATTTAATACACCCGTTTTACTAATGTTTTTCAATTTACATCACCTCTCTTTTATATACATCATAATATTAAATTTCTTCATTACCAAAACAACAATAAAACAAATCTGAAGTTGCATATTTTTCATGCCTGCGACACCAATAACCATTGGATTTGGCATCTTTTAACAAATTTTCATGCCAATATGAAACAAGTCTAACCGTAAAACAATCACCACCAATACTCATTTTGTCAACAATGTCATCATATTTATCTACTATCAAAACCCCCAAAGAAGAGCATTTTTCAATAGCGTCACTATAACTGACAGCTCCGCAATAATTAAACAAAAATATAAAATCACCGGACAAAACATGCAAAGGAAGTAGTCCCACATCCTGATATCTTATTTTCTTACAATCCGTACATATTGCGCCAAATCTCTCACTCGTTAATAAATAGCCTCTTACTGTACCAAAAATATTAACTGATAAAAAGGAAATCAACAGTATCAAACCAAAAAAAAATTTTCTTCTTAATATACGATCAACAAAAAACCAAAATACGAACATAAAACAAGTCAATACAGGAAACAATTGTCTGATATGAAAAAAATGCTTAGAAAATGCAAAAGAATAAAACCACAAAATCATAACAACAAACATGGACGACAAAAACATCGTTAAGAAAAAAAATAAAGAAAAATTCTTTTTTAATAACATTTTTCTTTTAAAAACATCATCAAAACACAATAAAAATATAACTATCGCCACCAACACAAACATAAACAAACCAATTAAATTGCCAAACAAATAGTCTATATTAATAATTTCTGTCATTTTTTGAAAAAAAGAAATATATTGATCAAAACCAAAAAACGCGCCAAAAGATAAACCAAATAAAGAAAAAGAAGGAACCTCCACCCAAGCAATATAATTGTCATTTATCTCAACAAAATAAGTATTGTATATAAATGTCAAATAAAACAGGAACCCAAGACTTTGAAAAACAAAAAAAATAATACCTGATCTAAAATTTCTTGGTTTAATCAGTAAACAATATACCAACAAAATAATAGTCTCAACAAAAACCATATATATAAATCCATAAGCCACAAAAAATCCAAAAAAATTAATTACAAAAACAATTAATAGAAAAAATAAATGTTTGTTTACTAAATATTTATAAAAATAATTAATTGACAACAAGCATAACAAAATTCCCAAACCATACATCCTTAATTGAAAAGTAAATTCCAACACATACAAAGACAATGACCAAAGACACAATAGTAAAATTCTCGATAATCTACTCAAGCTCAAATTTAAGCCTATTCTGTACACAACATACAATATTGCCAAAAAAAATACAAAATGAATTATTCTCAAAAAAATAACTGATGGAAAAAAGAAAAACAACACTTTAATCAACCAATAGTACAAAAACGGATGTATAGGCTCTGGTTTTCCCAACAACAATTCTTTAAACAAATACGACCGCGAGAAAAATAAACTACACAACTCATCCCCCCAAAAATTCTGATTAATAGCAACCCACAAATGCACTCCAATACCAACAAAAATCCCAATCAACAAAAGAATCTCAACATATTTTAAAAACTTCTTTTTTACTGATCTATTCACTATCATCTCCACTGCCAATTAAAACCATATTCTTTATTCTCCACAATTTTTTTATAAAGAACATCTGCATATATTTGATGAGTCAACTCAGAGGGATGACCATCTTTCTCACTTACTGTAAAATAATTTTTTCCATCATTTTTGTTACTGTATTTTTCATACTTCTCTGAAATCTCATATTCAACAATATGCTTATCATAATATTTCAAAAAACCTCTGTATGTATCAAAAGGTTCCCTTCTGTCAATCGGCATATTCCGATAATAACCATCGGTCATAAGATATATTGCATTATCCAAAGGCAATTGCCTTATACTTTCATTCATGACACACAAATTAACCGGATTTCGCCAAGCCATTTCTGACTGCACCCAATATATTTTATCCAACATAGGAAATTCATCAAGCTTCTTTGACAGGCTAGACCGATCTATATCATACACGGCATTTCTGTCTAAATTACCTTCAAAACAATTTTCCACAATAAAACCATAATCATTCCCATTCAATCTACCATCTTCATTAAGAAGAACATCATTATTTACTAATACAAAAACATACAAATCAACATCATAAACCCGCTTAATTCGATCATACATAAATAAGTAATCCAAAATTGAATTACCACTTCTGGCAAAAGACGATACCTCAACAAGTTTAACTTTGTTTAATTTCCTTTCTAAAACTTGTGTCACTGTATCTTCAAATCTAACTCCCTGTCCCCAAACATAAGAATCACCGATAACAGCAATGGTAAAAACATCATCACTCTCGCTGGTATCACCCAAAACTTGTCCTTCTTCTGATAACTTAAATCTCTCATCAAGCGCTATTAAGTCTTCACTACGCTTTCCAAAATCTCTCTCATTAAGGGATTTTCCTTGTATCCAATACCCATGCTCTACACTTTTCTGATAAAAAAATTTATCAAAAAAAAATTCCTCAGCTATCCAATACATTAAACCAATCGACAAAACCAAGGATACAACACAACCAAAAAAAACAACAAATATTTTTTTCACTCTTCTCATCAGTAACACTAAAACAACATATAAACAAAAGCTGATATTGGTGAAGTTTCTACAAAAACAAGCAAAAACCCGAAAATAATAAAAATAATCACAGGTGGAATTAACCACCATTTGCCATTTTCTTTTATAAATTTAAAAACTTCTTTAAACATTTTTTCTTTTTTTAACCAAATAATTACCAATCACCAAATAATCTATACCTGTACCCAAAAAACACTTTACCGCATCCTTTGGCGTACACACGATTGGTTCTCCTCTTATATTAAACGAAGTGTTAAGCAAAACAGGAATTCCTGTTTTTTTATAATAACTCTTAACTAAATTATAATACAAAAAATTGCTTTCTTCTCTTATTGTCTGCAATCTGCCGGTCCCATCCACGTGTACAATAGCCGGAATCTTTTTCTTTACCTCCTCTTTAACGGGATAAACCATCAACATATAATCAGTTGATTTAGACAATTCTCCATTTATCTCAAAATAATCCTTCACATATTCTTCAAGGATCACCGGAGCAAAGGGTCTAAAACTCTCTCTTTTTTTCACTTTCAAATTAACGATATCTTTCATTTTTAAAGAAGTCGCTTGCGCCAAAATACTCCGATTTCCCAAAGCTCTTGGTCCCCACTCCATTCTCCCTTGAAACCATCCAATAACCTTATTTTTCAAAATCAAATTAACTGTTTTCTCAATCAGCTCTCTCTCACTAGAAAAACATTCATAATCAATATCCAAAGAATATCTCTCCAAAATTCCCTCAATATCAAATTTTGAAAAATCAGGCCCCAAATAAACCAAATTCTTAATCACCGGTCTTTTTTTTTCCAAATGCGCATATGTATACAAAGCCGACCCCAAAGATCCTCCGCCATCCCCCGGATCCGGCGTAATAAACAGCTTTTTATAAGGAGTATTATTTATTATTTTTCCATTTACAACCGAATTAAGCGCCACTCCGCCGGACAAAACCAAATTGGGACAAGATCTTTCCTTATGCATTTTAACTAACATTCCAAAAATCACTTTTTCCAATAATTCCTGAACAGACGCAGCTATATTTTTATGTCTCTCTAAAACCTTGCTATCCGCCTTCCTCACCTCTCCGCCCAACAAATCACACAATTTCTTCGAAACCATTTTATCCTTATATTCATAAGAAAAATATTTCATATCAAGTGAATAACCACCATCGCTTTCTAAATTAATTAATTTAGAAATTTTTTCTCTATAAACATTAGCTTCGCCATAAGCCGCCAAACCCATCACTTTATACTCGCCATTATTAACCCTAAATCCCAAATAAGCCGTCATTGTACTATAAAACAAACCCAATGAATGAGGAAAATTAATCTGATCTGTTAAATTTATTTTCAATCCATCGCCAAAACCCTTTGTTGTCGTCGCCCATTCCCCTACCCCATCAATAGTCAAAATATCTGCTTTTTTAAAAGAAGAAGCATAAAAACTGGCAGCCGCATGAGACAAATGATGTTCAACAAAAAATACTTTACCCTTATAACCCATTTTTTTTAATTTTTTTCTAATTCCCAACCTGTCCTTTAGCCATTCTGGAATAGTCCTTGCAAACATTTTAAAACTTCGAGGAAAACACCTAATATGCTGATCCAAAACTCTATCAAACTTCAAAATCGGTTTTTCATAAAAACTAACCACATCCACTTCGTTGATATTTACACCCAAAGAATCAAGACAAAACCCCAAAGCATTACTTGGAAAACCATTATCATGCTTCTTTCGTGTAAATCTTTCCTCTGCTGTTACCGCTATAATTCTCCCGTCCTTAACTATACAAACGGAAGAATCGTGATAATAACAAGAAATTCCCAAAATAATCATCAAAACATCTCCTCTAACAATCCTTTTTTCATATTTTTCCTGCTAATCCACCCTTTTCTTATGTCTCTTTTAACTCCAAATAATTTAGAAAAAATCACCGCCATCCCTATTCCCAAGAAGTAAATAACAATCAAAATACATAAACTTATTAACTTCTGTGTATTTTTATTAAACCAAAACCAAGCCCTTTTTAGTTGCATCTAATCCGTTTCATTATAATCCATAATACTCATCACTTCAGCCTCATATAAATTATAATTCTTCATAGGAATATAAAGCCAGTTTGCAATCTTAACAGGCTGATAATTAGCAAAATAAATCACTCCACCCCTTTCTTCTACCAACAATCTTAATTCTAATTCTATATCCCTCAAAATAGGATTTCTTGTCAACTTAAGACCACTCAAGGTTGATATTGACACTTCATTTAGCTCAACTTTTTTAAACAATAGCTCACTCTGAATTTCATTGCTCACATCATCTTCGACCCTATCCCCCACCTTCATGCTCTCCGCCAACCATGGCCTTTTCCCATAAAGCTTTACCCTTACCTTTTTATAAATTTCTTTTGTTTCGTCTTTTTCACCTCTAATTCGTATTACACTCCCATAAACCCTGGAATTATCCAAAAGCATTTCTACAGTAGAACCAACTTCTAAAGGTTTCTGTTTGTAACGGTATGTACCTCTTTTTTCATCACTGGTCACAACCAATCTGACTGTCAAAATTACAACCTTATCAGCTCCCTCCTCGTAACTCTTCACTGCCAACACTTCAGCTATCTTTTTTCCTGAAAAAGAAAGTTCCATACTGCCTTTCTTAATTGAATCAACCAACCATGACGGCGGTCGTGGTGATTGAACCCACCAACCATTTTTTCCCGATCCCAAAACATCCACCACCACAAACTCGTCTTCCTGTTTTACTGCTTTAAAAAACAAACTTATCATTCCCACCCCAATCAAAGCTATCAATATCAAATTTAGCTTCTTAAATTTCATATCCAATTATACCCCACCCACCCATCCCGTCATCACGAGGAACGAAGTAACGTGGTGATCCCGTCGGAACCCACCAGCCAACATTTTTTTACATTTCCTACGGGATTGCCACGTCCTCCGATTAATCGGAGTCCTCGCAATGACAACTCTATCTAATTATCCAGTTATCCAGTTGTCCAGTAATCCATTTTTTTACTTTATACTTAATTTTATGAAACAAAATCAACCTCTAAAAAAAACCATTCTTCTTCTCTTATTCCTACCTATTGTCGTTCTGGCCGTCAAAACAGTAGTCGATCTTCGCAAGGGTGCCGCCGGCATACCGGCCAACATCATAGTTAATACAAAAAGCACCCAAGGGCCCGTTCCTTCAAACCTATGGCAAAATCTAGCTCAAGGAGGAGAAGAAGCCAAGGACATGATCCAGCCCGTTATTTCTCAAGTCAAAGCCTTACAACCCAAACTAATCCGAGTAGATCATCTTTATGACTATTACAATGTTTACATCGGACCCGGAAATTACGACTTCTCCCGTCTCGATCAGGTAGTAAATAGCATTCTGGCTACCGGAGCCAAGCCAATGCTCTCCATCTCCTATACTCCTGCCAACATGGCCCAAGATAACAAAGTTGCCAACCAACCCACAGACTGGAACGAATGGAGTAACTTAGTATTTAGTACTGCCAAAAGATATTCGGTAGACAAAAAAATTTCAGGTATTTATTATGAAGTTTGGAACGAACCCGACCTCTTTGGTGGATGGCACTACGGCCGTAACCCTTCTTACTCCACCCTCTATTCATACACTGCCACCGCCATCCAAAAAGGCGCCTCCCCAATCCCTCATAAAATTGGAGGCCCCGCCATCACCGCCTACTACTCAAACTGGATAAAATCTTTGTTCAAATTATGCTCAAAAAACCATATCCCACTCGACTTTATATCATGGCATAAATACTCAAAAAACACCCAAGACTATCTAAACGATTTCGAAAACCTTAACAAAATCCTCTCCGACTACCCCCAATACTTTAATATAGAAAGACTCATTACAGAAGTCGGTCCCAACTCCGAACCGGACATTTGGTACGACAACAAAATGTCTGGCATCCACCTCATCTCGCTCGCCACTCAGCTGTCAGGAAAAATTCACAAAATTTTTCCATTTGAAATTATCGACGGCCCTACCAAACGCCACGACCATAGTCTTGGTTGGGGTATGATTTCTCACTCAACCAATGGCGCCAAAGAAAAACCCCGCTATTACGCCATTCAATTTTTAAACAAACTACAAGGTCAACGTCTAGCATCAACCGGTGATGGTTCCTGGGTCACCTCTCTCTCTACTAAAAATAGCCAAACAAGCCAAGTCCTCTTGGTCAACTACGATTCCCGCAACCAACACCTCGAATCAGTCCCCGTAACTTTTCAAAACCTAATTCCGACTAAATATCAGCTCAAAAAAACCCCATATCTAGGATCTTACACCACCAAAATCATAAATGTTACTCAATCCGTCCACACCGAAAATATCTATATGGAACCCAACACCGCCATCCTACTCGAACTAACCCCCTTGTCATTCTGAGCGAAGTCGAAGAATCTAGCAAAGCGTGTATTTATTTTTGTCATTCTGAGCGAAGTCGAAGAATCTAGCAAAGCGTGTATTTATTTTTGTCATTCTGAGCGAAGTCGAAGAATCTAGCAAAGCGTGTATAAATCAACAAATTTTGCATTCTTAGTCCGTATTAAACAAATTTTCTTTTCTCTTTTCCAACCTTTTATTTTTTTCTCAACTCTTATCGCATCCTCAGGATTACCAAACTCTTCATACCAAACTAATTTATATAACCGATATTTTGTTGTGAACGAATTTATATTCAGTTTATTTTTATGCTCCCAAATCCTCCTTTTTAAATCATTGGTTATCCCAATGTAAAAAACCGAACTTTTATAATTAGTCAAAATATAAACATAATAACTTTTCATAAAATAATTTTAAATACAACGTTCACTTCGTTCACTAGATCCTTCACTACGTTCAGGATGACCCCTATCTCACAATCCTTACAATGTCTCCTACTGTCACTAGCAACAACAATCCCAGCAAAATCACCATTCCCACATTATTCACCACAACCTCAAACTTCTCATTCACTCTTTTTTTGGTAATCATTTCATAAGCTACAAAAATCATTCTCCCGCCATCTAAAGCCGGAAATGGCAGTAAATTAACTATTGCCAAATTAACCGATACTACTCCAAAAAAATGAATCAAGGCCAAAAATCCTTGTTCTTTTTTGATAGCACTAGTCGCTTGATACATACCAACCGGCCCACTTACATCTTTTGGAATTTGTCCCATAAATAACCCAGAAATCATCTTGTAAACCCCCCCAACTATTATCTCTCCCCAAAAATAAGCCTCCTTAAATCCAACTCCAATCCCCTTATAAAATTGCCACCAAGGAAACTTTTTCATCTCGGTATTAGAAATCGCTACCCCCATACTTCCCTCTCCCTCTGGCGGATCCTTCCTCACTTCAACATTATAAAGCCTCTCCTTCCCCTCATCCATTATTATCAAAATCACACTCCCACCCTTATACTTCTCCACTTCTTCGATAAGCTCCGCCGGCTTACTTATAGCTTTCCCGGCCACCTTATATATCCAAAAATCCTCTTTTAAATTAGCCTTATCGGCCGGAGAACCGCTAACAACATCAATTATTTTTACTTTTTCAGTTTCCTCAGGCAAACCCAAAACCGTATATACTCCGGCAAAAACCACCACCGCAAACACCAAATTCATCAATACTCCACCAACCACCACCAGCATTTTTTGCCATGGTTTTTTATCACAAAAAGCCCTGTCCTGAGCCTGTCGAAGGATTCTTTTCTTGTCACCCTCAGCAAAACTAGCTTCCTCCCCATACATTCTGCAAAAACCACCAATTGGCAATAAATTCAAACTAAAAACCGTCTCGCCTATTTTTTTAGAAAATATTTTAGGGGGTAAACCCAAACCAAATTCCTCCACCTTAATTCCATTCTTAATAGCCATCACAAAATGTCCAATCTCATGCACCAGCACCAAAATCGACAAAGCAACCAAAAATATTATCAAATCCATAGTCACCAATTTACCCTAAATTCCTAAAAATCACAACCCCCAAATCACAAATCACAAACAACGACCACTGTCATTGCGAGTCCCGATTAGCGGGACGTGGCAATCCCGTAGGAAATGTAAAAAACATAATTAACAATCCAACGGGATTGCCTAGCTTGCCTGCCGGTAGGTAGGTCGTAGGACTCCTCGCAATGACAATGCCTAGTTGTCCAGTTATCTAGTAATCCAGTAGTCTAATTTTTAAATTTAATTTCTAATTTCTTTTTCTTTCTTTCCAGCTATCTCTTCAAGCCTATTCATATATTCATCGGTAAGTTTCTGTAATTCTTCCTCCATTCTCTTAAACTCATCCTCAGAAATTTCTTTTTTCTGCTTAGCATCCATCAATTTCTTCCTATTATCCCCTCTACACCCCCTCACCATTCCTCTGGCTCCTTCCAATTTTCTGCCAAGAAGTTTCACATAATCTTCTCTTTGTTCAGTAGTCAACATCGGTAGACTCATCCGAATAATATCTCCATCCACCACCGGATTCATTCCAATATTAGCCCCAGCAATTCCATTTTTTATCTCTTTAAGTAAACCTGCATCCCATGGCTTAAAAGTCAAAGTTCTTACATCTGCCACCCCGATTGAACCCAGTTCAATCAATCGCATTTTCTGGCCTTCGTATACCGTCACTATCACATTCTCTATCAAAGCCGGAATTGCCCTGCCCGTTCGTATTGTTCCAATATCATCAGAAAAAAGCCCTACAATTCGGTCTAGTCTAATCTTTATCTCACCAATATCCAACATCTAACTACCAGTATAACACTATAAAATGTTCTTGCCTCGACAAAACTGAATAAAATACCCAGGTCGAACAATCAAAACACCATACTTATCCTTAATCTTGTCAATAAAAAAATCTTTAATATTATAACTCAGCAAAAAAGAAACCTTGCCTAACACTGCCAAAGCCAAAATATGAGCATCATTCTCATCTAACACAAAACCACCACATTCGTTCAAATCCAAAATCTTGATTTTTTTTGTTTTTTTCTTAAAACTATCCCACAAACTTTTCTGCTCTTCCCATCTAAACCTACCTCTTTTTAATACATTTTCTATTTCAATAGTCTGTTCCTTACTGCTCAAAACTTGTAATTTATCATCCAAAAACATTCTTAACAAAAAATTACCCGCACCTGTTTTAGAAATTAAACCAGCAATAATTACATCTGAATCTAAAACAATTTTCATTCCATTCTAACTTGTTTCAATACCCTGTTAATCTTATCTAAACTTTTTTCATCTTCTTTTTCCATTTTTAAAATGTCAAAATCTAAACCATTCATCAACCAGGATAACCATACGGGAGAAATACGATAAAGTCTTTTACCAATTTTTTTTGCTAAAATCTCTCCTTTGTCGATCATTCGATAAACTGTCGCCAAATTCACTTGTAAATTATCGGCTACTTGTTCTGGTGTTAATGCTTGACTTAAATTCATTCTAACATATTTTAGGCTAATTCACCCTACTTTGTCAATACTCTATTCTATCTCAAATCTTTCAATTCTGCCCACCTTTACATTCTCCCCACTCTTGACAATAAATTCACTTATCAAAGTCCCTATCTTTCTCGATCCATCTTTAACATAATCCTGTTTCAACAATGCCTTATTGTCTTTTGGATCCATTGCCGCCACCTGTAAACAAAGCTCCTTGCCCAATACCAAAAAATCACTGTTCTTAGCCACAAAATCAGTTTCACACAAAAGCTCTACCATCACTGCCAACTTTCCGGTTATATGCTCATAAGTAAAAACTTTCCCCTGATTAGTCTCCCTTCCCTCTCTTTTCTTGGCCTTTTTAAAACCCTTTTTCTTCAAAATCTCTTTAGTCAATTTTTCATCTCCATTTGCCTCTTCCAAAGCCGCCTTAATCTCCATCATTCCCAATCCCAACTCCTCTCTTAATTTCTTAACTTTTTTTATTAACTCTTTTGTATCCATTTTCTCTTTTTCTTAATTCTTAATTTTAGTTTTGGTATTTATTTTATTTGGAAATTTAAATTTTAAATTTGTGATTTTAAAGCAATTAAAAAATAATTATTTTTTAATTGCTTTACCTATCTCTTCAACTATAATCGAAATGCTTTTAACATTATCATCATTGGCAGGAATAGCCATATCTGCCTCATCGGGATTAACATTTGAATCACAAATTCCAATTACCTTAATCCCTTTTATCTTAGCTTCCTTAACCGCAGTTTTCTCAGCTCCCACATCAACCACAAAAATCGCTTTTGGCAAATCATTCAAACCAATCAAGCCTCCTACAATCCTTTCCAATCTGGCAACTTCTTTACGAATTACAGATCTTTCTTTCTTTGTTTTGTCAGAAAACTTTTCAGTGTCAGCACTTTCTTTCAAAAACCCGAGTTTCTCAATATTCTTTTTAATCTGATCCCAATTGGTAATAGTCCCACCCAACCATCTGTCAGTTACATAAGGCACCGAAACCTCCATTGCCACTCTTCTTACCACTTCTCTTGCTTGCCTTTTTGTCCCCACCATTATCAACTTGTCACCCCTTTGAATCAAATTGTGGATATAGGTACAAGCAATTTCCAAAGATTTAACGGTTTTGGCCAAATCAAACACTTCCACATTATTTCTAACCCCATAAATATTTTCTCTAGCCTTTGGATGTGTCTTAGATTTTCCATGTCCCAAATGACACCCGGCCTTAAAAAGATCCTCCATCCCCACACTCAACTCATATTTTTCCTCTTTTGTCTTTTTCTTATCTTGCTTTTTACTACTTAAATCATCATCATTTTTTTTCTTTCCACTTTTCACTACGTCATCCTGAGCCCGTCGAAGGATCTCCTCGTTCCTCTTTTTTATCTCTTCCCTTTTTTCCTTCTCTTTAGTCTTTTTATCCTTCATCACCAACTTATCTTCAGAAATCTTTTTACCAGTTCTATTTACCGTCTTTTCAACTACCTTCCCATCTTGCTTTTTACTCTCAACACCGTCATTCTGATCACCCGCAGGGTGAGAAGAATCTAGCGAAGCGTTCTTTTTTACTTTTTTCTTTTTCATTTTTTTCCTTATTACTCCACCGCTTATAAATTTTAAAAAACAAAAGCGGTTTTAATTAGGGTCTTTTTAACCCAGGATTTTCTAGTATACCACACTATCCCAACTTTCTCTTCAAAAACTGTCTTGCTCCTTCCCCGAAATACTCCTTTATCTCATCAATAAGCTCACTTTTATTTTTATTTAATATCAAGTGAGCCATTTTATCTAATAAAGGCGCTTTTCTATACGACTCACTCCAAAAAAGTCCCTCCTCAAATTCACACCCAAACTTTCTCTCAACCAAATCCAATAACTTTTTAGGGGTAAACTTTGTCTTCTTTATTAAAAAATAAATGTCAAACAAATCTTTAGGCTCATTTCGATCAATAAAAGCCAAAGTTTTATTGGCAGCGATATCATCCAAAGAATCGACCATCACTCCCTTATATTTCACCCTCTTAACCAAAGTCTTTCGGTCATGATTATAATAAACAAACTCAACTCTCAATCCTTCTCCGCCTTCAAATCCAAACTCCCACCTGTCATAAATCTTTTCTTCTTTAAATTTCTTTAATCCTGATCTTTTCATAAAATCATTTAACCAATCTTCTAATTCTTCGCGTCCAAACCTCTCATTGCTAAAAAAATCAACATCTTCAGATTTTCTATGGTTCAAATATTTAACCGCCAACAAAGTTCCTCCTGACCAATAAAATTTATTTGACAAATCAGAATTAGCCAATACTTCAATCGCTAACTTTTGGTTTTTAGTCAACTCATTCATAACTTACCCCCAAATAATCAGATAACATTGCTCTTTTATAAGGATCCAGATACTTTCGAATCTTAAAAAAATACTTCTTTACATCGTCCTTTTTAAACCCATCATAATCACTATAATTAATCTTTCTCACCAAATACCACTCCCACTCCTCATCAGTCTTAGGCTTCCAGTTTTTAGGTAAATTATAATCCCACACCCACATACCAAATTCTACCACAAATCACATCACAAAATCTAAAAAATTTTCTCTATTTACCAAACTCAGACTACTGCTTTTATACTTTTCCAAAAAAAGCTTCGGTTTCTTAAAACTTCGGCTATTCCACTTAAACTCAAAACCGTTCAATTTGCCTCCTCTTTCTTCAATTAAATCAATCTCTTTTTTATCATAAGTTCTCCAAAAATAATAATTCTTTCTCTCTTTTTTAACAGCATCCCTTTTCATTCTTTCCACGATCAAAAAATTCTCCCATACATTACCCTTATCATTTCTTAACTCAAAATTATTAAAATTCTTAATCAAAGCATTTCGAATACCTAAATCATAAAAATATATTTTTCTTGTTTTATTCAATTCATTCCTTAAATTACGGCTAAAAGCAGACAAACGAAAAATCACAAAACTTTTCTCCAGCAAATCTATAAACCTAACCACAGTCTTTTGATCTACTCCAACAGTATTAGCCAGCTCTGTATAAGACACTTCCTGCCCAATTTGCAAAGCCAAAGCCACTAATAATTTACGAATTTGCTCGGTATTTTTTACTTGCTGATATTCCAAAGCATCTTTATATAAATAATCTCTGGCCAGCTCCAACAAATAATCTTCTACTTCCATTTCATCAGATAAAGAAAAAGCAACAGGATATGTGCCAAAACGCATAATTCTATCCACCCCGGTTTTAATATCCATTTCATCTTTCTTTAAATACACCTCCCCCAAGCTCAAAGGATACATAAAAAAAGTCTTTTTTCTTCCAGTCAAAGCTTCGCTAATTTTATTAGCCAAATCCAAACTGGAAGAACCACTTACCAACACTTTCTTTTTAGGCAAATAATCAATTAATAGTTTAAGCATTGTCCCGATCTCTCTTATCCTTTGCGCTTCATCAAATACCACCAAATCATAACCGGCAACCAAAGTCTTTAATTTACTCAATCCAATCCCGCTTAAAAGACTTTTTATATCGGGGTCATCACAAGCAAAAAACTTTGTTTTCAAACCACAACCCTTTATTAATTCTTTAATCAAAGTAGTTTTTCCTACCTGCCTAGGCCCATATAACACAATTACTCTGTTTTTCTTCTGTTTTTTTTTCAACAATTCCAAAATCGGTTCATGTAAATACCTTTTTATATACATACTCCTATTCTATCCAACTCCCGTAATTCTGTCAAATTACAAGACTCCACTCCCGCAATTTAGCTAAATCACAAGACTCCAAAGCTATTTCTTTTCTAAATGCTTTCCAATCGATCCAACAAACAACTCCTCATCTAATTTTCTATATTGATACACCAAAATATTTATCAAATCCAGCTTATTTCTCACTAATTGCTTTTTTACAGTCATTTAATCCTCCAAATTTTTTAATCAGGAAACCTATCCTCCCGCCTTAGAACCAAACTTTACCGCCAAAATTATCCCTAAATCCGCATTATTCATAACAAAATTCTACCACAAATTACAAGACTTCACTCCCGCAATACTGTCTACTACCACTTGACAAATACTCCCCCATTTTTGCAAAACACCAACAGACACCTTATCCCAAAAACTTCTTTTTCAAAAACCTGCCAAACTCATTCATCTCTTTCTGATATTCTTTTACTTTTATCCTTTTACCTATACCCAATCCTCCCGATTGCTCAAAAGCAGGGACACCAAAACTCTCAATTCTATCAGAACCCAAAGCATCTCTTCTAACTACTAAACGCGTATCGTCAGGAACATTTCTTGTCTCATTATACTCTCTTACCAAAGGTTCAATTTTCAATCTCTCTCGTTTTCTTTCTTCTTCCATTTCCCTAGCAATCTCAACTCCCAACAATCCCTTATCCAATTGCTCCCAATGCCTAGTAGCCAAAACACGAAGATTTGGCCCCCCAACACTAACTCGTGGCGCCACTCCACCTCTGTTCAAATGACCTCCACAAGAATCATGAGTATTAATACCCCGTGCTCTCAAACCCACTACCACAGGTTTTATTTTTCTTTCTACTGGCTTACCTACAACATCTTTCATTTCACCTACTTCTCTTTCGGTGTCAATCCAATTTAATCTCTTTCTTTTCACCTCACCTCCCTTCTTCCACTTCCATCAAGCATTTCACGCTCTTTCAATCTGTCCCTAATTTTCTCAATCTCAGTCATCATCCTCGCACCAGCTCTCAAAACTGTCGATCTTTTCATTCCTGCAACCATTTCCATATCGGCACCTTCTGCCAAAATCACTACTGGCTCATTCTTCGCTCTATCAACAACCCTATTCAAAACTCGCACAACACCCTTATCTTCCTCACTAAGTCCACCATTTCCAAATTTATTCTCCAATCTTCCACAAAGACTATCCCAAAATCTTTCCGGCGGTTTCCATCCAGGCCCAACCGCCCAAAATCCACTCTCCCATCCTCCACTTTTATCGGTAAAAACACCAGAACATACTCCATTTTCATCATCCTTCGCTACTCGAACCCCCACAGGTCTCAACACACTACCCCTCCTTACCATCGTTACTCCAATTCTCAAACCAGTCTCTTTATCAACATCACCAACCCTTGCCTGTTTCACACAACCAAACACTCTTTCTGCATCTTTCTTGAGCAACATTTTTCCATCCATTACTCCAAACTCCTCCAAACTAAACCTTCCTTCTCCTCCACTAGTTAATCTTTTTATTCCTGTCATATATTTTTAACCTCTTACTAATTACTACAAATTTTTTAAACAAAATTTACAATAATTAACACAAGAGAGCGACAACATTTTTTTCTAAAACCCTTTGGGGAGCTGGCACATCGCCAGCTCCCCACCTACTCGTTTGGCGTCACCGTCCCAAGGCTTCGCGTACCGCTTGGGTACAACGCCAAACGTAATCAGCTTGCGGTACGTGCTGATTCCAGCACAGGCTACCATCGGAACCAGTAAAGTTTCCTCTGTGACCCAACATGGTTGTCTCCTTGTCAAGTCCTAGCTTGGCAACCATGTTAGATGCTCCGTTTGGAGCATCGGGCCACGCCGTTCTATCCGCACCAGGCCAAGGCGAATAGCTCGGCCAAGTCCCCGGCATAAATTGATAAGGCCCACAGGCCCCAGCCAAAGAACAGTGCATCCCCGTATTCTCCCAAAAGTTGGGAGATTCCGAGGACCCGAGGCAGGCCACATAGGCCGGCTCTACTCCGAACCGGAGTCCAGCATCCCAAACGTCCTGCCACTTGTCTTGTGGCAAGTCAAAATGGTAAAGGTTCCCGTTCCAGTACGTTAACGAGACCCTTTTCCACTGGGGCGCGTCGCCTTCCTGGCTCGGAACGGGAGGATACGTCCTCTCCCACTCCTGTGCCCGAGGCGCTTCGGGTGTAAACCAAATTCCACCGACTAAAACTATCACAAGAATCACCAAGTACAAATACGTCAACTTGGTAATCCAAGAGTAGAAAAAGTCGGTCACCTTCCTGCACCACATCCACAGTGTTTTTGAAAAACCTTGCACCAGAGTTAAGCAAGCATACTCCAGTACAATGGTCAACCAGATACCATTCGTCAACCATACAGAATTCTTCAAAATCTCTCGTCGGCTCGGCCAAGCTACCCATGTTACTAGGCAGACAAGACCCAGAATCAAGAATCTCCCAAATCGACGCTTCACCGGTCGCCACTCTTGTTGCTCCTCCAACTCTTTGACCTTTTTCTTCATCCTCTGGTATTTCCAGAAGAAAAAGAGGATGATTCCAAAGACCAACAGTGTTGGTGCTATCCGTCCCCAATCTACCGGAACTTCAACATTCCGTGGACCAGGATTCCCTGGGCTTACTTCGGGACTTTCGCCGATATAATCATCGGGATTGTCCCAATCCGAAAACTGCCATCCACTTTCACTGGGATTCTTTCGCCCCACAGCAAAATGAAGATGGGGACCGGTTCCGGCTCCAGTCTGACCAGTCAAGGCAATTATTTCACCTCGATCGACTCGATCACCCACCGCCACACGGTACTGTGACAAATGAGCGTAGGCCGAATATACTGGTCGACCGTCAGATTCACCGTGATAAAGCCAAAGCGTTTCGCCATGACCGTTAGGAGCCGTTCCCACTGGCCACCATCCAATCAAGACGACTTCTCCATCCGCCACTGCCAGTACTTCCGTACCTAGCGGAGAGAGAAAATCAATTCCAGTGTGGCGATTTTGGTAGTCGGTTGGAACACCAAAACTCCAAACTCCCCTTGCTGAACCTACAGGAGCAATCCAGGGCTGCTCCTCCTGGCCTTCTACAGGCCGAACCCAGTTCAGCCCCACCAATAAAACGATCACCAAGGAGGTGACCGATCGAACCGCGAATTTTTTCGCATTCATTTTGCCACCTCCATGGCTTATTTCCTAGATCTTATTTTTTATCTGAATGACTCATAAGAAAAAACTAGACAATATCTAATTCCCTCTAAAGAGCCATTCAAATAATTTAGTTATCACTCTCTTGTTAAAGTGCTTATACCGTAAAACGGCATAATTTTGTACCTTAAACTCCAACGCAAAAGTTAGATATAAAATACACACTGATTATACCACATTCAAACCTATATTAAAATACTCTAAACTTTCTTTATATCCAACTCAATCACTTCATATCTACAAAAAGTTGCAAAATCTCTCCACCCTTTGGATCCCTAACAATCTGTCTCACTGCAAGACCTTGTGCTTTTTTTATTACCTCATCATCATCAGATAGACCACGTTGCCGTAAAAAATTTCTCTGACCAATTCTATCCATTTGTAAAAAATGAATAGCTGACTGAAATCCAGAAGAAAAAGGAGCTACTTCAGACACCTTGGTTTGATCTTTAGATTGTAATCCAAGCAGATTACGAACCACTCCTACTCGTGGAAAGTCTACTTGCTCTCTAATAAATTGAGCCAACCCCATACGAAACTCTCCTTCCGATTTCTCAGGGTCAGTAATCGGATTATCATATCTATCTCTTTTCTCAAAAACCCCTTTAATTTCACGAAGTTCATCTACCAGTATTCTCTCCAACGCCGGTGCATCCGGTACTGGAATCCTTACTGGACCTTGCAACATATGTGGAGTCATTTCTATTGAACCAACCCTCAACAAATGTTTTTTCCACTTATCCTTTTTATCCAAAGGAGCCAATTCCACAGAACCTCTTGGATTAACAAGATCTCTCTTACCATTACGACGAAAGGCCAAAACACGCTTTGCCAATCCCCGTGCAGGCCGAACATACCACTTCCACTTATTATCATCAAGGCATAAATATTCAGCCCCATCATCAACCTGAGATCCGGTAAAAAATTCATTCATATCAACCCCTTTAAGATGACCAACAGTATCACCGGGTTCCTGGCCACGATAACAACGTATATTCCCAAAAGGATCAACATAAACTCCTACACCTCCAAACTTATCCGCCGGTAAATAACCAGTATCCCTATTATCCGCAGTTTTAGATATTCCAGTTAGAACTTCAGGCTCAATATGAATAACAGGAACACCATTTCTTCCTGTTTTAGGCATACCTGAATCTTCCATCGGATGTACTCGTCGCGGCGCTTCTCTAACATGGAGACCGGCAGTCACATTATGTAAAGACTCGCGTGTTCTGCGCTCTTCAATCACAGGTCCCACAAACGATACTAATTGCCCTGCAATATCTTCTTCAGCTTCTCTCAAAAATCTTTCTGCCGCACCATCTCCTTCTCTCCTTTTAACAACCACACACTGATGCGCTAACTCCATCTCATTATCTCTAACTACAGATACATCTCCTAAACGAACACTTGTTATTTCATTTAAAACATCAGGTCGGCGAAGCATTATTTCCGCCTCTCTAGCACTAAAAGAATCCCGCTTACGTGTCTCCAAGGCTTTTTGCTCCATTTCTGCCCTAGATTTCCACCTAAGATATGGACGAATTGCTCTATCAACTGCCTCAGGAAACGTATCAGGCAACTCCCCGGTTGACTGATAAAACCGTGTTTTACATGCTGTACCAAGAGACTGACCTGCTCCTGTAATATATTCACCAACCGTACGCATCGGACCATCACTCAACGTCATACTTCCGGCAGGTCTTAACATTATGGCTCTTGATTCTGACATTGTATTTTCTTATAAATCAATTTTTAATAAACTAAAATTATTTTTATCTTCCAAAAGGGACAACGGCAGTTGTCTTCGCGTCCGGCTCTGACGCATTTCTCTTTTGTTTTCTCTCTGTGTTGTAAGACTCAACCCCCCTAACTACTAAACCAGCTACTAAATTAACTCCTGCTACTGCTATCCGGTCTCCCAAACCCTGCCCTACTTTCTGCATTACTTTTCCCACTTGAGCTCTAGCTCCAGCAAAAAGACTATCAGTCACATCTGCAGGCACTTGTTTCAAATGCGCCCCAGCAATCTGTCTAACAGTAGCAGCTTTGGGCTGTTGCTCTACCGGATAAAAATCCGGTTTCATTGGTTTTGTAAGTTTGTCATAAACACCAGTCATATTTTTATTTTATTTTTATAAATCTTTAACTTAATTAATTTTTATTATAACCAATCTGTCATTACAAATAATGACAAAACCATTTTTTTATTTTATATTTATCTTGAATTTTACTTGTCCTCGATAGCTTTAGCGAAGGAGGAAATTTCGATATTTGAATTTATCTAGTATTTCGAATTCTCTAGTCCGCCTTTGGCGGATAGAATTTCGGATTTGTTTTAATTTTGGAAATTTGAATTTGTAATTTTAAATTTAAATGTTACCGCCCGAAGTTTTCTTTATACGAAGTGTTGGCGTGGGCTCTCCCTTTCGGGAGAACCCACCACCTCTACTTCGCCTTTCTTCGGGCGGGTTAAGAGAGTGACGTCGTCACTGAGCAAAAGGAAGGCACGTATCCGCTCCCTGGACGATGATTGCCTCGGGGACCGGGCCAGACCATGTGATGTTTTCGGCACACCAACTACTGACCAAGCCCTGTCCGGAAGCTCTATACGAGCCCTTTTGCGCGACCGTCCACGTATACGGCTTTCCCTGCCACGTACCGGAAACCGTTTGCCCAGGCAAAACGCCCTGCGCGCTACCGTCCGGTCCATCATTGCCGTTCCCACCACCGCCGTTCTCCTCGGGCCAGTAGGCCTGGATCTGCATCCCCACCCACTCAAAGGGGGCTCTCAAATCAACCCCTATCTCGGCCTCAATCTGATCTAGCACAGCATCAGAAAGATCAACACAGACCGAAAAGAGCGGAACAGTCATGAACAAGAAAATCAGGACGATGGGAACCACTCCCACCTTACCGAACAGCCGCAGTGGCAGTAAGATCAAGGCACTGATCTCCTGCCATCCGGTCACAAAAAACGCTGTGACCGGATTCATGCCTTGCTGCAACCTGGTTTCCTCTCGAATCTCCAGGTCTTTCTTGTTCCTACTTGCCCACCAAACGATGAAAATCAGAAAACCGACCGGCACTAAACCCAATAGGCAATTCGCAAATTGCAACATCTTTCTCACCTCCTCCCTTTTAGGGATCCTACATATTGTTTCTTTTTTCCAATACAAACGTACAATACTACAGAAAAAATTGACCCAACCCTCAACCCTTTCTGTAGCACTGTACGCTACGTCACTCTCAAATTTAATGTGCTTTTTGAGCCAAATTATCTTAAGCTTTTTAAGATTTTTGAGCTCAAAAATCAAAAAAACCCAGATCAGCTCCCGAGGGAGTTAAATCAAGGCTTTCATATATTGCCCTACAAGACTGTTTGTCTTTTTTTGCAACATGGCCGATTATACACACCCATTCCACACCTGTCAACACATAATTATAAATATAGGAAACCTATTCCAATCTCAATCTCAAATTAAACAAGGTTTCTTTTTTCAAATTTCTCTTTGCCCATTCCTTCTGTTTGTTATCCAACAAATCACCCAAACCAAACAAAATCTCATTATCCTTTATTTTCTCCACCCTTTCCATCGCTTTCTTCAAAACCTCTTCTTTACTCAAACCACTTTTATCCAACAAAACACCCTCATCAACACTCCAGTCATTCTTCAAAAAAAACCAAGTATCAAAAACATCTCTATTGGCAAACTTTTTTCTATCAACTAAAGCCAACAATTTTCCAGCCACCATTCCATCTCTATTCATCACCAATATAGCTATTCCAAGATAATCCATCACTACAAATTTTGTATTCGTTTTTTTTCTAGAAACCTCAATCTTTAATTTTCTTTCTCCAAAACCATAGTCCAATACAAGCAATAAGGTATGTTTTTTTATAATCTTTTCAGTAACTTTTCCAAATTTAAGCAAAATTTTTTCCAATCTTTCCAAAACAAAATTTTCATCTGTCTTTTTAAGCAAATCAAAATCTAAGTCTACTGACATTCTGGGCAAATCGTAAAACAAAAAAGCCATAGTTCCACCCTTAAAACCCAACAACTTCCCCAAATCCATATCAGCATAAATCTCTTTTAAAATCTTAATCATTATTATTTTATGTCTATTTTTATCAAACATTTTCCTGCTTATAAATCTTATAATAACTATTCACCCTCTTTACAAAAGATTTATTTTTATAAATAGGCGCAATATCAAAAACTTTCTTCCAATCCAAAACACTCAAATTATCAAAACAATAATTCCTATACAAATACACCGCATCTAAAAAAGCCCTTTCTTTTGTCGCTATCACACAATTCTCCTTTCTTATAACACCCAAACTATTCAACAATACTTCATCTTTTAAACGCCTGTAAACAATTTTTGTGCCATCAACCTCTATTTCTCTATTTAAATAAGAAACTGCAAAAATTGATTTATAACTCTGAAAATTTATCCCCTCATCAAGCAAAACCGTCTCCAAACTGATATAGGCCGGTTTATAAATCTTATTAACTAATTCTCTGATACTGTAACTTTCCTTAACCAAAATCCCCCTCCTCACACTTCTCAATTTACCCTGTTTAACCAAATAATTCAATCTTCTCTTTAAATTTTTATAACTAATTTCACTAAACATCAATGTCAATTCCTTCACACTAAACACAGTCTGCAAATTTTTATATAAAGCTAAAGCCAAATCTTTCTTTTTCATAATGTGAACTACAAGTAACAATTAATGTTACCTCCAGTTCAATTCTTTGTCAAATCTCACTTTCCCAACCTATACTCTTTTACTTTTTCCTCAATCTCTTTCTTCACATTTTCCCAACTCAAACTCTTATCAAAAACTACAAACCTTGATGATTCCGGCTCTGCTTGCGCATCATCAAAATAAAGTAAAGCAGTCAAAACATTATAAATATCATACTCAAAATACTTCTTTTTTATTAATCCAAACAACTTTTCCAAAGACATCTTTTTTAATAAATAATAAACATCATAAAAATCTCTCTTTGTTCCCCTTTGAATTACTGCTATACATTTCATAGCTCCAATATCTTCAACAGAAGCCAATTTTACAAAATTCAAATCAATTAAATCCTTCAATAAATCATATTCATAAATAAAAAAAGACAACTCAATACCATCAATTTCACAAAACAAATTATTTTCATCTGGGATATTTACCTTAACCTTTGGAAAACTTTTTTTAATCTCACTTACCAATTTATTCACATCAAAGTCCTTCCTGCTATAAAAATCAAAGTCCTCCGAAGTCCGATGGCCTAATTGCAAAGCCAAAGCAGTCCCACCGGCTAAATAAAATCCAAATTTATCCAAAAATTCCAACCCCTTCAACAATTCTTTCCTCTTATCATCAATAGTATTCCAAAAAATCTGCCTCATTAAATCACTGGATTAACATTTAAAACAGCTTTTTCAAAGTCATTCTTTTTAACTTTCACATCCAATATCTTTACCCAAAAATTTAACACTCTCCTCCACCACATGCCTCTTCTGGGTTTTCCAACAACTTGTCTTATTTCATTAACCGAATAATTCTTCAACACCCACTGGACTAAATCCTCATTCCCCCAATTAAAAACCTGGGTAATAATCAAATTCTTATCTCTCTTTTTATCAATATCCTTCAAATTCCAACTCCACAAAACCTTCTGCAAATTCCTTGGCAATCTGGTCATTTCTCTCTTGCCTCCATCGCCTCAGCCGATTTCACTACAAGCCAATTACTTCCGTCATATCTTCTTGTTGGCATCAACCTATTTCGCTCGGACGTTCTGTACCCCAAACCTGTCATCCTCCGAGCTTCCCCTTCTGTCAACCACCTTGTCAAAACACCACCACTACCATCTTGTCTCTCTATTCTATACAGTCTCTTTGCCACAACTCTATTTTATCAAATTTTTAATTTCTAGGTCTTCTTCCTCTGCTCACCCCACCCTTTCCCAAATGCCTTTCAGCTCTCGTCAGTCTTCCAGATCTTGGTCGACCTCTTTCGCCTAACCTCACTCCTCGCGCCACCCCAGGTCTTTTTGAAATTTGTTCTACAGTTATTCTTGTCATAATGCTTTATTTTAAATTTTATAAATCTTATTTTTAACTAACAAACACAAACAATCCAAGAACTCACAAAAAACAAAAAGGGGCGTGGGCTCTCCGCCCACTGGACTTCGCCTTTGTAGGGGCGACCCTTGCGGTCGCCCGCAAAAAACGAATTTTGGAATTTTATTTTTTTTGGTTTTTTTTCTTTTCTTTTTCTTCTCTTCTTTTTTTCCCTTCGTCATCCTGAGCCTGTCGAAGGATCTCTTTTCTTTTCTTGTTCTTTCTTGTTCTTTCTTTTTTTTCTTTTTCCTTTCTTTTTTTTAATTTTCAGAAGGGGGCGATCTTTCTGCCCCCTCTGCCCTCTCACTACTTTTCGTTCGCCTTCTGCGCACGTCGTTTCGTACGGCGTGCCCTGCGCTTTCCAGATGGCTTCCGACGTTTCGCTCTGTTCTTCTGATGCGCCATTTTCGTCCTCACCTCCCTTCATTATTTTTTTGCCCACATGTTAGCGGACATTAGAAAAAATGCAAAATCTTTGCACCCTTTCTACTGTCCGCTTCAGAAGCATCATCCTAATTTATTTCAAAACTCCAATTTCATCGGAGACCTCGCATTCGCGAGAGATCCCTCCACTTCGGTCGGGATGACATTTTTTGAAAATTCTTTAGTCCGCCTTTGGAGGAGAGATTTGTAATTTGTGATTTCCGTTGCCCTCAGGCAACGGTCTTGGATTGTTTGTTAAAGAACTTGTCCTTTTCTCCGCTTTTAAACTAGCCTTTAGCTTAAAGCAAATCAAAAGATTTTCCCCATAATATCAAACACACATCCATTACGCAATACAAAAAACCTCAAATCTTCTTCAAATCCACCAACTTCAATCCTTTTACTTTTTTAAAATGCTTCGAGTTTAAAGTTGCCAATACCATCTTCTCCTTTTTCGCAACTGACGCAATTACAGAATCAACCAAATCTAAACCATGCTCTGCTCTAATCCTCCCAGCTTCAATAGCAATACTTATATTATCAAAAAACAAAATCGTCATACCAGACAAAATTTTTTCCAATTCATTCCTGGCCTCTTTTTTCTTCCACACACTCTTTCCCGCAAACAATTCTGCGTATATCAAAAAAGACACGTACATCTTATACTTCCTAGTCAATCGATAAAATACAGTTTTTTTAGTACAACCCTTTCGCAAATAATCTATGACAATTGAACTATCAACTAATAATTTTTTATCAGCCATATAGTCGTCTTTCTCTTTTTTTTAAATCTTCTCTAATATTTTTATAATCGACATAATCACTATCAGTAAACCATTTGCCTTTTACGCCTTCTAATTTTTTTAGATAGTCTTCTCTACCACTCCCCGACTTCTTCACAATTCTAGCCTTTTCTATTTCTTCCACAACAATATCAGAAAAACTTATACCTACATCCACAGCCTGCAATTTAAGTCTCTTGTGCAACCAATAAGGTAAACTCACCGTTGTTCTTACCATTTTATTATCATTTCTTTTTTGTTTTTGCATAAACTCATCATATCATCAACGCATCAACATTTCAATACTTCAACATTTTTTCAATATATCCCACCTCTATATCCGGCACTCAACACCCAAATCTTTTTATTTCTTTCGTCAACTTCAAAAATAACCCTCAACTTCCCAACTCTCAAACGATAAACATCGCCAATTGTACTTCTCATCTTCTTAATATTTCCAACTTTCATAGAAAAATCCTCCAAAACATTCAATTTCAACAAAACTCTCTCAGTATCCGATCTACTTAATTTCTTTAATTTTTTACAACCCTCATCAGAAAACTTTACTTCATATTTCATGCTTTTATTCCATACTCTTCCATCACCGCTTTCAAACTAACCCCATTACCCTTATCTTCCTTTTCTAATTTTCTTGCCAAAAATTCGTCTTCCCAATCTTCCAACATTTCCAATAATTTTTTATACCTATCCATACTCAACAATACCGCCTTTGGAACTGATCTTTGAAACACATATTTCATTCCTTTTTTCTCAACCTCATCCAATAACGCAATAGTATTAACCCTCAAATCCGTTACCGTGCTTATGTTTTGTTTTGTAGGTACTAACATAACATTAACATTACACTAATATAACAAAAGGTCAATATGTTAAAATTAGCAATGTCACCTCCTGCCACAGACAGCAAACTTTCTATTCTGGAAATCCTTATTCCCAAAAACAACGAATTCACTCCGGAATCAATGTCTTCTCTTCTGGCCAATTTTACCCATCAATCCAAACAGTCTTTATTTCAAACTATTTTTAACAAAAAACCCACTATCGCTTCACTAGAAATAGCCCTTATTAACCAGCAAATCCGATTTTTCATTACTTCTCCAACCTCAAATTTGGAATTCCTTCAATCTCAAATCATAGCCCAATTCCCATCAGCCATTATAAAAGAAACAGAAACAGACTACCTCTCCTCGACAAAACTTTTAAACCAAAGTCAGCTTACTCAACTCACTCTATCAAAATCTCATTTTTACACTCTAAAAACTAATCGTGACTTCCATGATACCGATCCCCTAAATTCTGTCTTAGCTCCCCTTTCCCGCTCCAATGATCCTGATTTTTTCTTTTTGTACCAAATAATTTTGTCCCCCGCCCCCAAAAACTGGCAAAACTCCATCACCTCTACTATTCAAAACGGCATTCTTGTTGACAAAGAAAAAAATTTCCGACAAACTCACCCCGACAAACGAATTTTTGAAGAAAAAATCCAATACCCCGGCATTTTAACTCAAATAAATCTCCTTTCTAACAATCCAGGTCTTTTGGCCTCAATTTCATCATCATTTGGTATTTTTACCAATCCACAAGGCAATTTTATCACCAGTAAAAATCCAGGCTTTCTTAACAAAAACAAACTAAAACCATCAATTATCAATCGCCAAATTCTCCGTGGCCTGCAAAACCAAATTCTAAACACAGAAGAACTTTCCGCCATCTGGCATTTTCCCAACAAACTAACCAAACTGCCAAACATCGCTTGGGGCAAAAAATTATACGCTGATCCACCCGACAATCTACCAGTCGCCACCCAACTTAACGAAGAACAAAAATCTCAGGTCATCTTTTTTGCCAAAACCGAGTTCAGAAACCAAGAAACTATTTTTGGCATCAAACAAGGCGAAGACCGCCGTCGTCATACTTATATTATCGGTAAATCAGGCACTGGAAAAACCACTCTCATTGCCAACATGGCCATAGACGATATCAGAAAAGGCCGTGGTGTAGCCATCATTGATCCTCATGGCGACCTTTGTGAAAACATCTTAAACTACATCCCATCTCACCGAATCAACGACTGTTGTTACTTCAACCCAGCCGACCCGGACTATGTCTATCCCCTAAACATTCTGGAAGCCCAAAACGATTCACAGCGCGAACTGGTTGCCTCCAGTGTTATTTCCATTTTCAAAAAACTTTACAGCCATTCGTGGGGCCCCAGGTTGGAACATATCCTAAGAAACACACTTTTAACTCTGGTCAACACTCCCAACAGCGACCTGACTCACGTTATTGAAATTCTTACTAATTCTAAATTCCGCCACCAAGTTGTCGAAAAACTCACCAATCAAACTCTCAAAAACTTTTGGATAAACGAATACGATCGCATGGAACAAAGATTCCAAAACGAAGCCATATCCCCAATTCTAAACAAAGTCGGCCAGTTTATTTCTTCAACTAATATCAGAAACACCATTGCCCACAGTCAATCAAAAGTAAATATCCAGCAAATCATGGATGAAAAAAAAATTCTTATTGCCGACCTTTCCACCGGCAAACTGGGAGAAGACAACTCGGCTTTACTGGGCGCCATGCTTATAACCCAAATCCAGCTTTCGGCTATGAATAGAATATTTCAGAAAAAAGAAGAGCGTGAAGATTTTTATCTCTATGTTGACGAATTCCAAAATTTCGCCACCGAAGCTTTTATAAAAATACTCTCAGAAGCCAGAAAATTCCATCTTAATTTAATAGTTGCCAATCAATACATGGCCCAGCTTGATCGGGAAATCCAAGATGCTATCCTTGGTAATGTTGGCTCTATTATGTCTTTTATTGTTGGATCCCAAGACGCCTTTGTACTTCAAAAAGAATTCGGCCCCAATTTCCCCGCCGAAGACTTAATTCAACTTGGCCGTTACCAAGTTATTTGTAAATTAAGCATCGATTCAGAAACAAAAGATCCTTTTTACGCTGTCACTCTTCCTCCTCCATCTTGCAAAAACCAGCAAAAAGATAAGCTCATCCACATCTCCCAAGAACGCTGGGGAAAAAAGAAATAAAGGGAAAACCTGTCATTGCAAATCTTTTTTGTAGGGGCGACCCTTGCGGTCGCCCGCAAACAAGCATCAATTTTATTTTTAGATTTTAAATTTTTAATTTGCTTTATCGTACGATCTGTCGTACTATTCATTATGAATACAACAACAGTACTACCACAAACATTATCTGTCAGCGATGCCAGAACTAATTTATATACCATCATCAAACAAGTTAATGATAATCTAAAAAGATTTTTTATTACCCACAAAGGCAAACCAGCTGCTGTCGTTATGTCTACAGAAGAACTCGAAAGCTGGGAAGAAACACTAGAAATTCTAAGCGACAAAAAACTTTACAAAGAAATTCAACAAGCAGAAAAAGAAATAAAACAGGGCAAATCCATTCCTCTTGAAAAAATATTAAAAGAACTAAATCTATGAAACTTGAATTTTCTCCAACAGCTCAAAAACAACTCAAAAAACTCCCAAAGCATCAAATTAAAAAAATAATCAAAAAAATAAATCTTTTAGAAAAAGATCCAAATTACGGTAAAAAACTACAAGGTGAACTAAAAAACAAATTCTCTCTTCGAGCCTGGCCATACCGAATTGTTTACAAAATTAACAATCAAATACTCTACATCGTAGTCATCCAACACCGCCAATCAGCCTACAAATAGCTTCATCTCATTGACACAAACATCATCTTAACGTAATCTTAACATTATGCAACCTCAAATAATCTCGGTCAATCAACTCCGTCAAAATTTTCCATATATACAAAGCCAACTGGAAGAAGGTGTTTCCTTTACCCTCATCCATCGCTCAAAACCCATAGCCAATCTCACCCCAACTCAAAAAAAGACAAAAAATCAGTCTCTAAAACGCAAACTCGCTTACATAGATCAAATAAGCGGAAGCCTTAATTATCCAAAATTAACAATTAAACTGATTAATCAAATCATAAACGACAGATATGACCAATGGACACAACAAAGTCTTTCTTGATAGTAATATTTTAATCTCTTTAAAATTTACCAATCACCCACACGCCCAAAAGGCCAACTTAATTATCAAAAAAATAATTAAACAAAATAAAAAAATCTTTATCTCTCCTCTTGTACTGGACGAATTCATCCATTCAATCAAATTCCTACTGCAACAACAAAAAATATCAATTGAAAAAATTCACAAAATACTGCAAAAAATCACAAAAGAAATTCTTTACATTCCAAATCTAAAAATAGTCAATCCACCTACATCAAAAACCCAAAATCTCAAAATTCTAAACTATATTAAAAAATTCAAACTCAGCCCTCGTGACGCCTACCATCTTCTGACCATAACTCACAACAACATCAAATACTTTGCCACTTTCGACAACGACTTCAAGCGCGTTTTCTCCTCAAGTCTCCTCAAACCAACAACCTAAAACACCTCACCCCAACAACTGCTTCGCAACTCACAACCAAACATACTATATAATAGTACAAACTATGACAAAACGAAGAGGACTACCAGAAGGAACCCAAGGGGTAATAGTCACGATAGGAGAAGAACTATCAGAACCAGTACCAGAAAGGGTACCTGCTAAACCTCCTGTCGCTCCGGATAAAACTAAAGCAGCAATAAATCACGCCCAAGCAACAATAGAACACCCTGGTAGCCGTCAACCAGACAAAAAACAACCCGTCAGACTTTTACCATCAAAACCAGTCTTAACTAATTGAAAAATGATGGTGAAATTTAACTTTGGCTTTTTTGGCGCAAATCAAATTTTTTGTTAAATTTTTCTAAACTATTAAACAATATTCTTTCTTTTTCTCTCATTAATTTAGCAAACTCGTTATCAGAACATTGATAAGCTATTTTATCAAGTTTTTGGAAATTATTCTTTGGTTTAAGAA